>DPVW01000074.1:32006-36426 GCA_003529325.1 Candidatus Latescibacterota bacterium | reverse complement strand
TTGCGCCGAGACCGCGTCCGCCGACACGACATCGGCACTGGCGAGGATGACATTCATGCGTCGTTGTCTGCCACCAAACCCGTAGGCATCGGTTTTGGCCCGTTCCATGCACATGATCGCGTCGACCAGAGCGAAGTCCGGTCCGGCAGCGGCGACGACGTCGGCGATCGTCTCGTCGATGATGTCGTCGCTGTGGGGGATCCCCCGATTGCCGCTACGGGGCGGATACCCACGCAACTTCGGCCAGCCGTAGATCATGCCCGGGAAGATGCCGATGAGATTTTTCATGGCATTTGTCATGTTGATCTGATCGTGGATCTTGAGTACGGGCACGGTGATGAAGAAGTCGCTCTCGAGGATGGCGACGGGCAAGGTCCATCGGTCCCGGGCAAAACCGCCGTCCGGCACCATGACCTCATCGACTTCGTCGAAATTCAGATCGAGAATATCGAGGTCGACCCCCGCCAGGTCGGGGTCCTCGAGCAACTGTCGATAGCCCGCAATCGCGAAACCGTCGATTCGTTTTACTTGGTGTCCCACCTGTACATCAGGGCTGCCGGGCGAAATCCATTCCGCCGGGCCTTCGACGATGGTGACACGTGCTTCGGGTACGGTTTCATGGACGATTTCGATCAGTGACTTGACGACCCGCCAATCGGTGATCACCCCCGATCCCTGCTCCCTCAACTCGACGATATTGACCTTGATAACGACCCACTGCGCGTCCTGCGGTATCCGATCAGCAAGCCCCCCGGACAGCTCGACGGCGTGGCGCACCATCTGTTCCACCTGTGACTCGGTCAGTTCGGCGTCAGCTGTAGCCGGGTCAGCAAGCTCGCTGTAGTCCGATCTGACGAGACCGACCACTGACTGGCTCGGTCTGGTGGCTGCCGACACGGCATCGACCAGCGAATGGTTGGGCGAGGGGAAATCGCCGCCGCCGATCATTGCCAGAATCACCAGAGGCAGTGCCAACTTCTGGCATCGCCTGATGGGCTTTGTGACGGTCAGATCAGTCTCGGTCTTTGGCACGCTGCTTCACGTTCCGATCAGGCGTCCTGCTTCATGCCTCGCACGAGACTGATGCTCAGCAGCAGGAGCACCGCTGCGAAGGGCAGCCCGGTGGCGACCACCGCCGTCTGCAGAGCCAGCAGACCGCCGCCCATCAGCAGCACAGCGGCAATAACCCCTTCCATCGTCGCCCAGAAAACGCGCTGCACCTTTGGCGGATCCAGATCACCACCGGAGGTGATGATATCCACGACCAGCGAGGCTGAATCGGACGAGGTCACGAAGAAAGTGATGACGATACACACCGCCAGGCCGACTGTGATCGACGACATCGGGTAATGCTCGAGTAGTTTGAACAGGGCCACGGCAACATCTGCCCGTACGGCCTCGGCGATGCCACCCCCACCGAACATCTCCACATACAGTGCGGCATTGCCGAAAATGGTGAGCCAGACGAAGGTGGCCAGTGTCGGCACCAGCAGGATCGCACCGATGAATTCCCGCACCGTTCGGCCTCGGGATACGCGAGCTACGAAGATGCCCACGAAGGGAGCCCAGGCGATCCACCAGGCCCAGTAGAATAACGTCCAGCCATGTTGCCAGGCGGTTTGGCTGTAGGTCTCGGTCCAGAAGCTCAGACGCGGCAGGTAACTGAGGTAGATGCCCATGTTCTGCACCAACGCATCGAGCAAATAACGCGTCGGTCCGGCGAGCAACACAAACAGCAGGAGCATTCCTGCGATGATGACGTTGATCTGACTCAGTCGGCGGATGCCTCGATCAACACCCAACACGACGGAGATCGTCGCCATGGCAGTGATGATGGCGATCAGGATAACTTGCACAAGCGTCGACTGCGGCAGACCGAAGAGGTGTGCAAAACCGGCATTCACCTGCTGGGCACCCAGACCGAGCGAGGTCGCCAGCCCGAACAGAGTGGCCACGGCCGCCAGGGTGTCGATCAGGTCACCCGCTCGGCCGTGAATGCGTTCGCCCAGCAATGGATAGAAGGTGGAGCGGACGGTGAGTGGCAAGCCCTTGTTGTAGGCAAAGTAGGCCAGGGCCAACGCCATCAGGCCATACAGTCCCCACGCGTGGAATCCCCAATGAAAGAAGGTGACACCCATCGCCAGCCTGGCCGCCTCAGCGGTCTGCGCCTCACCCCAGGGCGGACTGGTGAAGTGATACATCGGCTCCGCGACACTCCAGAACATGAGCCCGATCCCCATGCCGGCACTGAACAGCATCGACAGCCAGCCCCAGTAAGTGAAGTCCGGTCTCGCATCGTCACCGCCGAGGCGAATGTGGGCATGACGACTGAACAACATGTACAGGACCACTGCGAGGTAGACATTGACGCAGAGCACGAAAAACCAGCCCATGCTGGTCGTGATGAAACTCAGAGACGCATCGAAGAAGAGCTTCATCTGGCTCAGGTTGAGCAGAGTGAAGATGACGAAGAATACGGTCACACCCGCCGTCGCCCAGAATACGGTTGGATGGATGCGTAACCCCATCTTTCCACCCGCGGACGTTTTGTCGCTGCTCAAGTATTCGCCTCCAGGCTCGTGCCAGTCACCGGGTTCGATGGGATCCCGGGTTTACTGAACGTGAAGATTCCCCAGACCAGATACCCTTTCTCTCCCCCCTCCACCCAACGGGCGAGGCCCCGCTTCATATGCTGCAGATAGTCACCACTGATTGTGGTCAGTAGTTCGTCTTCACGGCTCTGAGTCTCGCGCAGAACACGGTCGTAGTGGAGGATCAACTGGCGCGTGAGATCGATGAACTCCACCTCCACGAGGCCGTGGGTGATCGCCGCATCTCGATAGAATGCCGGCGCCCCGAGGCTGCTCAGGTGGATACGAGCGAGGATCGGATCCAGGACCCCGGCGGGGCAGTCGTCAGCTTGCATGATATCGGTGAAAGCGAAGGTGCCACCCGGTTTGAGCACGCGCGCTGCCTCGGTCACAACACGCTCGCGCTCGCCACTGTGCAGGAACGCGTCCTGCGAGCAAACTTTGTCGAAGCTGTCATCCTCGGCGTCCACCGACTCAAAGCTGCCCTCGACGATGTCGATCTGGTCGGCCAGGTTCTGCATATCGTTCAACTGGCGTGCCCGTTCGTTTTCTATGGCGCTCAGGTTCAGGCCTACCACTCGACACCCGAAGGTGCTGGCCAGGTAGCGTGCGGTACCGCCGTAACCGGAACCCATGTCCAGGACACGAGACGACGAGTTCAGAGGCGACAACTGCCCGGCCAGGCGCTCGACAGTGCGCCGGCTCGCTGCCGATATCGTGTCCCGTTCCGACTCGTAGACGCCGATGTGGATGTCTTCACCCCCCCAAATGGTCGAGTAGAAGGCGTCGGCGTCGGCGCTGTCGTAATAGCTGCGGGCGGTTTCGACGACCTGCGAGTACGCGGTGGCGGTCATTCCTCGTAGCTCTTCTCGGCCACGTGGACAAGGAAGTCAGGCTCCATGTTGTCGAATTTCGCCTGGAAGTCACCGAAGGTCTCCACCCTCTGGAAACCGACCTCATGCATCAGTCGCCGCGTGTATTCCCGGCGGAGGGGAAACATGTTTAAATGGAACGTGGGGCCATCCTTGAATTCGTACGCAAACCGGGCGAGCCCCTCGTCAACGTGCTCCGGTTCGACGCGGATATTATCACCACAGTAGTAGAAGGCATCTTTGCTCTGATAGCCGTCATCGAGGATGGCGTCGTAGTTGCGCTGGTCGAGAATCAGGAAACCGTCATGATCGAGGACGGTGTAGAACTCAGCCAGCGATTTACGCCGGTCCCTCTCCTTGAACAGATGGGTGAAGGAGTTGCCCAGACAGATGACGGCATCGAAGCTCTCATGGATATCACGATTGAGAAAGCGCCAGTCGGCCTGCACGGTGCGCAGCACATGTCCCCTGTGACGGGCGTTTTCGAAGGCCTTGCAGAGCATCTCCGGACTACCATCGGCGCTGACGACATCGAAGCCCTCCTGCAATAGCCGCACGGAGTGGAAGCCCGTGCCGGTGGCCACATCGAGCACACGCTGGGCACCCCGCTCTCTCAGGTGATTGATGAAGAAGTCACCTTCGCCCTCGGCTCGTTGATCCCAGTCGATCAACTCATCCCACTTCTCGACGAAGTGCTGGACATACTCCGCCTTGTAGTGGTCGGTCTCGCGCATCTTCTGTGGTTCGGGACCGTATTCCTGATGTATGGGGGCCAACCGCGTAAGGACAGTGCTTTGGGGGACCATCGGGTCGAAGTCTTCCGTGTCGGAGTCGTCGAACACAAATATCGTGCGTAATCGACACAATATTCTTATCAAGCCGGACCCAGAAGTTACGATATTAATCGTCATATATCTATATTTTTCATATATATACGATAGAAATGCGAGCTCGATA
>DPVW01000074.1:20851-31673 GCA_003529325.1 Candidatus Latescibacterota bacterium | reverse complement strand
ATTGTTGATTGTCAGCGAGTTTTGGAGAGATCCAGGCCCGGCTGTCCACTGTGAGCAAGAAATGCAGGTGTACGATCAGCCGATGTCGTATCGGGAGAGTTTGTTATACATGTCAAGTCAAGTTTACTGCCGACACACGTACCCTCTCGAGGGCGATGCCCGCAGACCTTCGATCTGGTCACGCAGGGCGAGATAGGGGATGGTCACTAGACCTCCCTCGTTACCAACCCGGCGTGTCTGGCTGCGTCAATCTGTCGCTTGTCAGAGGAAACGAACAGATCGGGACCCCATTGGGCGGCACACGCTACATGGAGTGCGTCGAGCGTACGAACCGTGCCAGCCTCGAGAATCGTGATGGACGATTCGACCACCGAAGGCGTCAGATTGATGATGTCTGCGTGTCGGACATCGTCGATCAGATGGCGCTTTGCTGTCTCGTATTGCCGCTGCGTGAGCGTGTGCTCGCGCCGCCGACGATTGAGAGCAGAGATGATTTCGGGCACGCAAAGAACGCTCAGAGCCAACTGTGTAGTTGCAGCACAGATCGTTTCTACATCATTGCTTCCGTGCTCCTCGACGTAGCGCTTCGCAAAGGAGGAAGAATCAAGAAAGGTCTTCACGTTTTCGCTCCTCCACGATGGCGGAAGAGAGTCCCGGACCCGTCGCCGTAAGGCGGAGGGCGGGAGATTTCCACGATGGTTGCGAGTCCGTCTCCTCCCTGACGGGAGAAACATCGGCAACAGGCCGCCCGTGCCGAAGGATGCGAAGCGTCTCGCCGTTCTCAACCAGCCTCAGCATCCCCGAGGCGTTACTGCGAAATTCAGTCAGGGTCACTGTCTTCATCGTGGGCCTCCATTCTGTACAGAACAGTACAGAATTACGTACAGAAAAACAACCAGTACAGTACTCCGATCGTGGGACCGCTGAATTCTCTCGGCGCGGAGAATGGTGTTAACAGGCGCCGAAGATGAAGGTGACTTTGTTTTATAACCAAAGGATTATTACAGTAGTTACGACAATTTAATGGGTTGACAACCACCCTGGATAGTGACAGAAAATGGCGGGTTAAGCACGCCGTCGTGTTGGGTATGTAGCCGTCATGGTGACTCCTTCAGTTGGTGGCCGCGCCATTGCGTGCCACTCAACACCAATCTGGCTGACCGGTCTTGCCCCTGTATGTCGCTCAGGTAAAGAAACGTAAAGTTCCGACAGGAGCCCCTACGCGACCTCCTTGAGCACCCTGGCTGCGGCCTGTGTCGTTTCGTCGATCAACTCTTCAGTGTGTGACGTGGAGATGAACCCGGCCTCAAAGGCGGAGGGTGCCAGATAAATGCCGGCATCGAGCATACCGCGGAAGTAGCGCTGGAAGAGCTCGGTATCGGCGCCCTGCACCTGCGTGTAGTTGGTCACTGGCCCCGGGTGAAAATACATGCCCAGCATCGAACCGCAGTGGGTGATCGACGCCGCTACACCCGCATCGGCAGTGGCTGCTGTCATGCCGGCAACCCAGCGCGCACCGAGGGCCTCGAGCTTTTTATAGGGGTCGGACTCCTGCAGGTGGCGCACCGTCGCCAGACCGGCAGTCATGGCCAGGGGGTTGCCGGACAATGTGCCCGCCTGATAGACGGGACCGGAGGGTGCCAGCTGCGACATGATGTCGGCGCGACCGCCGAAAGCGCCAACAGGGAGCCCACCCCCGATGACCTTTGAGTAGGTGCTCAGATCGGGGGTGATACCGAAGCGCTCCTGTGCGCCGCCCAGGGCTACCCGAAAGCCGGTCATGACCTCGTCGAAAATGAGGATGATGCCGGTCTCCGAACATAACTCACGCACGCCCTGCAGGAACCCTTCGTTCGGTAACACCAGGCCCATATTTCCCGCCACGGGTTCCAGGATGATGGCAGCGATCTGGTCGGCACCGATGCCGTCAACGGTCTGCCGCAGCACATCGAGATCGTTGTATTCGATGCTCACCGTGCGTCGGGCGATGTCGTCGGGTACACCGGGAGAGCCGGAAATACCGAAGGTGGCGACACCCGAACCGGCTTCGACGAGCAGGGAGTCGGAATGGCCATGATAACAACCGTTGAACTTGACGATCACATCCCGGCCGGTGGCGCCACGGGCGAGGCGCAGGGCGGTCATGCAGGCCTCGGTGCCGGAGTTCACCATGCGCACCATCTCCAGAGATGGCACGATCGTCGTCAGCAACTCAGCCATCTCGACTTCGATGTCGGTGGGTGCGCCGAAACTGGTGCCCCTGTCCAGCACCGAGCGCAGCGCCTCCAACACGACGGTCGGTCGATGGCCGAGGACCATCGGTCCCCAGGAGCCGACGTAATCGATGTAGCGGTTGCCATCCGCGTCGGTGACGTGAGCTCCGTCGGCATTGGCGATGAAGAGTGGATCGCCACCGACGGCTTTGAAGGCGCGCACAGGGCTGTTTACACCCCCGGGGATGACGCGGGTTGCACGCTCGAAGAGGGACTGGGAGGAGGTGGTGGTGGGGCTCATGGTCTAGGCAGGCTCCAGCGGATGGACAGAAATGGGGCGAAGAGTGCGTGTGAGTGCAAACTACGGCAGCTCGGCAAGCCCTTCAATGTGCAGGCAGGTCAGCGGTCCGGGAACAGCGTGCTCGAAGCTCTGCCGTGGGGGTGCCGGCCATGAGGCGCACGAAGGTGTACCGAAAGACATCGCGTGGCGAGGATTCCACCGACAGTCTCCTGCTCTGGCGCCTTTGCCTTCTGCCCTGATTTCCTCGATCACGGCTACGGCGTCGAGGGGTTCGTCAACGGCGGCGCCTTGGTTGGTTTTGACCGCTTGCCGAACAATCTTTTGAAGATCCCCATCTCATATCCTCCGGTGATTGGCGACGGTTGCCGCGTGACAGGATTGCGACGCGCCGTTACTTTTTCAGACTACTTCTTCTACAGCCTCCCCTCAAGCCACCATTCATCTATCGATGGCCCGGATTTCCCTGCGCTCGCGTGCCTGGCACGGCGACGAACAGATCGAATTGCCCGTACCGGACGTCTGGAGCGTCGACGTTCTGCCACCGGTGGATGCGCCAGAGCTGCCCGAGTCGGAGCTGCAAAAAGCTCTGGCCGAGCCCCATGCTGGTCCGACATTGGCGGCGCTCTCGCAAGGCAAATCGACGGCACTCATCGTCGTCGACGATCTCGGCCGGCCGACACCGGCACACCGTATCGTGCCGCATCTGTTGGCCTTGCTCGAGGCCGCCGGCATCGGACCGGAAGGGACCTCGTTTCTCGTCGCCACCGGTTCACATCGGCAGATCTCGCGCCAGGAACTCGAGATCAAACTCGGTGCCGACATCGTGGCCCGGTATCGGGTGCATTGCCACGACGCATTCCATGACGAGTTGCGTGATCTCGGCCGTTTGCCATCCGGTATGCCCGTCGTCGTCAACCAGCGTGTGCTCGACGCCGATCTCGTCATCGGTGTCAGTTGTATCCTGCCGCATACGTTGGCAGGGTTCAGCGGTGGGGGCAAGATCATGCTTCCAGGTTGCGCCGGGATCCTCAGTATTTCCGCGTTGCACAGTTTCGAAGCCAAGCGCCAGCGTGGTCAGGTCGAGCCCTCCCCACGCCGATCTGATGCGCGCGAGGTCATCGAGGAGTTTGCACAACGGGCAGGGCTGGACTTTTCGGTAAATACGGTGATCAATTCGCGCCGCGAGGTGGCACATATCGTCGCTGGCGATTTCCGCGACGCCTACACCGAAGGGGTGCGCCGTGCCGTCGAGGTGTATCGGACGCCGATCCCGCAGCAGCTGCGGGAACAGACCGATCTCGTCATCGTCAATGGGTATCCGCTCGATGCCGATCCGGTGCAGGTGTCCAAGTCACAATGGCCGCGCATGCTGTTTCCCCAGGCACGCATGATCCTCTACGACCCCGCCTGCGATGGTATCGCCTACCATGGCTGGAGCGAATTTCAGAAGGCGTCGGTGTCGAACATGCTGTGCGGTGCGATCAGCGAGGCGCGCACCGATGGGCGTTATCCGGCGCCATTGGGAACGTTGCTGGCCCTGCCATTTCTGCGTGAACTCGGCCATCGGCGGTTGCGCCGGGAGGCGCAGCGTACCGATGTCAGCTTCCGGGCGTATCAGCAAGAGGGTGGCACGATCCACACCAACACCGTCGCCAAACGGGTGATGGCCAAACGCGCGCCATTGGTGATCTGCTCGCAGTCGTTCCCCGAGTGGAAGCGGGATGTGCAATTCCCGAATAGTGTCCTGTTACGCTCGTGGGAAGCCGTCGCCGCCGCCGGCCATCTACCGGACGAGGCCCGGCGTGTCGTCGTCTTGCCTTGCGCACCCCTGCAGATCCCGAGCTAAAGCTTCCGCCGTCGCCTGGGTAGCTCGCTACCCTGTGCGGGAGAGGCGCCGCCGTACGGAGCGCCACATTCGCAGCAACAACACGCGATCCTCCGCTTCCAGGCGCAACAGCAGCAGCAAACCCACGTAGGTCAGCAGAAACACCCCACACGAGAGCAGGGCCCGCCACTGTGGGTCGTCGATGGCGTCGCGCAACAGCCAGGTCGGCAGGGCGGCGCCGATCCCGGCCGCCAGTGGTTTCAGCTGGGCGCGGCGAAAGGGAAAGATGCCGCGAAAGGCGTAGACCTCGATGATGCGCAGCAGGCTGACCAGGAGCATGGCGATGGCGGCGCCGATGGCGGCACCGACGGCGCCATAACGTTCGATGAGCCACAGATTCAGTGCCGCGTTGACGCCGAGCCAGAGGATGTTGTTGAGGAAGTTGAGTCCCGGTTTGCCCGACATGGCCAGCAGGGGTTCGACGACGGCGAAGACGCTCTGCAACATCATGCCAACGGCGAGCATGAAAAGCACCTGCAGAGCCAATTCAAGATCGGCGCTCTGTCCCAACTTGCTGGAACCGTAGAGTTGCAGAATCGAGTCACCCACCAACAGCAGACAGACAGCGATCGGCAGATTCATCGTCAGAATCCAACGGGAGACGGTGACGAACCGATCCGCCAATTCGGCGTGGCGCTGCTGCGTCGACAGTTCGCTGACAACGGAGCTGAAGATGGCGTCGAATGCCTGCGGCGCTTTGAGCACGATGCTCGCCAGGCGGCGGGCCAGGACATAAAGGCCGACGACGGCTTCATCGACGAATCGGGCCAGCATCAATACATCGAGAGATGTGAGCAGGGCGTAGACAAGATCCGCCAAAGTCACCGGCAGGTTGAAACGTGCCATGGCGCGCCAGGGCGTGGCTTGGGACATGGCGTGAAAACTGGCGCGCAAAGAGAAGTGTCGGCGAAAGAAGAAAATGGCTAGGCCCAGGTTGCCCACGGCCATGAACAACTGGACGCAGGCGATGGCGACCAGGCCGAAACCGGCGAGACCGATGATGACACCACCGATGAGCAGGATCAGGGGGCCGGTGACGGAGCGAACGTAGACCTCATAACGCATGATGCGCAGTGCACGGGTCGCCGAGGTAAAGACCCAGGACAGGGCGATGAATGGCGCCGTCCAGGCCATGATGCGCAGTGCGTCGGCGATGGGCTTGTGATAGAATGCGGCGATGCGGTCCGCCGTCAGATAGGTACCGAGCACGACGGTTGCACTGGCAATGATGGCGATCCATAGTCCGGCGCCGAGTGCGGCGTGTTCGCCGCGGCGATCCGCACCGGACTCCGCACGAGCCTCTGTGAGGTAGACGACAATGCCGCGCAACAGGCCGAAGCGGGCGACCTTGTTGAGGGTGGAGGAGACGGCCCAGGCCATCGAATAGAGGCCCTGCACGCCCTCGCCGCACAACAGGGTGATAACGAGCAGAAAGGCGCCGCGCGACACACGTGCCAACTTGCCGACAAAGACGACGAGGGCGCCCCCAGCGAGGTCGCGCATGTCGTTTTCGGAGTTCAGGTCAGTCGCCATCGGTCCCGGTGGCCGTCGATGACGGTAAGCCACTGATCCTGATTGAGGGTGTGCATGCGGTTGGCACCCGCCAGTGCCTGAGGCGGCAGACGCTGGTGCAGCCGTTCAGCGTAGCGCTCGGGCGTCAGTTCGAGAATCTCGTGGATCACGAGGGCGCCACCGTAGCGCACGCCACAGTCCTGCGCCGGGCGATAGCAGCAACCGTCCAATTCAAACAGTCGACCTGCAGGGCGGGCGAAGCGTGGGTCGGCGACGACGGGATTGGCGGGATGGGGCGTCCACGGCCCCAGGGGTGTATCGGCAAAAAACAGATGTAACTCCTCGTGGGTGGAGACCCTGTCGTCGCCGATGTTGGCGAACATCCACCAGCGATCGGTACCCTCGTGCAGCGTCGCATCGACGATGCGTTTGTCCTGCATCAGCACAGTTTCCCGCTCCCAGCGCAGTGGATACTCCAGGCAGCGATACAGTTCCAGGGTGCCCGCCGCCGACGATTCAGGGAGCAACCAGGTCTCCCCTTGCCAGGCAAAGACGAAGGGGTGGGACAGGTGGTAGGGTTGCTCCAGTATGGTGCCGAGACGTCGCCAGTTTCCAGCCCTGTCGATTTCGATGGCGGCGAGCACGCCGCGTCCCAAGGCGTAAGGCCACTCCTCGACAAAGATACAGGCCCTGTCACCGTCGACGACGGGGAATGGATCAGCCCAGAATCGGTCCGCTGGTGCTTGCAATACGATCGACTGTTCGAGGTCAGGAACAGGGTTGGCAGCATCGATACAGGTTGCGACGAACCACTGGTTGCGCGCCAGCAATCGGCGCACACCGGTTGCCATGGCCCGGCTTGTAAGCTTGGCGGCACCAGCAATGGCCGACGTGGCAGTGATGGTTGTGGCGACCTTCGGATCCAGTCCCTTCAACAGCGGTACACGAGCCGCCGCCAGATCACTCAAGGCACGTGCCGGCAAGGCGGCGGCCTGCCAGAGGGCGCGGGCACGGGTGGTCGCCGGCGACAGGCGCTGCACACGCGACCCCGTGGGCCGCAACAGGCCGTCCTGGTCCACTCGGCGCAGCGCCAGTTCGACAGCGCCTTGGTCATCAATGGTCTCGCGCATGCCTGCAAGGTGAGCGACGCCGGCCAATTCCCACACGCCGAGCCGGTGGCGGGCAGGTGTTGGTTCGGCGCCAGGGGAGACACCGATGAAGAACACGACATCCACGGCGTCGAAAGCATCGACGATGTCGACGCCAGCCAATTCCGACAAAGGTCGCGGCACGTCCGGGTCGGCCGTTGCCAGGGCGCCGCCGACAGCGACGAGGAGACGACTCCAGCCCGTCACCTGAGCTGGTTGTGAGTTGGCGACGACGCACACAGCGATGCGGGCACCCGTGGCGGCAAGGCCCACGACCGCCTCTGTGACCCACGCCGCCGGCACCAGCGCCGGCACGACGACGCCAACACGCAGCGTCGACAGGTTACGGACGGGCATAACCGTAGTGCGCCAACAGGGGACCGGCGACCGCCTCGATGGCGTCAAACTCCGGCGCCGACAGACGCGCGAAACCGTCGGCATTCATGTCGCGAATGACGGAGTGCACGCCGTGAATTGTGAAACTCTCTCCGTCGTTATCCGGCAGCGGTGCCAATTCGAGGAATTCGGTGATCCGCGCCAGCTGCCCTGCGGGGTCGTGCGCCAGCTCTTCGTAGTGCACTTCCAGCAGGCGATCGAGTTCTGCCGCATCCGTCTGCACCTGTTGCAGGGAGGCCCGCCACTGCTCGGCACACAATTCGATGGGATAGGTGTCACCAAATTCGTCGTGCCCATGGCGTCGCGGCTCCCCTTTGCGGCGGATGCCTTCGGCAACAGCGTAGCCGTTGCGCACCAGATGGATGATGTAGGCGGGAGCGAAGTGGGCCTGCAGGAAGGGCAATCGCGCCGTATTGGCGATGGACTTTTCCAATACATTGACCGGCTGCGCCGGCAACGCCAGCGACCAGTGCCTGCGGATGCGCGCGGCGCGGGCGCTCTGCGAGGCGTCAGCGGCGAGGCGCACGTCGTCGACACAGCGACACCACATGCGATGCCAGCCCACATCCTCGGGGCGGGGCAGTACGTCGGTGAGACGTACGCCCTCCGATGGCAGGGCGTCGATTTCCGGATGCCGGCCAAGCAGGTCGCGCAGCAGGGTGGTCCCCGAGTTGTAGCAGCCGACGATAAAGATCCACCGTTGAGGCTGGACATCGTGCGCCAGGGGTGCGAGCAGCCCGCGGGCCCAGCGTTGTTTCAGCAGCCCCTTGCGTGCCGCCTTCCAGAGCGCACTCACAGGTCCACTGCCGGGCGCGGCACGGGGCTGCCGTTGATGACGGCGCGGATCACGGCGCGGGAGCGTCGTCCCAAGGTTTGCAGACCGAATTCCTCCTCTACCCAGGCGCGTGCTGCCGCACCCATCTGCGCTCCTGTCTCCGGTGATTTCAGCAGCGTGACGATACGGGCCGCTGTGTCTGTCGGGTCGTCGGGGCGAACGAGCCAGCCCGTGGCGCCGTCTTTGACGATCTCCGGTGTCCCGCCACTGGCACTGCCAATACTCGGCAAACCGAAGGCGCCTGCCTCGATGAACACATTTGCCAGGCCTTCGCCGACGCTGGTCATGGCGAAGGCGGTGGCGCGTCGGTATTCGGCGCACAGATCGACTGAGAAGGGCTGCAGGACGCCGGCAAAACGTACGCAGTCGTCGATCTGCAGCTCTCGCGCCAGGCCCTCTAGGCGCAGTCGCTCGGGGCCATCACCGACGATGACGAGACGCAATTCGGGGATCTCCTTGCGGGCCAGAGCGACAGCACGCAGCACGACATCGACACGTTTCTGCCGGGTCAGACGCGCCACTGTGAGCACTGTCGATCGCTCTCGTTCGATGCCATCAAGGCTGGCGGACATGCCATCGAGTCTGGCGAAGTCAAAGGCGGAGTGGCTGACGAACAAGCGTTGTTCATCGACGCCCTGGGCCACAGCGTAGGTGAGCAGATCGCCACAGGCGGCGGCGACACCGACGGAGCGACGGTAGGCGCGGCGCTGCACAAGGCCCTCTAACCGACGCCAAGGCCCGCGAGGCGGCAGGCGAGTGCGGATGTCGCTGCCACGGGCGCAGCTGATCAAGGGACAAGGTAACCGCGACAACAATGCCGCGACGCGGGTGCCCATGCCATTCGTCGTCCACAGGCAATGGGGCTTGAACTGATCCACAGCGGCGCGCAGGGCACCGAGACTGCGAGCATAACGGCGGGCGACGTTGCGGGTGTAGGGAATGCGGGATACCGGTACGGGCACGTCAACGTCGTCGACCGGATCCTGCGCCGGGGCTTGGGTCAGGACCGCGATGTCGACGCCCTGATCGTGCAGCGCCAGCGCCAGACAACGGGCGTACACAGCGGTGCCCGCCGGTGAGGGGGGAAACTCCGTACCGAACAGCAGGACTCGGCAGGTGCCATCAGCCATCGGCTTTGACCTGGTGCGGTCCCGTGATCGTGATCCAGCCGAAGCGAGCCAGGTGAAAGAGGAAGCTTGCCACCATGCCCGCTGCCATGCACTCAAAGGCGGTGGCGATCGAGTCGGAGATGGCACCCACGGTGAGCAACAGCAGATGGATGTTGCGGCGTGCGGCGATCAGGTGAAAGGCGGCGTCCAGTGGTCGCGCATCGAACAGCTCATATCCGTAGACCTTCTTGAAGGTGCCGGATACGACCTTGTCGGCGAGAAAGGCACTCACCAACAGCCAACAGGAGATACTGGCGGGGGTTGACGACAGCAGCTCACCGTCGGCGAGAAACCACCCGAGGGCGACGAACCAGAGGCCGAGTCCGGGCATGGCGGCAGCGTGCTCGAGGGCCCCCATGGCATCGGAGAGATTGACGGTGAGGCGGGCGAGTTTGCCATCCACCGAGTCGAGGATGACGCCCACCCAGGCGCTGAGGATGCCCCAACCGATCTGTCCGGTGGCAAAGCAGGGGATGGCTGCCCAGATGCCGAGGATGGATAACAGCGTCAGCAGGTTGGGGGAGACTTCCATACGACTGAGCCAGCGGGTCGTAAAGCGGACGAAGTGGTAATAGCCGTAGCGGGCGACGACGTCGATGACACCCTTGAAGGTGCGATGATACAACAACCGATCGACGCGCCGGAGATCGTCACAGTCGCCGATACGGACCAGGAAGGGCACCATGGTCAGACGCAACTCGGGCACATAGTGCCCCAATGATTCGAGTTCGGTTGCCCGTACGTCGGCAAGACCCGTCACCGCCGCTCCCGGTGGCAGAGATTGCAGTGTTGCCGTCGCCAGGTGGGCGGCGCAGGCCTGCGCCCCGGCCACGGCATGCCCCGGTCCGCTGCTGAGTAGATGATCGATGACGCGATCGTCGTGGACGACATCACCATCGAAGTAGAGGAGGCTGGGGGTATCGTGCTCGTCAAGATGCAAGCGCACCTGTTGTTCTTCGGCGCTCTCGACGATGCGCACATCGATATCGAAGAGGCGGCTCAGATCGCCACGCAGGCGAGTCGTCTGCTGACGAGACTGTGCATCGACGACGACGATGGCCTGGTGCAAGCCGCGACGGGCACCCTCGCGCAGGAGGCGTTCCACCAGTGTCATGCCCCAGAGGGAAAAACCGGCGGCGGCACGGGTGGCGTCGATCCACAGTAGCGGACGAGGGTCGGTCATGGGCAAAAGGTGGGGGGCATCACGGGATCTGGCAACGTCGGCCCTCTCGCCGTGCCATCGGCAGGGATGAAACCTCCTGACGAACCCGGTCCCCCCTCTGGACCGAAAGCACGGCGACCGCCGCCGCCATTGCCCGATCCGACGGCGAGTGCGCGTATGGGTCTGCACCTGTTTCTCGCC
>DPVW01000074.1:5652-20522 GCA_003529325.1 Candidatus Latescibacterota bacterium | reverse complement strand
ACTGGCGACACGAAAAATCGTTGGTCTGGATGGCCTCGCCTTCGGTCTCGTCCTCGTCCACGCCGTCCACGTGCTCGGGGGTATGGTCCTGCTGACGACGCTGTCTGTGCGCGCGACATTCGGCCATTTCAGCCTGCAGCACCTGCCCTCCGAGCGCAGCGTCGCGACCTACTGGCACTTCCTGGAGGGTGTGTGGCTGGTGCTGCTGCTGTGCTTCCACCTGTTCACATGATGTAACAGCACACACTCCTAAGGCGTCGGTGCATCTTCGCGCAGCAGGCCTTCCGCTTTCAGTTCGGCCCACAGATCCGCAGGGACGGCCTGCGTGTGTGCCGCCAGATTCTGCTGCACGTGTTCGGCTTGAAAAGCCCCGGGGATGATGGCCGCCACCGATGGATGGGCGAGGGCGAAGTGGATGGCAGCGCAGGGCAGGGGCACGCTGTGGCGCGTGCAGACGGCCTCGATATCTCGTGTCTTCTGCAGGATCTCTTCCGAGGCGATGTCGTAGGCGTAACGTGCGCCCTGCACCGGTCCGGTGACCAGAATTCCGGAGGCGAATGGGGAGCCGATGACGATGCCCACGTCGCGCGCCTGGCAACGGGGAAATTCGTCATCGAGCACCCCCTGATCGAGCAGGGTGTATGGCATGGCGACGATGAAGAAGTCGAGATCGACCAGGTCGAGGAGTCGGGGAATGGCGGTCGAACGGTTGATGCCGGCGCCGATGGCGCGGATGCGGCCATCCCGTTTCAGCTCCTCCAGCGCCCGCCAGCCACTGGCTCGTAGTTGCTGTTCATAGGCGGTCAGCCTGGTCTCGGTCTCCCAGAAGAAGGAGTCGAGGTCATGGATGAGCAACAGATCGACGGAGGGCAGCCCCAGTCGTTGCAAGCTGTCTTCCCATGAGCGCATGATACCGTCGTAGCTGTAGTCGTAGACAAAATCAAAGGGCAGACCGCCGACCCAGAAGCCCTTGTCAAAGGTCGCCGGATCACGTGTCGGGGATAGCACGCGGCCGACTTTGGTCGATAGGACGAACTCTTCACGGGGCTGTTGCCGCAGGAAGTGACCGATGCGGTGTTCGGACTTGCCGTAGCCGTAAAATGGCGCCGTGTCGAAGTAGCGGATACCGCCCTGCCAGGCGGCATCGAGGGTTTGCTGCGCTTGAGATTCGGGTACCGGGACGAACAGTTCTCCCAGGGGAGCGCCGCCGAAGCCGAATTCCGAGATCTCGACATCAGTGCTTCCCAACTTGCGTGTTGCTGGCGCCGTCATAATCTTGCCTCCACTCTCTCGCAGAATCGGAACTCGTCGTGGTCGTTCGCTGCATCTTCGTTGAAGATGGGGCTACACGTCTACGTGGCCAACCCCTTGGCGTGTGCGTCAGCTGTCGTGACGGCCTTCTAGTCCTTGACGATCATGTTGAGGGAGAAGGAGACGGCGGAGACGATGAAGCTGCCGGCCAAAGCTGAGCCGGGGCTATCGATCGAAAGGCCTTGTGTCAGCCAGGCGACGAGACCGAGCATGCCGGCGTTGACGACAAATGTGAATAGACCGAGGCTGACCAGCAGGGCGGGCAACGACAGTAGCATGACGACGGGCTTGATGAATGTATTGACGAGGCCGAAGAGGGCGGCGACGATGAGGATGTCGACGGGGTCCCCCGACAGATGGACGCCATCGACGATGTAGGCGCCCACCCACAGGGCGGCAGCGTTGACGGCCAGACGCAGTAACAGTGACATCGTTGAAGTCTCTCCATTTCCACGAGGACAAATGACAATGGACTGGTACCCGGAAGAACAGTTGCTCAGCCATCTCGGCAACGCTCCCGGCATCCTGGAGAGCCAGAGTCCGAATGGCGAATTCGGCACGGCCCCCTGGATTTCGACGGACCAGAACGTACTGCTCGCACTCGCCGCGGCCTACACATTGCCTGCGAGTCGGCACCATGGCGATGACAGCCTGCTCGACGCCATTGGCCGCGGCGGTGTGGCCCTCGCCGAGGCCCAGGACGACAGCGGCATGTGGGAGTTCCGCAAGAAGGACGGCTCCGAGTGGGGACCGATTCGTATGCCCTGGTCCTACAGTCGTTGGATGCGTGCCTACCACCATGTGGGTGCACAGTTGCCCGCCGATGTGAGCCAACGTTGGGCGGAGGGGTTGCAGCTCGGATTTGCCGGAATCTACGATGAACTGGAGATCGTCCACGAGGAGCAGATGTCAGCGCAACAGGTCGCCGAGGCGCGGCGCACGGCGGCGGCATCGCAGGCCTATCGGTTTGTCCGCATCCACAATATTCCGGCGCACCACGCGATGGCACTCGCCTTCGCTGGCCAGGTCTTTGATCGTCCCGATTGGCGCGATCGGGCGGCGGCGTATCTGCGCGCTGTTGCCGACGCGCAGTCCAAGCATGGCTGGTGGGAGGAACATGGTGGTCCCGTGGTGGCCTATAACTTCGTCTACGTCGATGCCCTGGGCGTTTATCTGACCCTGACAGGTGACGAGGCCGTGCGTCCGGCGCTGGAGCGGGCGGCGCGTTACCATGCCGAATTCACCTATCCGGATGGCAGCGCCGTGGAAACGGTGGATGGCCGCAATCCTTACGCCGCCGGTGTTCGCTTGGGCAACAGTGGTTTCACCAAGACGGCTGCGGGGCGAGGGTTTCTACAGCGCCAGCACCGCCTGTTCCTTGAGGGCGGTGGCACTTTCGATGCGGACTATGCCGCCCTGCAGTTGCTGTATGGCGAGGGTGGAACCACATCGGCACCCGCCGGGGAGCGGCAGAGCCACGACTATCGCATGGGCGACATGGCGCGGACCGTGAGGCGTCGTCCCTGGTTCGTCTGTCTGTCGGCGATTGCCACCGAGATTCCCGTGGGCCGATTTGGGCAGGATCGGCAGAACTTTCTGAGTCTGTATCACGACCGTGTGGGCCTTATCCTCGGTGGTGGCAACACCAAGCTGCAGCCACTGTGGAGCAGTTTCACCGTAGGCGACACGTCGCTGCTGAGGCATCAGTCCGGGGACGAGGATCCCGACTTTTCGGCTCGTGCCGGCTTGCTGCACGTGCCGGACGCGGCGACTCTGGGGGAGGATGAGGAGACACCGTCGGTCACACTTCGATATGGGGCGACGGTGTGCCAGATCAGAGTCAACCACCGGAAAGAGGATGAGGTGGAGCTCGAACTGTCGCAGGATGGCGATGCGTCTGATGTGGAAGCGCACGTCACGCTGCTGGCGCAACTCGACCAGTCGCTCCGTGCTGACGACGGCACAGAGTGGATCCTGGGCGAGAAGGACGTCGTCGTTGAGGGAAGTGACGGGGGTTGGATCGAACAGGGCGGTTGGCATCTCAGTCTGCCCGCCGGCAGTCGGTGCACCTGGCCCGTGTTGCCCCACGACCCCTACCGGAAAGACGGACAGGCCACCCTCGACAAGGCACGGATCGTCGTCACCGTACCACTGCCCGACGACCTACCACGCCGACTCACTTTGACGGTATCGTAGGGGCCAACAGCCCTGCGCTCACGATTCGTCGAGTGGGGTCTCGTCGGGAAGGCGCTCGCCTTTTAACACCGAGATCTCACGGCGCAGACTCTGTTCCAGGGCGGCATGATCGAGCAATACGGCGGTATGCTCCGTGACCAGCGACAGCAGTCGCAGATCCTCATTGGGCAATACCGGTCCACGTCGCAGGAAGATGATGAGCAGGCCCCACACACGAGAGGGTGTGATCAGGGGCACGCCGAGCAGCGCCGTGCAATCCAGACCAGGCGCCATGCGCAGGCATGCCTTGCGTACCTCTTTGCGATCGTCGGCGACGAAAGGTCGGCGGAAGGTCCATTGCCGAGCGACGAGTCCATCCGCCGCCAGGGGCCCACCGACGAGAGCTCTTTCGCCGCGTAGTACCAACTCGAGGCGGTTGTGCTGCTCATTCCAGATCGCGATGGCCGCAGCTTGGCCACCGGCGGCATGACGGGCGGTACTGCACAGCCGCGTCAGGACGCTGTCTGTTGACTCGCCGGCGGTACCGGTGGCGGCCCGCAGAAACTGCTGTACGTCCGCCTGCTGCCAGGCACGTGCCAGCCACGAAGGGGGTGCCAGGCCCAGCCCATAGAGCACAGCCGCCGCCAGCAGACCTACTTGTGTCATGCCGGCGACATACGGTATGCCATCGACGACGAAGGCCAACCCGTGCACAGCGGCCAGGATGACGATCAGCAGTGCGCCGGCGCCGAGCAGGCCCATACGTCGCCGAACGACGCTCTGGGCATGGCGTGCACCATTGACGAGGGCGCGAGTGCCGTAGAGCAACGACAGGGCGAAGATGACGCGAATCGCAACCGCTGCGTGCATGGAATACTGGTCGGGCGTCAGCAGCAGCATGGCCCAACTGGCGAGGACGCCGGTGACGACGAGACCCCAGATCCAACGTGGCACGGCACGGAAATGGTCGACGAGGCGCAACATCAGCAACGGATGCAGGACGACGAGCATCGGCGCCGCGTGGGCGACAACACCGAGCTCGATGGAGGCCCTCGTCTGCGCCCAATGCAGGCCGACGCCGACACCAAGGGTGAGCATCAGCAGCGCAACGTCGCGGCGGGCCCCATCACGACGATGGGCCCACTCGAATAATTTCCAGCACGTCAGCAGCAGGATCTGGCCCTGCGCCAGCAGGACGAGAAATTCGCCGGCCGTCACGGGCGCATGGTATTGAGAGGGGTCTGTTTCATGGCAGAAGACAGAATCTACGTGCCTGCTGCCCTGGGGCCAACGGAGCTACTCGAAGGACTCGCGGGGACCGCTGAGAATATGCTCGAAGCGTTCCGACCAGCACAGGCTGTCGAGGATCTTTCGCCAGCGTTTGGCATGGCTGCGATGGGCGATCACGGGCTCAAATTGCAGGCGCAGGTATGTCTTCAGCGCCGCTACTCGAAAGTCGTCGGTAAGCAGCATGGCGCGAGCCTGGCCTTCCCCTGCGCCCTGGTGCAAGGCCTCGAGCGAGACGGCTGTACCCAGTCTTTTGCCGCCATGGGCAGGATCGGTGCCGACCAAGTGCAGCATGGTGGTACTGTCGCCGAAGCGTTCGGTAAGCCAACAGGACGCGGTGGCGACGATGGTGCCCTCGTCGTCGAGCACGAGTTTGACACGCTCTGCCCGATAGGGCGCCTCGGCGGCTATCTCCCGGGTGAAATCCGACTGCCCCTGCTGGCGTTCGAAGGCCAGATCCATCAGCCCATTCCATCCCGCCTCGTCACCAGGGCGAAAGTGACGGAGCACATACCCGGCGGGCACCTCAGCTGCCGGCAGGTCCCGCAGATGGGGACGGCGCATGATCAGTTGCGGCTTTTTCCCAGCCAAGATGTAATTCTCCCGAATCAAGTTGCGCGATCTGACTGCAGTTGCGCGATCTGGTGGTGAGATCGTCGGTGCGACGCGCTGCGTCAAGTCACGTTATCTTTGTGCATCCTACGACGACACAAAATAATCGGGTTGATGGCGTTGATACTGTACGCCACGAACCTGTGCCATGCCGATGAGATCGTCCCCAACCCATCCTTTGCTGAGGGTGACACACAGCCTGTGGGATGGCAAGTCGACAGTGGCGTCGGCGACTGGGAGATCGTCGATGGCGACGACGTCCTCGTAAGTCGGGGAAGCGACACACAGACATCCTTCTGGCGTTCGGATCCGGTCGGTTTTGTCCCCGGCGCACTCTATCGGCTCCGCTTCCGGGCTCGACGGCTGCATGGCGGTGGGGGTGGCACGGTGATGTCCGGCACCGCCTTCGCCAACCGCGACCTCGGTCAGATCGATACGCAGTGGCAGCGCTTCAGCTCCTATTTCGCCACACCGCAATCGTTAGGGGAGCGTGACTGGTTGCGCTTTGGTCAGTGGCATCTGCCCGGTGCCATCGCCTTCGACGATCTGCGTCTGGATCGGGTCTACGCCGTACATCGCAGGATTGGCGACAACATCTGGTTGGGTGAGGGGGAGCAGATCGCTGCGGGCCGGTATCTCTTTCGTGCGCCCCAACGAACGGCCCTGGCCAATCACAGTCGACCGCTGGTGGCGCACCAGGCGGGCTTCAACACCTTTCGCTGGGTCTTCGGCGCCGGCGAATGGGTCAGCTATCGTCACACCATCGATGGTGCGCGACAGCGACAGGCCCGCATCTCGGTCAACGTCAACTATCATACGGGGGGCCAACTCCTCGTCGAGGCTCGCACCGACTCGACGGCGTCCTGGACCCGGGTGGGCGAGATCGACAGCGCAAGCAGCGCCACCTTCGACCTGCCCATCGCACTGTTGCCGGCTGTCAGCGTCGATGTGCGGTTGCGTGCGGCGGCGCCAGTTGCGCCCTTCGGCACCGAGGGGGCCGGTTCGTTTCAGGTCGATGACTATGGCTACGAGGCAGAGCTGATCGGTGCCGTGCCCGAGGGGGTCGGCCACACCCACCTGGTCGCCGTCATCGGTGACCCGAAGGCTGTGGAACAGGTCCGGATCGTCGACACGGGTCGGCTGCAACCGGGTGTGGAGGACACCATTGCCATCGAACTCGGAAACTGGCTGCGTGGTGAGACGAGTCTGCGGGCCCGCGCTGTGGTGACGGCCAACGAAGAAGTCGCGGCGGTACCGGGGCAGTCGATGCCCGTGCCCACGGCTGGAATCGTCGAACTCCCCTACCGGCTGACCGGCACGGGGGATCGAGTCCTGCACGTGCAACTTGCAGGGGAGGACGGGAGTCGCTGGCAGGCGGAACTCGATGTTCATTTTTCCGTGCTGCACGCCGACGACTACGGCCAACTGCTGGCTACCAGCGCGGCATCGGATGTGTGGTGGGCGGCCTCTGGATGGAAGGTGTCTGGGACACGCCAGGCACCCACCGCCAAAGGGGCCGCTGTGCGTATCGAGGCGGCACGCAATGAGGCGGAGGCGGCGCAACTCGTGCTGCGTCCGCACCGCGAACTGCGCGATCTTGTTGTGCAGGTGACCGACCTGCAAGGACCTGAGGGTGGGCAGATCGATGCGGGGAGCATCGATGTGCTGCGGGTGGCAACGGTGCCGGTGCGGCAACCGACGGATCTTGCCGGCGAGGTGGCCCACTGGCCGGACCCACTGTTGCCACTGATCGGCGCAATGGGGGCCCAGGCAGGACGGAATCTGTCGTTGTGGGTGCGCGTCACGACACCTCGTGGGATCCCGGCCGGTCTCTATCGAGGCGTGGTCAATCTGCGCGCCGAGGGCTGGTCGGAGCAGGTCGATCTGCAGGTCGAAGTCTTCGACATCACCCTGCCAGACCGCATGACGTGCCAGACCGCCTTCGGCTTCAACCCCGGTAACGTATGGCGCTACCACCGACTCGAGACGGATGCGGACCGGCGCGCCGTGCTGGCGCTGTATCTGCAGAGCTTCGCTCGCCATCACATCTCACCATACGATCCAGCCCCCCTCGATCATCCCGAGGTCGAGTGGACGGCATTGAACGGGGCTGCTCTGGCGGCGGATGCCAGCATGGAACCGAGCATCGATTGGCGTGCCTGGGATGCGGCCATGACCGAAGCGATCGACGAGCATCACTTCAACAGTTTTCGCTTGTCGATTCCGGGTATGGGTGGGGGTAGCTACATCGACCGCGATGAGCCAGAGTTGCAGGGCTGGACGGCGTCCACGCCGCAGTATCAGGCGTTGTTCCGCGGTTATGGCCGGGCGCTACAACGGCATCTGATCGAGCGCGGTTGGCTGGACGAGGCCTTCGTCTACTGGTTCGATGAGCCGGCGCCACGGGATTATGACTTCGTCATGGGCGGATTCAGGCGACTGCAGGCCGCGGCGCCTGAGATCACACGCATGCTGACCGAACAAGTGGAGACTGAGCTGCTGGGCGGCCCCAATCTGTGGTGTCCGGTGACGACCAACTTCGACATGGACAGGGCCGACATGCGCCGCGCCAGGGGCGAACGTTTCTGGTGGTACATCTGCACCGTACCGAAGACGCCGTGGGCGGGACTGTTCATCGATCATGCCGCCACGGAATTGCGTGTCTGGTTGTGGCAGACCTGGCAACGGGAGATCGAGGGGATTCTGGTCTGGGCGAGCAACTACTGGACCAGTGGCGCCGCTTATCCGGGGTCGCTGCAGAATCCATACGTCGATCCCATGAGTTGGGAGTCGACATATAACGCACCCGTCGGCACGCGCCGTCCCTGGGGCAATGGGGACGGACGGTTCATCTACCCACCCCCGGCGGTGTTTGTCGGCGACGGACCCGTCCTGCAGGGACCGGTGGAGAGCATTCGCTGGGAGATGTTACGGGACGGCATCGAAGACTACGAGTATCTGGTGATGCTGCGCCGTGCCCTCGCCGAAAAGGGGGCGCAACTGAGTGCCGAAGAGCACGACCGCATGTCGGCACTGCTGCGGGTGCCGGAGCAGATCAGCGCCTCCATGACTCGTTTCACCGAAGATCCGGCCCCCATTGAGCGCCACCGTCGCGCCGTGGCAGAAGCGCTGGGTACTCTGTTGCGCCAGTAACCTTACGTTTCGGCTGGATCCGCTCTGTCAGAAGCGGTGTCGCACCAACTCCGTTCACCACAGGAGGGACAGCGGGTGCGCAGGCGACCGAACCAATTCTGGCTGGTGAGGTTGCGCAGCATGGACGCGCCGAACACATGGGCGCAGGCAGGGCAGGTGTAGCGCCGATTTCGTGCCTGCCACCAGGCGACGGCGATACTGACGATCATGCTGGCGCCGACGACGACAAGCACCAGGGTGGCGGCGCCAAAGGTTTCCAGCAACCATGGGCGGGCAACCACGTAGAGTGCTGCAACGAGGACCAGGATCAGCGCCGGGCCACGCCAGGACATGGTCACACGGTACCCTGGCGTTCGGGACTGAACTCGCGGTCCCAGCGTTCTTCGATCTCGGCTCGCCAGGCCTCGGCGGCCTCTTTCAATTCCTGCGTCAGACGCGGGTCGCGGTCCTTGAGATTGATGCGCTCACCCATGTCGACGGAGAGATCCGCGAGATGAATGGCGTCTTCGGCAGGTGCTTCCTCCACCAGCTTGCCCGACAATACGAGCTTCATCGAACCGCGACGGATCGCCGTCTGCGGACCCATCTCCCAGAACAGATCACGCGGCGCCGGCGTCTGTCCGACGCAGACATAGGGCAACAAGCTGGTGCCATCCAGTTCGTACTGCTGTGGATCCCCGCCAGCGGCGGCGACGGCCGTGGGGAACACATCCATCGATGCCACCGGCTCCGACAGCACCTGGCCGCCTGAGACCGCCGCCGGCCAATTGAGGATGCCGGGCTCGCGGATGCCGCCATCATAGAGGCTGAATTTGTGCCCCTTCAAGGCGCCCGCACTGCCACCGTAATAGGGATCCAGGGTGCCGTCGAGCCAGTTGCGTGTCTCCCGCGATGGTCCGTTGTCCGCGGTGAAGACCGACAGGGTGTCCTGCGCCAGGCCCAGGCGTTCGACTTCGGCGAGGATCTCGCCGACACTGTCGTCGACGGCGGAGATCATGGCCGCCATGATGCGCCGATCCCAGGGCAGGTGGCGGAAGCGATCGACATACTTTTCTGGCGCATGCATTGGATAGTGGGGAGCGTTGTATGGCACGTAGAGGAAAAATGGCTGCTCGTTGTGCGCCGCCTCCCGTACATAGTCGATCGCATGCTCTGTGATCAACTCGGTGAAGTAGCGGCCATCCTCCCAGATTTCCTCGCCATCCTGCCATAAATCGTGCGTTGGATTTACCCCCGGTCCCCCCCGATTGGCGCCCCAGTAAAAGATGTGGGAGTAGTAGTCGATGCAGCCTGCCATGTGGCCGAACCAGTGGTCGAAACCATGGTTCTGTGGTCGGGAGGCCTGGGCCAGGCCCAGGTGCCACTTGCCCGACATATAGGTCGAGTAACCAAGCTCTTTCAGAGCCGTTGCCAGGGTCGGCACCTGTGCCGGCAGACCCGTCGCGGTACGGTGCCCGGCGAGAATGGAACGTACGCCGGCTTTGCCGGGGTAACGACCGGTGAGCAGGGAGGCTCGCGACGGACTGCAGACGGGGCTGTTCGAATACCAGTCCGTGAAGCGCACACCGCCCTGGGCCATGTGGTCGAGATGGGGGGTGCGAAAATCGGTGCAGCCCATGCAGGACAGGTCGCCGTAGCCCTGGTCGTCGGTGAGGAAGACGATAACGTTGGGGCGGGTGGCGGGCATGGACTCTCGTCGCGGCTGGTGGATGGGTGAGATGCTAAAATAGGCAAGGTCTCTGGTGCGACAAAGGCCATTGCCTGCGTGCGGATGCATGTATACGTTCCAGATGCATATCGCGAATCCGTTGGGGGTGGCCAACGCTGTACTCGGCCTGAGACCACACCCTTCGAACCTGACCTGGATCAAACCAGCGTAGGGAAACGGAACGTCGCGCCGCCACTCCTGAGACAAGAGTCGGTGGGCGCGGCGGCGCCCCGCCAGAAAAGGTTGGGTCGCACTCCCCCACGCTGGGAGCGGCGACCCATTTTGTGTTCTGGGTCGCAGAAGGGAATGCCTCCCATGCGACACTTTCTGCTTGTTCTCGTGCTGTTATTGTCCCTGGTGGCGGCTGGCGCCGATGTGCGCGGGCGGGTCACCGCCGCCGATTCCGGGCTCCCCGTGGCGGGTGCCAATGTCATCGCAGCCGGCACGGCTGTCATGACCGACCTCAACGGTCACTTCCACCTGCCCGTGGATGTGGATTCGATCACCGTGACCCACGTCGGCTACCAGAGACTGCATGTCGCCGCTGCGGCTGCCGCCGATATCAGATTGCTGGCAGCGGTGTCGCGCCTGCCTGAGGTGATCGTACGTGCCGGTCTGACGGATGAATCTCTGCACGGCCTGGCCTTGAGTGTCAGTGTCGTCGATGCCAAGGCACTGCAGGACCTTCGTCACCTGCAGGACATGACGGCGAGTATTCCCAACCTGAACTGGGCGGGAGGGACGTCGCGGCCGCAATACTTCCAGATTCGCGGTATCGGTGAACGTTCCAACTATGCCGGTGAGGGGCCTCCCAGTTTTTCTGTGGGCACCGTCATCGACGACGTCGACCTGAGTGGGCTGGGTACGGGGGGACAGCTGTTCGACCTCGATCAGATTGAGGTCTATCGCGGACCGCAGTCGACCATTTACGGCGCCAATGCGATGGCCGGGTTGATCGCCATACGCTCCGCTGATCCCGTCGATCATCTCGACCATGGTCTGACCACCGGCATCGGCAGCGATGGCCTGCTCGACTTCGCCGGTTTCGTCAACGTGCCCGTGGGTTCGACGCTGGCACTGCGTGCCGGATATGCACGGGGCAGCAGCGACGGCTTCCGTCACAACGAACTGCTGCGGCGGCAGGATACCAATCGTCGACGGGAGAGTGTGGCGCGGCTGAAGGGACTGTGGACGGCACCAAGCGGTGCTCGCGTGACGGCGACGTGGTTCCATGTGGATGCCGACAATGGCTACGATGCGTGGGCGCCGGACAACAACAAGAAACTGGTCTCCTATGCCGACAATCCCGGTGTCGATGCGCAACGTACGACGGGGCTCTCTCTACGCGCTGAAGTGGCCCTCGCCGACGAACTGCGCCTGGTGTCGATCTCGGCCTTCTCCCACACCGCAGGGGACTATTCCTTCGACAGTGACTGGGGCAACGACGGCTTCTGGCGGCAGGCGCCGTATGACTTTGATCCCGATGTCGAGGGCTGGCGCTACGACTTCTTCGATCACATGGAGCGCCAGCGTGACACCTGGACGCAGGAGGCACGTTTCGTACACACCCGATTGCCCGCCATCGGTGGCAGAGGCATCGTCGGACTCTTCGTGCGTAATCTGCAGGAGGATGCGGAGGCGGCGGGATACCTCTTCGGTGGGGATGCGTCCGAGTTGGACAGTGCCTTCGATGTCGATGAGGTCGCCCTGTACGCCCAGCACCATCGGGGGCTGACAGAGCGCCTGCAACTGAGGCTGACGGCACGGGCGGATCGTAACCAGACCGTCTACGTGGGGGCGACGGACGGTGCCGCCGAAGCGCTGCATTTCGACACGAGCCAGTGGCTGGCAGGTGGCCGTATGGCCTTGAGTTTCGTCGTCGATGAACGCAGTGCTGCCTTCATCAGTCTCGCCCGTGGTTATCGCAGTGGGGGGATCAACCAGCATCCGCGACTGGCCGCCGACAACCGTCCCTACGAACCGGAGTATGTGGTCAACACGGAGGCCGGTTATCGCTGGCTTGGCCAACGTGGGCGGGCGTCGATCACCGCCTTCCACGGACGTCGCTCCGAACAGCAGGTGGAACTATCGACGCAGCAGGACGAAGGGGATCCGAACAGCTTCGTCTATTTCACCAACAACGCCGGTACCGGTTGGAATGCAGGCGTCGAGATCGATGCTGACGTGGCGTTGAATTCAGCTGTGGGTCTGACGGGATCCCTCGGATATCTGCAGACGCAGGTCGACAGCTACACGTTCTCCACCGCCCAGGGGCAGGCCCTCACCCTCGGCGATCGAGAGTCGGCCCACGCACCGACATACAATCTGCGTCTCGGCGTGCGCATCACGACCGCGAATGGACCACAGGCGTCGCTGGAGTTTACGGCGATGGACGAGTTCTTCTTCTCCGACAGTCACGATCAGCGTTCAGACAAGTACAGTCTGTGGAATGGCAGCCTCGGTTACGCAGGGCCCGGTTGGTCTGTACGTCTGTGGGGGCGCAACCTGCTCGACACGAGATACGCCGTGCGGGGATTCTACTTTGGGCTGGAGCCACCCGCCTATGAGGACAAGCTCTACGTCAGTTATGGTGATCCGCGTCAGGTGGGAGTCACGCTGACGGCGCGTCTGCTCGAACTGGTTCCCGGCATCTGACGTGCGGGCCCTCATCGTCGGCAATGGGGAGCCACCATCCAGGGCGCTGTTCACGGCGTTGCAGGCATGGTCAGCCGGTCTGCTGCTGTGTGCCGATGGTGGGGCGGATACGGTACGGAGATTCGGAGCCGAGCCTGATGTCATCGTCGGCGATCTCGATTCGGCCTCACAGGAGACGCTTGATGGTACGCCCGCAGAGCGCCATGTGCGTGTTGATGCGGATAATACCGGCACCGATCTCAACAAGGTATTGACCCACGCGGTGGGTCTGGGTGTGACCGAAGGGGTGCTTGTCGGTGTCACCGGAGGGCGCACCGATCACACGCTGTGGAATCTGAGTCTGCTGAAGATTTTTGCCGACCGACTACATGTGCACATCGCCGATGACCACTGCCATATCCATCTGCTGCGAGGGGGCACGACGACACGCTTCACCGCCGGCATCGGTCTGCGGCTGTCGCTGTCACCTCTGGATGGTTCCACAAAAGGCGTATCGACCACGGGGTTGCGCTGGCCCCTGGCGGGGGACGAACTGATCTCAGGTCAGCGGGATGGGATCAGCAATGAGGTCGTCGCCTCACCGGTATCGGTGCAGGTCGATGGGCCGGGTGATCTACTGCTCATCGTGCAGCGGCAAAGCGTCGGTGAAGTGGTGGCGGCTGAGATCGAGTTTCTCGACTCAGAGTAACTCCAGCAACTGCGGCATTTCAGTCAGCTGAAATGCCGCTGCCATTTCACCAACCGGCACTTGTTGTCCCTGGGGATTGTACCAGCACGGGATGAGGCCGGCACGCCGCGCACCGATGACGTCATTGGCGAAGGAATCCCCCACGTAGAGTGTCGCTGCCGGGGGTACGCCCAGCAGTTCGCAGCCACGCAGGAAGATCTCTGCCGCCGGTTTGCGTGGCCCCCCGTACTCCTCTGACAGAACGATACAGTGGAAATGATGCCGCAGACCCAATGTCTCCAGCTTGCCATACTGGACATCGGGGTAGGAATTCGACACGACGCCCACAGGCAGGCGCCGGGCACAGGCAGTCACGACCTCGGCGGCGCCGGAGATCGGCGCCGAGACGGTGGGATATGTCTTGAGGTAGAAGTCGGTGACGACTTCGGTGTCATCCTCCGACAAACCCAGGGCGCGCAGAAATGCGGCGGAACGGACATTCCGCGAGGTGTGGATATCTGCCACTGTGTACTTGTGGTCACTGGTCTGGCGATCGGACAGCTGCCAGGCTTGCCAGAGTGTGTCGAAGTCGACGTGACCGAACAACTCGGGCAAGGCTGCCGGCAACCGTTCGAGCACGAGTCGCTGGGCGCGCTCGCGGTCGTAGAGTGTTTCATCGACGTCGAACAGAATGGCGCCAATCTCCACTTCAGTCGGCCTTGGCGAGTGCACGCGTCCGGGCGTCGAGGTGGTGCCCACAGCGTCTGAGAAAACCGAGGTAGAGGCCGAAATAGGCGACCACACCGCAGGCGAGCAGAATCGGTTCCTGCCGGGCTGCCATGATCGATGCCAGCACCAGTCCGCCACCAGCAAGAGCCACCAGCAGCAGGTTGCAGAGATCGTCGAGACGGCGGCTGCGCCAGATCTGCACGCCGAGGCAGGCGCGCGTCATCCAGTTGCCGCGGCCTACAGGCTTGTTGAAAAACAAGGGCAACAACATCCACGCCATCATCAGCAGCATGCCACCCCACATGAGGCCAAACCACATCGGTATCAGCATGAGGGGGAGCAGGAACAACCGAATCCAGCCACACCAGGGATGGGTTCCCCGCACCCAGGCATCGGCCATGCGCATCATCAACATGCCGGTGCCAGTCGGTAGGGCGGGCTCGTTGAAGACCTCATGGCGATGGTAGAATGGCCTCGGCTTCGATTTCGATCAGCATCTCTGGATCGATGAGTGCAGCAACCTGCACCATCGTCGTTGCCGGAGGGTGGGCGCCGAAGGCCTCGGCGTGGGCC
>DPVW01000074.1:2668-5339 GCA_003529325.1 Candidatus Latescibacterota bacterium | reverse complement strand
GGGCCGTGCCACTTACGCAGATGTAGTCGCCACTGCGCACGGCACGGCAGTAGCCGACCTGGCTTTCCCAGACAGCACCCGTGGTGACCCGCTCGCGTGGGTCGGTCACGATCCTTCGACGGCGCGTCGCAACTGTTCGCCGTTGCTCTTCCACCAGCCGTGCAGAATATTGATGTCCGTCGCCATGCAGAAATGTCGCACGCCCATGTCGAGGTAATACTTGGCTGCATCAGGCGTGTTGATCTCGGCACGTGGCTGCACACCGGCGGCCAGGCAAGCCTCGATAACGCGCTTCTCCACTGCCTTGATCTCCGGCGAACCGCCCTGGCCCGCCTTGCCGACACTCATCGAATAGTCGGAGGGCCCCCACTGCACCATATCGATGCCCTTGACCTGGAGAATCTCGTCGAGAGACTCGACGGCACCCCGTTTTTCGATCATCAATACGACAACGATGTCACGCAATGCCTGAACGTATTCGGGACCACCGCCATACCCCATGTAGCTGAAGCGCCGCGTGGCCACGCCGTAGGTGCCACCATCCTCTGGCGTTTCAGGGCGGGCGATGCCGACACACTCCTGCACATCGGCGACGGTGCGGGAGTCGGAAAACAACACGGACTGAAAACCGGAGCCGATGGCGCGTGAGGCAATCCAGGAGCGAGGGTCTTGTTCGACTTTGATCATCGTGCCCAGGTCGTGCAACTCGGCGGCACGACAGAAGTCGTCGAAGGCGTAGAGATCGTAAGCGCCGTATTCGGCAACAAATTCGACGTAATCGTACATCCCGGTGTGCGCGAGGGCCTCGACGACATTCGGCCACGTGGTGTGCACGTGGGTGCCGATGGTCGGCTTTCCAACGTCGAGGAGCTGACGAATTTTGTTCGGTCGAATGGTGTGTGTTACCTCCGAAGTTGGTGGATTATAAGGACAGGAATTTGATACAGACCGGCGAGGGTGTCTCCACAATATCTCCCGTCGCCGTCAGCAGGCCATCGTCACCCACGCTGAAGATGGGGATCGTATTCGTATTCTGACCACCGGAGTACAGGTAGGCCCCGTCAGGGGAAAGAGCGAAGTTGCGTGGCGTTGCCGGCACTTGCTGATGCCCGAGGCTGGTCAGTTGCCCATCATCAGCGACGGCGTATATCGCAATCGAGTCATGGCCGCGATTCGAGCCATAGAGATAGCGACCATCCGCCGACATGTGCAGGTCGGCGGTGTGCGTCGTGCCGGCAAAATCGGTGGGGATCGTGGAGATCTCCTGAATCCCGCTCAGTTCGCCCGCAGATGCGTCCCAGTCGAAGACCGTGATGGTGTTGCCGATCTCGTTGATGACATACGCCTGGCGTTGATTGGGGTGCACGACGAAGTGGCGCGGACCCGCACCAGGGGTGACCGTCGCATGGCCATGATCCAGCAGTTTGCCACCATCGAGATCGAGTTCGTAGAGCAGGACCTTGTCGAGACCCAGATCGGCGCAGAAGGCGAAACGGTTGGTGGCGTCGATGTTGATGGAGTGGGCGTGGGGTTCCTGCTGCCGTTGCTGATTGACACTCGAGCCTTCGTGTTGCTTGAAATCGCACATCTGTCCGAGGCTGCCATCCTCAGCGATGGGGTGCATGGCGACGTTGCCGCCGCCGTAGTTGGCGCACAGCACATAACGCCCGGTGGCATCGACCGTGTTGTGACAGGGCGAGCCACCCGTGGGTTGCAGATTCAGAAAGGTGAGGTCGCCGGAATCGGCATCCACCGCAAAGGCGCTGACGGCACCACCGCCATCATGGTCATTGGTTTCCGACACCACGTAGAGGTATTTGCCCGTCGGATGCAGGCTCAGATAGGAGGGTGCATCGGCGCACTTGGTCTTGCCGACAAGTTTGAGGGCACCAGAGGCCGGATCGACTTCGCCGCGATAGATGACGGCGTCTTTCCCCTTGGTGTAGTTGCCGATGTAAGCGAGCAGTCGGTCAGCCATGGTCTGTCATCTACTCCTGTTGAGTCGAGTCTTCTTGGACGAGGCGCAAGGTACGAATGGGTTTCAGCGGTTACAACTCGCCGCCATCGTTGTGCACCGCTCTCCCAGGTGCTGGCAGGGCGGCAGCAACGACAGCAGCGATAGATGCATAACCACTGGCCGTCGGATGGCCGTCGGCGCTTTCGGGATAGGGCATCTCGTGTGTCTCAAGAGCGTGCCGCAGGGCGGGAAGGGCATCGACGAAGTGGGCGTCCAGATCGCGGCTCCTTTCTTCGACCAGCCGTTGGAGTTCTGTTTCCGCCTTGATCAGTCGGCGAAGATCGGCGGACGGGTCGGTGATCTGAGGCGCAAAGACGAGCTCCTTCGTCGGGATCCAGAGTACGAGGAATTCCGCCCCGGAGGCGGCGGTCCGACGCGACATCTCCCCCAGAGCGCGTAGCGTCACCCGCAAACCTTCGTCGATGCGGGGGTCTGTCCTGTCCAATGGCAGCAAGCGTTTGGCAATGGTGAGTGTCGTTCGTGCGCCGACACCACCGTCGTAGATGGACAGATAGTCCGGATGTCGTCGGGCCCGCTGTCGGACGGCCTCCCAGGAGTTCTGCTGGCGACCGGTGAGCGCCGCTGAGCGACTGCCGAGATGGCGGACGAAGTGAAACAGGGCAGAGTGATCGCGCAGGACGTCGCGCAGGGGCG
>DPVW01000074.1:0-2340 GCA_003529325.1 Candidatus Latescibacterota bacterium | reverse complement strand
GGGGCGTAGGGACAGGACATCCTCCCAGATCGCCAACCCGTGGACCGGGCTGTATCCAGAACAGGCGATGTTATAACTCGTCCAACCCGTCAGTTGTGTGAGCTGTCGCGGCCAGGCCAGATGGGGGGCGACACCATATCCGTAGGTCTGTGAATCTCCAAGGATGACGATGTCCGCCTGCGCCGGCACCGTGGTGTTGCGAAAGGACCAGGCATCGACGTCGGGATAGGCCGGATTCAGACGCCAGCCGAGACGCTCGTCGTGGACTCGGTGGTGGGCGACGAAGGGGCTGACCGGGGCCCACACGAAGGCGGCGGCGCGCAGAACCAGTTCTCCCGTCAACAAGCAGTACAACATCGCCACGAGGATACGAGCGACGTTTTTTATAGATCGGCGCACGGCGGAATCTTGCGGCAAATCCTTTAGCCGAAGCGATCGGGATCGAGCAGGTCGAGATCGAAATCAGGTGTCTGCCCTCCGACGATCTGGGCGACGATGCGCCCCGTCACCGGGCCCAGGGACATGCCGATCATGGCGTGGCCGGCAGCGATCACGACGTTGTCCCAGTTGTGCGGCCGGCCAAGGGCGGGTAGCCCATCGGGTGTGCAGGGGCGCAGACCGCGCCAGATCTCCCGCACGACAAACTCCGCCGGATCCCACCCGGGCACGTATCGCGGCACAGCCTGCACGATGGCGTCGACACGCCGGCGATTGATGGTCAGATCGAGTCCCGCCAGTTCGAGCGTACCGGCGAAGCGCAGCCGGCCCTGGCCCAGGGGCGTGACGCCAACCTTCGCCTCATGCAGCATGAAGGGCACGGCTGGTGTGTCATCGGGGGCGGCGATCTCAATCGAATACCCCTTGGCCGGTTGAATGGGCAGGTGCAGTCCAAGATTGGCTGCGAGTTCCGGACTCCAGGAGCCGGCGGCGAGCACGAGTTGCTCGGCCTGAAATGCGCCCCGCGTCGTATCGACGACGGTCGCCCTCCGTTCCTGGCTACCAATATGCAGCACCTGTGCCGATTCGACGATTTCGACACCGGCGTCCCGGGCTCGTTGTGCCAGGCTGTGGACGAATCGCGCCGGACTGAGATGGGCATCCTGCGGGTAGAACACGCCGCCGATGCAGTTCACGGGCAGGTCGCCGAGATGGCGGGCGATGCCCGCGCGGTCGAGTTCTTCGACCTCAAGCCCTGCGTTGCGCATGTGGTGACCCTCTTCCACGGCGGCGGCAAGGCCCTGGTCGGTGTCACAGAGCAGCACACGACCACGTTCGCCGTATTCAAAATCGACACCGGCGGCGGCGAACTCCGCATACAGGGTCCGACTCGCCAGATGCAGATCGCGCAGCACCGGAATGGCCCGCTCCACGCGTGCTGCTGTCGCCGCCCTTCGGAAGCGCCAGAGCCAGCGCAGCAGATCGGCATCGAGTCGGGGCTTGATATAGAACGGACTGTCTGGCCGGAACAGCCAGCGCAAACCTTGCGCCAGTGCCGCCGGTTCGGCGAGGGGCACGCAATGGCTGGGTACGATCAGACCTGCATTGCCATGAGAAGAACCAGAGCACACCGCGCCCTGATCCACAAGCACGACGCGGGCACCCGCCTGCTGCAGGAACCAGGCGCTACAGACGCCGACGACACCGGCACCGACGACGAGGACGTCCACTGGTCGAGGTTTCATCTGCGCCGCATTCCTTTCGTCGTGACTTTGCCACCGATGATTTTGTACGCAGGTCCGCCGCCCATCATTGCCTCACGGGCGAACTGTTGGCCACAACCAGGGCAGTGCAGAGATCCATCGGTGTGGTCTTCAGCGATACGCCCAGGTCGAACCTTCACCAGGCCACCGTCGCCGCCCTTCCAGTACTTGTAGAGCAGGGCACGGCACTTGGCGCAGTGGATGGCGATGGTGCGCGCATCGGCGGGGATCTTGTCCGCCATCGCCTTCAGTCGATGTCGGCGATACGGCTGGCGAGCCACGCCGAGGGCAGGAACACCAGAGTGCCGGCCACAGTGAACCACAGCGGATGGGGGACGGTGATCATGTTTCCCATTCCCGCCAGCGTCATCACGCCTCCCACAAGAAAGGCATAGAACGATCGTCCGCCGACGCGGGCGGCGAACCAGGCACCGGCGAAGGTTCCCACAGCGTAGGCGATCAGGACCATGCCCAGCGCCATGACCGGCATGGCATCGACGGCGGCGGCGAAGGCCTCGCGGTTCTTCGGGTCGAGACCCGCTGGCGGCGGATAGATCTGGTGCCCGATCCCCTGCAGCACGTAGACCATACCCATGGCCAGGACCAGTCCACCAAAGACGCCCAACAGTGCGCGGATCAT
>DPVW01000242.1:28694-29276 GCA_003529325.1 Candidatus Latescibacterota bacterium | reverse complement strand
CCCATGATCAACATCGACTTTACCATCGCCCGCATCGACGCCTTCCACATTGCCTTCACCGATGAGCCCTCCTACTGGGAGGACTACAAAGGCAAGGGCGGCGACGACGCGGGTGCCCGCTTCGAATTTCGCGACGGCTGGCGCACCGTCTATCCCCTGACCGTCGAGGGTTATCTGCTGCGTGTCGAATTGGCGGACGGCAGCATCGGCTGGGGCGAGGGCAACTGCCCCATCGGGCCGGAGGTGGCCTGTCTGGTCGCCGAATCACTGCAGCAACCCATGGTCCGAGGCCGCGAGTTTGGCTCGCCACTGCAACTGTGGGACTTTCTGTATGACGCCCAACGTGGTCGTGGTTACGCCTCCGGGTACTGGCTCGATGCCATGGCAGCTATCGATATCGCCCTGTATGACGCGATCGGCCGACGCGAAGATGTGCCCGTGTCCGCCATGCTCTGTGACAGACCGAGAACAGAGCTCCCCGTCTATCTGTCCGGACTTCGGCGACGTACGCCCGAGGATCGTCTCGAAAACCTGAAGGACTGGCTCGGCACGGGACTGACGGGTGTGAAACTTTTCGTTGAT
>DPVW01000242.1:12301-28387 GCA_003529325.1 Candidatus Latescibacterota bacterium | reverse complement strand
GAAACTTTTCGTTGACGGCGACCTCGACGCAGGCACGGCAGAGGTCGAATTCCTGCAGGCCGGCGCCGGTGATGCCACCGATCGATGGATGGTGGATACCCTGTGGATGGTATCGACAGAAAATGGCCCCGAGGCGCGACGTCGATATGGCGAACTGAACTGCACCTGGCTGGAGTGCCCACTGGAGCCGGAAGACCTGCAGGGCCATCGTGAACTGCTCACCCATCCTGGGGCGCCCATCGCCCTCGGCGAGCACTTCCGCACCCACTTCCAGACGGAAGCCTGGTTTGAGTCACCTCGATCGCTGGACATTTTTCAACCAGATATTGGCCGTACGGGATTCAGTGACGGCCTGCGGCAACTGCAACAGGCCAACGCCGCCGGCGTGCCGACGACACCACACATGGGCAACGGACTGGGTCCATTTCAGGCGGCGACTCTGCACTTTTCTACAGCTTGTGGGCACGAGCATCTGCAGGAGTATCAGGCTGGCCTCGCCGATCGGGCAACCCTCGTGGGATCGACTGCCTGGACCTACGCCGATGGCAAGTTCGTTGTGCCAAATACGCCAGGACTCGGCGTCGAAGTCGACGAACAGGCACTGGGCCGTTACGTCGTGAATAAGCCGTAACGGGCAGTTCGATGCCTGATATCGATCTGCCACGCGACAGGTTGTTTCGCGCAACCAGTCTGTCAGATCCGATCGTTGTGGTCGTACCCGACGCATGGTCCACCGATCCCCTGGTGCAGCGCCTCGCAGATATGTGCTCCGCTGCCATCATCCCGCATGGCGCATTTGACCCATCAGCTTTCGGTGAGGCCCATGTCATCGCCTGTGGACACGTCGCCAACAACGCCGCCGTAGCCCGTCTTTACAATGCCCGCTGCTGCTTTGTCGACACGCTGTTCCCTGGCCGCGATGACTACCTTCTGCGTTCGATCAGCGACCCCCTTGGCCTCGGACACAACGCCGTCGTCGCCGGCGCCAGCAGTGAGGCAGGTTTGTACGCCGCCACGACGGAACTGATCAACGTCATCGACGCCTGCGATGGCGCCCTCAAACGCATTTTCAAGTGTGCTCTCGCCAGGCCGCCCAAGCCGCCTGAAGCCTCTGAGCTCGACGCCCTCATCGACCAGGACCTGAACACCTGGGATGGTGGCTGGGTCGCCTCTCCCTTCCGCAGCGGCAAGCTGAAACAATATCTCTGGCAGATGTATCTGACCGATCACGAGGCCTGGGGCACCCTGATCACCGCCATCTTCGCAGGTTCCATCGAGCCCTGGCGTCAGCAGCGCATCCGTGAGCCGCAAGAGTATCACGATTTTTTCGGCCTCAACCTGTTCATCCACCTGTGGGACCTCATCGAGGACCACCCCGTGTTCGACAATGCAAATCGCCACGCGGTGGTGCAGATGTTCGTCGAACAACTCAGGCATCTCGCGGGGCTGTTCTACTTGCACCAGGAGATCAATCCGGATGGGTTGCCGCGCCAGAACCATGTCACCTTCATCGGGCTGAATCTGGCGGCGGGCCACGACTATCTATCGCGCCGATATGGCGTCACGGAATTCGCCGACGCCAGCCGGCGTGTGGAGCGCATCTTTGCCGGCCAGGCACTCGGATACAAACCGAATGATGACGCCGGTGTCGGTTACGTCTGGGCAGTGCCTCGACACACACTTGAATATCTGCTGACACGTGACGATTACAGCTATCTGGATGATGGCCATGTCGCTGATCTGTGCCGGCTCGTCGCGATCACGACCGACAACCTGCGCAGCGAGGTCGGCTACGGCGACAGCAGTGGCTATGCCGCCTTTGAGACAGGCGGATGGCGGTCGCACTTGTGGCCTCTCGTTGCGTCGGTGTGGCACAGCTGCGATCCAACACACTTGTGGCTGCTCAACTGGCTTGCCCAGGACAAGCTGCCAGGACTCGACGACGCCCAACAAAGCTGGCATGCCTCTGTTGAGTTGACCGAGGCAGGCTTCGTGGTACCGGGGGTTGACCCCGAGCCGCCGGATGACCTGCTCGGAGTCACGGCATTGGCACTGCCAGAAACGTCACGGCGCTGGGTGGAGCGCGACGCTGCCGCGGAATATCGCCCCGATCCAGCGGCTCGCTACTTCGACAAGCTGTCCCTGCGTTCGAGTTTTTCGGCTGACGACGAGTATCTCCTGCTCGAAGGCGTCGGCACATTCTGCCATGGCCACGAGGACACCAACGCCGTTCTGCGCTTGACTTGGCTGGATCGAGCCTGGCTCGCCGATGGCGACTACATCCGTGCGGCGCCGAAGTTCCACAACAGCGTCACCGTGCAGCGCGACGGTGTCGGCGTCCTGCAATCCCCGGGAGCGGGGGTTGTCATTCCCCCGCTGGCGCGGCTCACGGTAGCGCGACAGGACGGCGACTGGGGCTTCGTGCAGAGCGTGGCTGCCGGTTACAACGGCGTCGACTGGCACCGCAACATCATCTGGAAAAAGGGCAGATACATCGCCGTCGTCGACGAGTTGCACTGCCGCGAACCGGGTGAATATCGCTGTCGCTGTCTGTGGCGTGTTGTCGGGGACGTGGATGCAAGTCCGGGTCAGGTACTGCTGTCGCAGGCTGGCACCCAGCTGTTGCTGCTCAATGCGGACGACTCCATGCAACAGATCGTCGAAGATCCGGGTGGTCCATGGGGCGGTTACCCCCATCACGACGGTGCACTTCACGTCGTGCACCAGAAACAGGCCGAGCGACTCGCCGTGGGCGAGTCGATCACCTTCCTGCACCTGTTCACGCCGCACGATGGGGTGCGGATCGAGCGCTGCCACAGGGCTCGCATGCGGATCTCTGACGGAGATGAAACGACCATCGTCGGCCTCGACGAGGCAGGCAAACCAGGCACCTTCGCCGCAGACGACGATCCGATCCCGCGTAAAGTTCCCACGGAGATGGCGGCAATAGTTGCTACCGACGCCAGACACACGAGACCGTTGTGGCAACAGAACCTCGACATCGACGCAGTCGGTCCCGTCACCATCTTCGATTCTGCCACCGACCCGGCCCTGCTGGTGGCTGGCGCCAACGGGGATCTGGCAAGGCTGCGGACCGCAGATGGCATACCAGCCTGGCACGTGCAGTTGCCCTCCCCGGCGACAGCGCTGCTGGCTGCCGACATCGATGGTGACGGCAATCCCGAGATTCTGGTCGGAACGAGCGCCTCTGAACTGATCGTTCTCGACGGCGCCACCGGGCACCAGCGCGGGCGGCGGCCCTTGAAGAATCTGAATGACGTGCCAGCGCCGGTCACAACATTGTGTGTCGCCGACCTCGAGGGTGAGGGCAGCCTGAGCCTGCTTGCTGGCACGGCGGGCTGGTTCGTCAATGTCTTCGCAGCGGACACCACGCCGAAGTGGGCGCAGTGGATCCGATATCATGTGATCACCGCCCTGCAGGCGGCCGATGTCGATGGCGACGGTCGAGCTGAGGTCATTGTCGGCAACACATATTCGACGCCGCTCACGGTCCATGAATTCGACGGCGCCTTCCGCTGGTCGACGCTGGAGCAGGTCGGCGCTGAGGGCAATGCTACGACCCCGCGACGAGGCATCGGCCTCACACAGTTGCGACTGTGCGATCTCGACGGTGATACTCGACAGGAAATCCTGTACGGCACCGAGGACGGCTGGTTGTTCGCTGTCGAACCGCGACGAGGCGAAGAGCTCTGGCAGCTGAACATCGTCGGCAAGGTGGTGGGACTGGAGAGGCTGCCATCGGCGATCGTCGCTGCCGGCGAATTCGGCGATCTGTATTTGCTGGGCTTCGATGGCACCGTGCAGACACACAAACACGTGGGCGAATGGATCCGCGCAGCGGCGCGAAGTGGTGACGATATCGTCATCGCCACAGATGAGGGGCGAGTGCTGAAGTTCGGTGCGACCGGAGTGCAGACTGGATCCTTGCAGACAAAGGGCGAGATCCGTCAGCTGCACTGCACAGAGCGTGACATTTTCTGCGTGTTAGACGATCACCGGATCTGCCTGTACCACTTCGACTGAATGCCTGACGCTTCAGAAACGATCGATGGCGTATCGGGAGCGTGGCAACCGGGTGTCACCATCGACGATGAGTTCCGCCAGATGCCGACCAAGAGCGGGACCGTGGGTGACACCCGCCTCGTTACAGGCAGCCAGGGCATACAGCCCCTCGACCCCGGGTATCGAATCGGCGACGAAACGGCGGTCTTCGGTGTATACGGGCAGACCGGCGTCGGTCTGCTCGATATCGGCCTGTCTCAATAGCGGTAGAACATGCTCCACCTTGCGCAGATGCTCACGCATGCGATATGCGTGATCTTGGGGCAGACCGTCGATACCGTGGGGTGGCGCAGTGGCGTTGATGGCGCGGTCCGCCGGCAAAGGCTGCAGATCCGCGCCACCGATGAGCAGACCACCACGTTCCTCGCGAATGAAGAATCGATGCACGGAGTCGGAGAACATGAGCATCGGCAGGTGCTCATCGACGCCAGGCAGTGGCCGCGTCGTGTAGCGCGCGACGATGGTTGGTTCACCCGGAAGGCATACCAGGGGTGCCAACAATGGTCTTGACCACGCACCGGCGGCGACGACGACGCACTCACCAGCCACAACGTCCTCAGTGGTTCGCACGCCTGAAACTCTGCCACCCTCCAGGGCGAACCCATCGACCTTGACGTCATATCTGATCTCACCTCCTCGTTGCTCGACTTGTGCGGCGAGAGCAGGAATCGCATCCGCCGCACGCAGTCGCAGGGAGCGGGAGTCGAAGATGATACCGACGGTTGTGTCGAAGGCAACCTGTGGCAGGATGGTCTGCGCCCGGTGGCTGGTCAGGACTTCGAGCGGTGTTCCGTAGGCACTGGCCGTGGCGATACAGGGCTGGATATCAGTCCAGCCTTGTTCCGTCAGATACAGATAGGCGATGCCACTGCGATGGAAGGCAAAGTCCTTTCCCGTTGACTGGGACAAGCGGGAATAGAACTCGATACCATAATCCTGCATCAGCCACTCAGTCTGCCCCCACTCCTGTCGGTGGATGGTGGAGAACAGACAGACGAAACCAGCAGCCGCCCGAGTCGTGCGGGTTGCGGGGCCCCGGGCTTCATCGAGGACCAGGACTCGGCAGCCCCGTTCCTGTAGATGCCACGCAGCGTTGCAGCCCAGTACCCCGGCACCGATAACAACTGCATCGAAATCCGTCATGTCATCCTCGATAGGTTTGCTCGTTCGTCCGCGAGCTTGTTACATGTGAGGGCCAAGCAGTCAACTTCAGCAAAGGAAACACAATATCATGCCGATTCGACTGATTCATCTGGGGGCCGGGGGCCGGGGCGCTTGGCCGGTCCGCGAAGTCCCTGGGCACCCCGACTACGAGAGCGTCGCCCTCGTCGATACAAGTGCAGAGAATCTCGCAGCGGCTCGACAGGTCAGTGGGCTCAGCGAGTCCCAGTGCTTTGGCACGTTGGCTGAAGCGATGGCGACCGTGGAGGCGGACGCGGTGGCCGTCATCACGCCACCGGATCTACATGCCGAACAGTGCATGGAGGCCGTCGTCGCTGGCAAGCACGTCCTCGTCGAGAAACCTTTCGCCAAGAGCCTCGACAGTGCCGTGCAGATCTGCAGCCAGGCAGCGGCGAAGGATGTCCGTGTCATCGTCTGCCAGAATCGCCGTTTCTGCAATCCCGCCCATCAAATGCGCGAAGTCGTCCGCTCCGGACAACTGGGAAGACCGGAGTTCGGCCAGGTGTCAACCTACGGCTGGCGCCCCCGTACCCATCACTCCGGACGTGATGCTCACGCCTATCTATGGGAGCGCGGCGTACACGATTTCGATGCGGCCATGTATATGTTCGATTCCGTGCCGGCCAGACTCTGGTGTGACAGCTTTAATCCGTCCTGGAGCCCATATCGCGGTGGCGGTGGTATCTATGCATGGATCGAGTTTGCCAACGGCTGCCGGTGTGGTTTCACCTGCACCTTCGCCGCGCATTCCAAGGGCGGCGATACACGCATCGACTTCGAAGGTGGAACCGTCGTGCCTGGCCCCGAAGGGCTGGTCCTCCATGCGCCCGGCGCGGATGCACCCCAAACCCTGACTGCGCCATCCCTGCCATCGCAATACGACTGCATGCTGGACAGCCTGCGCGACTATGCCGCAGGTGGTCACCCCCCCGGAATCAGTGGCCCCGCCAATCTGACAACAATCGGTATCATCGAGGCGATGTCACTGAGCGCAGAGACCGGCGCGGTCGTCGATTTTGCCGACTTCATGCAACAGCACACGGGGGCGCCACCGACCCCGCCGAGTTGATGATCAGGCTGCTTTTGCGGCGGCCTGGCCCAGACAGCGTGACAGACGCTCGACATTTTCGCGCACCATGTCGGGGTTGTCCTTCGTGTGTACGCCGACACAGGTCGCGTCCGTTGGCCGCATGTGGGCGACGGCAAAGGCGAACGCCTCGTCTGGATCATTGCGTCCTGCCGCCATGATTTTGTAGTGAATGGCCGGGCGACGCAGACTCTGGATCAGGCTCACCATGATCTGTCGATCCTCGTCCCGGTAGGTTTCGCGTGCCTCGGCATCCCGCTCGGCTTTTTCGTCCCGTCGTGATGGATTGTAGTAGCAGCACATATAGAAGTCGACGTCGAGGTGGTCCTCCGCCCAGCGGTGCACATCGGGGTTGTGGCCAGCGATCCCGGCAGGCAAGCCGGCGTCGCGGATGCGCTGGATGATATCCGTCACTTTGCCGAGCTCACCCTTGGCCAGCATCTGGTCCGTCTGCCCACCGTGCACGAAGATCGCGTTGGCGCCACCGCCGAGGGCCCGACTCACGGAGCGCTCGATGCTGGCCAGTTCCGGTGTGGTCTGGGCGATCCAGTCGATCTGACCTCCCTCATCTCGGTACTCGCACAACATGCGGATCACGTGGTTATCGGCTCGACCGAGAAAGGTCGTTACCCCACTCGCTTCAGCCTCGGCAAGGGTCGCCTTGATCCGAGCCGTCGTATACCACTGACGCATCTCCAGATCGCGGGCTTGCCCCTGGTGCGACACCGTGCTGAAGGGATTGCCACCGATGATGAACCGGCTCACCGAAAGTCCAGCAAACTGTACTTGTTCTATGCTCATATCCGGGCTCCTTGGTTTCCTAGTGCCGTGTCTGGGCGGCCGAATACAGGATTGTTCCGAGACACGGCACTATTCGGATGGTAGCGCCCTTGTCCTACTCCGGCAAGCAGCGGCCTGTTGGGTGCAGACGTCCCAGGCTGCTACATTTCGACCCATGTCGACATCCGACCCCGAACTCCTGGCCAGACTCTATCGTACGCTGTACGGCATTCGCCGCTTCGAGGAGACCTGTATCCAGTTATACCGCCAGGGACACATTCGCGGGTATCTGCACCCCTATCTGGGCGAGGAGGCCATCGCCACAGGTGTGTGTGCCGCCCTGGGGACAGAGGACTACATCGTCAGCACCCACCGTGGGCACGGGCACTGTCTTGCCCGTGGTGGTCGTTTTGACCGTATGCTCGCCGAAATCACTGGCAAGGCGACGGGCTACTGTGGCGGTCTCGGCGGCTCCATGCATATCGCCGACCCGGACACTGGCAACCTGGGTGCCAATGGTATCGTCGGCGCGGGCATCCCCATCGGTGTGGGCGCCGCGTTGGGCGCCACGATTCGTGGCGAAGATCGGGTCTGTATCGTGTTTTCCTCCGACGGTGCCGCCAATCACGGAACCTTCGGAGAAGCGTTGAATCTTGCCGCCATCTGGAATCTGCCACTGCTGCTGGTAGTGGAGAACAACCAGTTTGCCGTATCCACCCCGATCGACAAGTCCAGTCGTGTCGTCGATCTGTTCCACCGTGGGGAGGGTTACGGTGTTGACAGTCTTGCCGTCGATGGCAACGACGTGCTCGCAGTCTACGACTGTGCCACCGATGCACGGCGACGGCTGCTGGCCGGTGAGGGACCGATCCTGATCGAGGCCAAGACCTATCGCCACGCCGGTCACCACGTGAATGATCCGGGTACCTACATGCCGCAGGATCAGGTCGAGCTCTACAAGGGCCGCGATCCCCTGACATTGTGCCGACGGCATATGGCGGATGACAGACGAGCGGATCTCATCCAGAATGAGGTGGACGCCGATATCGAGGCGGCCATCGACTTTGCCCACGACTCTCCAGAACCTGACGTCGACGCCTTCCTGCAGGAGTACGACAGATGACCGACGCCAACGAATCAGAGAGCCGTACACTGCTCTTTCGAGACGGTCTGAACGAGGCCCTGCGCCAGGAGATGGCTCGGGACGAGAGTGTCTTCTGTATCGGCGTAGGCATCGCCGAACGTGGCGGCTCGTACAAAGTGACCGATGGCCTGCTCGCCGAATTTGGACCAAAGCGTTGCATCGATACCCCCATCGCCGAACCCAGCATCGTCGGCGCCGCCGTGGGTGCCGCCATCACCGGTATGCGACCCGTCGTCGAGATTCTTTTCGTCGACTTCACGTTGTTGACCATGGACCAGATCGTCAACCAGGCGGCGAAATACCGACTCATGTCAGGCGGCGCACGATCGGTGCCCATGGTGCTGCGCACCCAAGGTGGTGTCGGTGATGGTGTGGCGGCGCAGCACTCTCAGTCTCTGGAGGGACTGTTCTACCACATCCCTGGACTCAAGCTCGTCATGCCCTCCACGCCTCGAGATGCTCGCGCGCTCCTCGTCAGCGCCATTCGCGACGACGAACCTGTTGTATTCCTGGAGCACAAGCTGTTGTACATGACCGAAGGACTCGTGCCGAAGGAGGAAGAGGTGATCCCTCTCGGAGTTGCCGACATCAAGCGCGCCGGACGGGACTGCACCCTCATCGCCTGGTCGAACATGATTCCCAGGTCCCTGGCGGCTGCCGCAGAACTGGCCGCCACGCATGGCATCGACGTGGAGGTCCTCGACCCGCGTACTCTGGTCCCTCTCGATCGACAGGCGATCGTCGAATCCGTTTGCCGCACCGAACACGTCGTCATCGTTCAGGAGGCGGTACGTCGCGGTGGTGTCGCAGCGGACATCGCCTCGATCATCCAGGCGGATGCCTTCGATTATCTGGACGCACCTGTAGAGATCGTCGCCGGCCGCAATACGCCGATTCCCTACAATCGGGCACTCGAACAGGCCTGTATCCCGCAGACGGATGACATCATCGCTGCCGTGCGTCGAGCGGTGTATTCATGATCGCGGTACGTATGCCACAAGTGGGCGAGAATCTGACGACCGGTATCCTGTTGGAGTGGTCGATTGTCGAAGGGGATCGCGTGCAACGGGGTGACGTCCTCGCTGTCGTCGAATCAGAGAAGGCCGCCTTCGAGGTCACCGCCGAGGGGTCTGGTGTGTTGCTGCGCATCGATTGCCCCGCCGGGCAGCAGGCACAGGTGCTGGACGCCATCGCCTGGATCGGTGAGCCCGGAGAGAGCATTGCCGCCACACCGATTGCCGGTGTCGAAGCACCGCTCTTTGGTGTCGACCTTGCACCCCGGATGGCACCCAGGACTGCTACGGCGACATCGGCAGGTCGCGCCGCCTCGCCATCGGCACGACGAGTGGCACGACAGCTCCTCGTCGATCTTACCCGGATCCGTGGCACGGGCCCTGGGGGGCGAATCATAAAACGGGATGTCCTCAGTGCCGCGCTGGCCGAATCCGGCGCCACACCCGTCATGGTTGGCATTGAACCTGTCGTGGAGGGCAGAGATCGAGTCGAGCCCCATGGCCGACTGCGTGCCGCCATCGCCGAGCGTATGAGCCTCAGTGCCCGCAGTGTGCCGCATTTCTATCTCTTCATCGACGTCGACGTAACCGACGCACAGCAACTGCGGACCAAACTCGGCGCCGATCCAGCCCTCTCCCTCACCGACCTCATCGTCGCCGCCACGGCTCGGTCCCTGCGCCAGCACGAGCGCCTCAATGCGCACGTGGGTGAACGGGAAATCGTACTCAAGGCGGGCTGCCATATCGGGCTCGCCGTCGCCGTCGATGGTGGCATTCTGGTCCCCGCCCTGGCGGATGCCGACCGTCACAGCCTCCCTGAGCTTGCCGCCTTACGCCACCAGGCGATCGACGCGGCGCGCGCTGGCGTCGTGGCACAGAAACCGTCACCAACCTTTACCATCACTAGTCTTGCCGGGTACGGCGTCGAACGATTCCTGCCAATCATCAACCCACCTGAGTGCGCCATCCTCGCCGTCGGGCGCAGCGGCGAGCGTGTCATCGCCGTTGCTGGCGCCGCCGTCGTGCGCGAGCAGATGACGCTCTGCCTTGCCTGCGACCACCGTGCCGTCGATGGCGCTGGCGCTGCCGCCTTTCTGCAGTCACTGAAGGGTTGGCTGGAAGAACCTGCACGACTCATCGACAACGACGGAGAGGGCGAATGACCGATGGTCCCATCCTGGCGCTGGGAGAGGCCCTGGTCGAGTTCATGCCGGAACCCGTGGGGGCCAGCATGCACGCCGCCAGTCAGTGGCACAAATATGCCGGAGGCGGACCCGCCACCTATGCCGCTGCCGCCGTGCGCTGTGGCCACGATGCGGCGTTGATCACCCATGTCGGCACAGACCCCTTCAGTGATTTCATGATCGCTGCCCTCGTCGAGGAGAATGTCGATGTATCCGCCATCCGCCAGATCGAGTCGCGACAGATCGGCCTCTGTTTTCACGAGTGCATCGACGGCCAGACCCACCTGATCTTCCATCGCCGAGACTCGGCGGCGACGGCGTTGACGCCCGCCGACATCGACGCGGAGGCAATAGCCAGCGCCGCTGCCCTGCACGTGCCGGGCACGACGATGCAGATCAGTGCATCCGCGCTTGAAACTTCGCGAGTGGCGATGGCCACCGCCCGTGCTGCCGGCGTTCCCATCTCCTTCGACCCGAACATACGTTCCATATTGGGATCTACGGAGACGGCCGACGCCTTCGAAGAGGCCCTCGCCAGCGCCGACGTCGTGACGCCAACGCTGGAGGAGGCTGCAGCCATCACGGGCAAGGAAGAGGCCTTCGACGCCGCCCGCGAACTCCGCGCCCGCGGGCCGAAGCTGGTGGCGGTGACACTTGCCGCAGAAGGCTGCGTCGTATTGACCGAGGGGGATAGAGAGCCCGTGTTCTGTCCCGGATACAGAGTAGACGTCGTCGAGCCTACCGGTGCCGGTGACTGTCACGCCGCAGCGACCATGGTCGGCTTCCTGAAAAATTGGGACCCGGATCGCATCGGCGCCTTCGCCAACGCCGCAGGTGCCATCGCCGTCACCGCCATGGGCCACTTCGGTGTTGCCCTGCCCACGAGACAACGCATCGAGGCGCTGATCGAGGGCAATCCTGCCAAAGACGAGAGGGTATCGTGAACCAGGCCCCACCGAACATCCTGTTCATCCTCATCGACGACATGGGTTGGACCGACCTGTCCTGCTGTGGCTCCGAGTACTACGAAACGCCACACATCGACGCTCTCTGCGCCGACGGCATGCGCTTCACCGACGGCTACGCCGCCTGTCCGGTCTGTTCCCCAACGCGGGCGAGTCTACTGACCGGCAAATACCCCGCCACCGTGGGGATCACGGACTGGATTCATTGGGGTGATGCTCGCCCGGCACCCCGCGGCCATGTCATCGACGTGCCCTATCTGCGTGATCTACCCACTTCAGAAACAAGCCTCGCCAGCGCCTTGCGCGACGGCGGGTATGCGACGTGGCACGTCGGCAAGTGGCACCTCGGCGGTGAGGGGCACTTACCGCAGGATCACGGCTTCGATGTCAACGTCGGCGGTTGTCATATGGGGTCGCCGGGGAAAGGTGGTTATTTCAGCCCCTGGTCGATCGAACCACTCATCGATACGGACGTCGCGCCAGATACCTATCTCACCGACTACCTGACGGACCGCGCCGTCGATCTCATCGACAACGTCGGTGATCAGCCCTTCTTCCTGAATCTCTGGTACTATTCGGTGCACACACCGATCCAGGCAAAGGCGGACCGTACGGAGAGATACGCGGACAAGGCGAAGCGCCTCGGTCTCGATCGCTTCGAGACCTTCGTCGACGGCGAGTATTTCCCGTGTGAACACAAGAAGGGGCAACGGGTGCGCCGGCGCCTGCTGCATTCAGACCCGGTGTATGCAGCCATGATCGACTCCCTCGACGAGAACATCGGCCGTGTATTGCAGGCGCTGGAACGCAATGGCAAGGGGCAGGACACGATCGTCGTATTCACCTCCGACAATGGCGGACTCGCCACCTCCGAGGGATCACCGACCTGCAACGCCCCACTCGCGGAGGGCAAGGGCTGGATGTACGAGGGCGGCACGCGCGAACCACTCATAATCAAATGGCCGGGGCATATCACCGGCGGCAGCAGCTGCTGTGTGCCGGTGACGACGCCGGACTTCTACCCCACGCTACTGGAAGCTGCTGGCCTGCCATCAAGACCGCAGCAGCACGTAGACGGCACATCCATCCTGCCATTGTTGCGCGGAGCCGACGCGATTGCACGGGATGCAATCTTCTGGCACTACCCGCACTACGGCAACCAGGGTGGCACTCCCGGTTCTTCGATTCGTGCCGGGGACTGGAAGCTCATCGAGTTCTTCGAGGACAACCGCCGCGAGCTCTACAATTTGAGTGATGACCTATCAGAAGAGTGCGACCTCGCAACGGAGCACCCAGATGTCGAGCGCGATCTGCACGAACGTCTCGCCACGTGGCGCGAGTCGGTGGAAGCGAAAATCCCGCAACCGAATGCCGAGTGGGAACCACCGCCGGCGATTTGACACATTGCAGAAATCGAGGGGAAGAGAATTTGTCAGCCAATGCCACAAACTTGAAGGCCGCCATCATCGGCTGCGGTGGACGTGGTCGATCGCACGCCGAGGGATATACTGTCGACCCGCGCACAACGATCGTCGCCTGCGCTGACCCATCGCCGGAGGCTCGTGACGCCTTCGCCGAGTCGTACGAAGTATCCGCCAAGTACGACGACTATCACGAGATGCTGGATGCTGAATCGCCGGACATCGTCAGCGTCTGTACCTGGCCCCACTTCCATCGTGAGATGGTCGAAGCCGCCGCCGCCTCTGGCGCCCGCGCAATCCATGCGGAAAAACCGATGGCCCCCACCTGGGGGGACGCCCGCGCCATGCATGCCGCCTGTGACAGCCATGGCATCCTGCTCACGTTCTGCCATCAACGACGCTTCGGTGACACCTTCCAATCGGCACGGCAACTGGTGCGTGACGGCGCCATTGGTGAACTGCAACGCATCGAGGCCTCCTGCCCGAATATGTTCGACTGGGGAACCCACTGGTTCGACATGATGTTCTTCTTCAACGAGGAAACACCGGCAGAATGGGTGATCGGCCAGATCTCGGTGGATAAAAAGCACGAGGTATTTGGCGTCGCCCTCGACACCAGTGGTATCTCATGGATCCACTTCGCCAACGACGTCGAAGGGTTGCTGGTCACCGGCGAGACCGGCTTCGGCAATCTGCAGAACCGACTCATCGGCTCTCAAGGTGTTGTCGAGGTCACACCTGGCGGCAAGGCTGAACACCCCGTGCGATTGGTGCGTGACGGCAAGTGGACGGACCCTGAACTCACCCTCGGTGTGCCCGTGTCGGAACATACCATCGCCAGCGTCAGCAACCTCGTGGACTGCATGGAAAGTGGCGCCGAACCCGAATTGTCCAGTCACAAGGCGCTGCGCGCTACGGAACTCATCTTTGCCACCTACGAATCATGCAGACGACGGGGGCGCGTCGTTCTTCCCCTGGACGTCGACGACTCGGCGCTGCTGACGATGCTCGCCGACGGCTCGATCGGCGGCTCTGCTCGATGACCGTGCGGGCGCCGACTCCACATGGCCCGGTCGCCGAACCCAGGCCACCGCTGGCGTTGACTGACGAACAGCGCCACCGCTTCGACGAGGACGGCTTCTTCCTCGTTGAAGATGCGCTGTCGCCGGAGGAAGTTGCCGAATTGCTCGGTGTCGTCGACGATCGTTATGCGCGCTGCAAAAGTGAGCAGGATCTGGGTGCACACGAAGCATTCCAGATGCGCAACGCCGTCGCCCTGGACCCTATTTTTCTGCGCTTGGTCGACCACCCACTGATGCTTCGATTTGTCGTCGATCTCATGGGGGTCAACGTGCAGTTGCGTACATCCCACGCTGACGTACGCCCGCCACAGAGCGATGACGCAAAGGGCCATGAATTGGGCGCCCCCGACAGCTTCTTCCCCTGGCATTCCGACGGTCCCAACTTCGGCTGGCCTCGGGTCGGTGGCGTGCTCCCCTTCATGGAGATGAAGATTGGCTATTACCTCACGGACCTGACGGCACCGAACAGTGGCGAGATCTGTGTCGTCCGCGGCAGCCACTTGTCCACCCAGCCCACCGCGGCGGATGGGCGACGGCACATCGACCCCGCCAACATCGTCAGTGTCAATGTGCGTCCGGGTACGGCCCTGGTATGGCGCACGCAGTTGCTGCATGCCTTGCAGCCGAATCTGTCGACTCAGGCCAGGCGCTGCCTTTACTACGGATATCATCCACGCTGGATGCGCCCCTCCGACTTCGATCACCAGTCGGACAGCGTGCTCGCACCCTGCACTCCGGTCCAACGCCAACTGCTGGGCGAGTTAGGCTCGGGACGGACGAGCTATGACGGTGATGACCCGGAGATACATCCCGTGTCCCGCTACTGGCGGCCTCAGGACGAGGACATCCCATTGCAGGCCTGGGCCCAGAGTCAAGCACCACTCACAACTCACACACCGTAAAAGGAGACCCTTGTGAACAACCCTCGCGCCGTAGTGCGCAACTGGCGAGACTCAGAATCCTACCTCGGTCACGACAACGCCATCGTCTGGCCCATCCTCAGCCCGGTAAAAGCAGACGATCCTTCGCCATTCAACTGCCTCACCATGGCCAGCGGCTTCGCCGGCCATTCTTTGCAGGGGGGCAAGAGTACAGATTATCACGCCCATGCCCAGGCGGAGCAGTACTACTACATCCTCTCCGGGGAGGCGGAAGTCCTCATCGAGGAGGATCGTTTCCCGGTGAGCGAGGGCTCTGTCGCCTACTTCCCCCCTGGTGTCGGCCATCAGCTCATCGGCGAGAACAACCCGGATTGGATGCAGTATCTCATCATCACCTGCCCTGTCCCCGAAGAAAAGCTGGCCGAGGGTCAACCGCTGGGCAAGGCCCGTGTACTCAACTGGCGTGACGCCTCGCCGAACATGGGCGTCCACGGTAATGCCGTCACCTGGCAACTACTCGAGCGTCTCGTAAATGATGACGACCCCGTCACCGATCAGCCCTGCCTGCTCGCCTTCTGGTATCTTGCCCGGCAGGCCGTCAGCAAAGGCAACGCTTCCGATTACCATGTGCACGATGACAAGGAGCAGATTTACTACATCCTCGAGGGAGAGGGTACCGTCGTCGCCGGTTTTGACGCCCATCCGGTGAAGGAAGGGGATACGGTCTATCTGCCGCAGAACGTACCTCACGTGATTCTCAATGACCGGCACGAAGGCTGGTTGTCCTACCTCGTCGTCAGCTGAAGCGATGCAATCAGACAGCTTGCTCATCAACGGTCGTATCGTCGATGGCAGTGGCAATCCCTGGTGGCGCGGGGATGTCGCCATCGCCGGCGACAGGATCGCCGCCATCACGGCACCGGGCGTGATTCCCCACACACAGGCTCGGCAGGTCATCGATGTCGCCGACGCCATCATCTGTCCCGGTTTCATCGACATCCAGAGTCATTCGATCTATCCACTGATGGTCGACGGTCGCTGCCTCTCCAAGATCACCCAGGGTATCACTACCGAGATCATGGGGGAAGCGTGGACGCCCGCCCCTGTGTGTGGGCGCAATGACAGTGGCATCAGTACGCACATCTACGGTGAGGTGATCGCCGATTGGGTCGATGCGTCGAGGGGGTGGACCCGCTTCGCCCACTGGCTCGAAGCATTCGAGCAGGCGGGTGTCTCCCCCAACGTGGGGTCCTATCTCGGTGGC
>DPVW01000242.1:0-11999 GCA_003529325.1 Candidatus Latescibacterota bacterium | reverse complement strand
AGGGTCCTATCTCGGTGGCGGGACACTGCGCAAGACAGCCAAGGGCATGGACGATAGTGCGGCGACCAGCTCCGAGCGCGACAGGATGCGCCGCGTCATGGCACAGGCCATGGAAGATGGCGCCTTCGGGGCCTCCTATGCCCTCATCTATCCACCCGATTGTTACGCTGACGTGGACGAAATCATCGATGTCTGCGAGGTGGTCGGTCAATACGACGGTACCTACATCACCCATCTGCGTTCCGAAGCAGCGGGGATCTTCAGCGCCCTGGACGAAGCTTTCGAGATCGGCCTGCGCGCCGATGTGCCCGTGGAGATCTACCACCTGAAGGCATCGGGAAAAGACAACTGGGACAAGATGCCACGGGTCATCGAACGAATCGAAGCGGCCCGCACTGGTGGCCTCGACGTGACCGCGGATATGTACCCCTATGCCGCCTCGGGAACGGGTCTGACCTCGGTACTGCCACCGTGGGCGATGGCCGGTGGCAAGTTGTACGAGAATCTGCAGGATCCGACGCAGCGTGCCCGCATCCGTGCCGCCGTCACCCAACCGGATGGCCACTGGGAGGCCATGGTCAACCAGCATGGGCAGGATGGTGTCATGCCCATCGGCTTCAAGCTGCCCCAAAACCAGCAGTATGTGGGCCGGAAGCTGTCAGAGATCTGCCGCATGCGAGGGCAGGACTGGTTCGACACCGTCTGCGACCTGGTGCTGTCCGAACGTCAATCGATCAGCACCATCTACTTCTCTATGACCGAGGACAACCTGCACATGCAGTTGCAGCAGCCCTGGATCAAGATCTCTACCGATGCCGGTGGTTATGATCCGATTTGGGGCAAACCCTTTGGCCCCGTGCACCCACGTGGTTATGGTACCTACCCGCGTGTCCTCGGCCGTTATGTTCGTGCAGAGGGCGCACTGTCCCTGGAGGACGCCGTGCGCAAGATGACGTCAGCCGTCGCCGATCGTCTGGGCCTTCGCCACCGTGGTCTGCTGCGGGAAAATATGTTCGCCGATGTAGTCGTTTTTGATCCCGAAACCATCACCGATCACGCCACGTTCGAGGAACCACACCAACTGTCCTCCGGTGTGCATCACGTTTGGGTAAATGGCGCCCAGGTCGTGCGTGATGGCGAGCATACGGGCGCCAGGCCTGGACGTTTCGTCCGACCATGGGACTAGTGCCGGTCACCATGCCCTCACACCGTCGCTGTGGTGAAAGCCTGCCAATGCTCCGGCGTCATCGACTCAAAGTTGAAAAGCGACACCCCGGCGGCGCCGGCGGCGCGCGACACCTGAATCGCTTCGCTTAGCTGAGCAGGATCCAGGGCGGGGATGAAAAGCCCACTGTACAGGGGCTTGCTCCCCCCCTTCCGCTGCATACGCTCGATACCTGCCTTGCATTGCCCGCCAACCCAGGCGATCTGCTCGTTGTAGAATGACTGATACAGCATGGGCAACACGGCATCGACATGCCACACATGCCACTCCTGGCGCACATGCCGCCAGTTGGGAAAAACCGCTGCTGTCACCTGTTTGCCGGCGGCACGGCCAATGGGGGCGAGAATGTCGTTTACCAGGCGGGTGATGCGGTCGTAGCGAAACTGGCGCCACTCTTCGTTGTCGGCGGGCTCCTCCACGGCGGTGATGTCAACGCCTGATGCGGATCTGAAGGCGTCACGACAGACCTCACAGTAGCAGTAGTCGTATTCCGGATACTCGCGATCCTGAACGATATCGTACTTCGGCTGTAGAGCCTCGGCGAGGATTACATCGGGAAAGCGAATGTAGTCCAGATGGATTCCATCGAGTCCATCGAGAGCGGCCAACTCTGCCACCCGACGTTTAAGAAAATCATGTACTTCGGGCCGCGACGGGCAGAGAAACTTGTAGTAGTCGACGTAGGCCGGTTTCACCGCCGCCGAATCGCCCCGGCGACTCACGTCGTACCAGTCGGGGTGGGCGTCGTAGATCTCGGCAATATTGCATGTCATTGTGTGCATCCAGGCGTGGATCTCCAGATCCGCCTCGTGCGCCAATGGGATCAAGCGCTCCAACAAGGCTTCGGCCACCGGCAGATGATCACTCCCCCACCAGGCTTCATGGTTGTTGAACACTTCGGGCAGGATCGCGTGGACGCCGGCTTCCCGCATGCGTCTGAAGATTGCTTTCCACTCCTGCTCAGTCCTTGCTCGTCCCAGGTTCAACCAGCACCAGTTCTTCATCCTTCCATCTCCCCTTTGCATCGCAACCCTTTCGCAGGCGACCCTGAATCGATTATGTTCGGAACTACGGTGTACCAAGACCCGACTTCGTCCGGAGCCCCCAAATGACTCGTTTCCACCGCCTACTGTCCCTTGCTCTCTGTCTCGCCTGCGCCACTGCTGCGTGGGCATCGATTGCAGCCGTTGACGAGAGCGCTCCCGATTTCCAACTGACCGCCGCCGATGGCAAGACATACAAGCTCTCAGATTTTAAGGGCAAGCACGTCGTCCTGGAATGGGTGAACTTCGGCTGCCCCTTCGTGCGCAAACATTACGATAGTGGCAACATGCAGAGTCTGCAGCAAACATACACAGACAGTGGTGTCGTCTGGCTGTCGATCTCTTCATCGGCTGTCGGCAAGCAAGGTTACTACGAAAGCGACGCATTGCAGGCGCAGTTGTCGAAAGAGAAGTCGGCACACACGGCGTATCTGTTGGATCCAGACGGAAAGGTGGGCAAACTATACGGTGCCCGCACGACACCGCACATGTTCGTCATCAGTCCCGAGGGCAAGTTGGTCTACGCCGGGGGCATCGACAATATCAAGTCCGCCAACGTCGCCGACATTCCCAAAGCGACCAACTACGTTGCCGAGGCCCTCGATTATTGTCTGTCTGGCGTAGAAATCACGCAGAAGACATCGGCCCCATACGGCTGCTCGGTCAAGTACGCCAACTGACAACTAACCAGAGCACGATCCGTCCGGGGGACTCGCGAAATGCGACGCGAGTCCCCCGTTTGTTTCTGTCTTTCTGAAAAAGGACACACGTGCCCTCCACATATGAATTTCTTGTCGATACCTACGATACGGAGCGTCTGAAAACACTCAGCGTCTGGTCCATGTTCGACGACGACGATCTGCCGACGCGTCCCCATGCGGTCGATCAGCGCGGGCGCAGCTTGCTGGAGCAGATGATCCACCAGTGTATCAGCGAGAATCTCTGGTTCTGCAACATCCTGGGAATCGACGTGGGCGCATCCCCCCTGCCTGACGAAGAGATGCGTCTCGCCTTCCTGCGTTGTTACGCCGACGATTCCGCGCGGCGACGGGAGGAGTTGCGCGCCCAGAATGATGATTGGTGGGGGGAGACGGCCACTTTTTTTGACGTGGACCGTTCGCGCGCCTGGGTCCTGATGCGGCGTATCTCCCATTCCGCCCACCATCGCGGTCAACTCACGTATCTGCTGCGCATGCTGAACCGAGACCTGCACAGCACCTATGGGCCCACGGCGGACACAGGAGGCCTGCCTGCGGCAGGAGCGCCGACGATTTACCCATATGCCGATATCGATGAATTGCTCGAAGCCCAGGCCCGAGGGGGTAGCAAGGCGCCACTGCCGGAGGTCGTCGTCCCCGTCACCGAACGGCCGACTACATCCGGTATCGATGCGGGTCGCTACGACAACAACATGCGAAGTTCGGAACCTGCCGGTGATGGTCTTGGTTGGCACCCACCGGACGAGGCGCCGCTGGAACTGAGTGGATTTTGCTGGTTCGAGGAAGACCACCTGTATCGTCGCATGCCGGCCAAGCCTCCCCGACCTCTGCCCGAAGCGGTGGATGGCCTGGCAAACCACACGGCGGGTGGGCTCATTCGTCTGCGCAGTAACAGCAGACGAGTGGCGGTACGGGTCGAACTGGCAGGGCGCGCCGGCATGAATCACATGCCCGCCACAGGGCAGTGCGGCTTTGATCTATACGTGGGGGCGCCGGCTACGGAGTCCTTTGCCGGTGTCGCCAAATACGACCACAGGCAACTCACTTACGAGGCCCAACTTTTCGCCCAGGGCGAATCCGAATGGCGCGACCTGACGCTGCACTTCCCACTCTACCAGGGGGTGCGACGGGTGGAGGTGGGTCTCGATGCAGACGCAGAACTGGCGCCACCGGCGCCTCGCGAACTCGGGCCAATCCTGTTCTATGGCACGTCCATCACCCAGGGCGGTTGCGCCACCCGACCGGGCATGGCCTATCCCGCCATCCTCAGTCGGAGGCTGCAGGCATCCTGTATCAACATGGGCTTCTCCGGCAGCGGCCGGGGAGAACCCGAAGTTGCAGAGTCGATCGCCCTCGTGGAGGAATGCAGCCTCTTCGTGTTGGATTATGACGCCAACTGTCCGGATGCCGCGCACCTGGCACGAACCCTACCGGTGTTCATCGATATCTTGCGCCAGCGTCACGCCACGACACCGATCCTCGTCCTCTCGCGCCCACCTTCTGCCACGGAGGCCTGGAACCCAGCCGCGGTTAGCCGGCGACAGGAGCGCGCCGTCGCGCAGCAGCAGGTAGTGGAGCAACTCAGCAGCGAAGGAGACGGGGAGTTGCATTTTCTCTCTGGCGATGGTCTGTTAGGCGGTCCCGACTTTCACGAGTGCAGCGTCGATGGCACCCACCCTACCGATCTGGGATTCCTACGCATGGCGGACGGACTCGAGCCGACGATTCGCCGGATCCTGCAAAGCTGAACCAAAAGAGTCAGAACGCAAAAAAACCGCCCCGGGAACGGCCAGGGGGCGGCGCTTGAGCAGTCGATTTTGCTGAAAGATTTACCGCTCTTCGCGGTACATCACGTGCTTGCGCAGGGTGGGATCGTACTTCTTGATCTCCATGCGTGCCTGCTGATTGCGTCGATTTTTCGACGTATTGTACGTGTGGCTGCTCTCAGTGCTCTTCAGCGTGATCTGATTGCGGGGGCCGCTCTTGGCCATGGGAAGCCTCGTTTGTGAGTTTGTTGAACCGCAATAAGATAAGGGTCGATCAAGTGGTCCGCCAACAGGGACGACCTCTATGACCTCTCACCGGGGGGGCCGCCTCCCCGCCGGCACGATCCAGGCCCTGGCGGCGGTACTGCTGTGGTCGACGGTGGCAACCGCTTTCAAACTGACACTGCGCCACTTTTCGCCCACTCAGTTACTCCTGGTCAGCACCTTTGTATCGACGCTGTTTCTTGCTGTCGTATTGCTCGCACGCGGCCAGTTACGCCAAGTCTGTGCCTTGCCGGGCAGGATCTGGCTCCGTTCCGCAGGCCTGGGTCTGCTCAACCCCTGCCTCTACTACCTGATCCTGTTCGAGGCATACAACCGCCTGCCGGCGCAACAGGCCCAACCCCTCAACTACACCTGGGCCCTGGTCCTGGCGTGGCTGTCGGCGCTGTTGCTCAAGCAGCGATTGCTGCGCTGGGACATTGTCGCCGGCTTCGTCTGTTACGGGGGTGTGCTCGTCGTCGCCACACGGGGAGACTTGCGGACCTTCGCTTTCGACGATGTCATCGGCGTTGCCCTCGCACTGGGAAGCACCCTCATCTGGGCTCTGTATTGGGTGGGCGTCACCCGCGACAGTATCGATCCGGTACAGCGACTCTTCCTCAATTTTCTCCTCGCCCTTCCTGTGGTGGCCATTCTCTGCGGCGTCACGACGGGTGGCCTGCCAATCTCCTGGCCCGGTTGGGCGGGTGCCATCTATGTCGGTCTCTTCGAGATGGGTCTGACCTTCGTCCTCTGGCTCAGCGCTCTGCAACGCGCCGCCAACGCCTCACGGGTAGCGAATCTCGTCTTTCTCAGCCCCTTCCTATCCCTGGTCCCCATCCACTTTCTGGTGGGCGAACGGATCGAGATGGCAACCATCCTGGGTCTGGGCATCATCGTTTTCGGATTGCTGCTGCAGAAGTGGGGAACCGCACGCGAGGGCACCGCCGCCAGCACCTGACCGCGGGATGGGGATTGCCTGCCGACGCCATGCCACCTTCGTTTGGGCGAGCAGGCATTTCCCTTCAACGACTTTCAAGACTGGATGTACTCGCTGATGAGCAAGCGCACACTCGGGATTACCGTATTGGCCGACTTCATCCTCTCAGAAGGTGTTGACGCCGTCCTCGACAATGTCGTCGACCGCGCGGGTGCCACCGCCGTCGCCCTCAATCCAACTGTGACGGCTCCCGCTGAAGAAGGCCAGGGCAGTTGGCAACCCCCCTCGGACGCCGGCGCCAGCCCGCGCCTCTTCGACCGGCCCCTGTTCGGCAAGACCGGCCTGTGGGTGCGCAGCGCGCCGAGTTACGTACCCCAGGAGCGGTTCTACACCGATAGCCCGTATGCTCCACGCCCGGCGTCCGACCTGACCAAGGCTCATGGTCATGTGGTAGGCGAATTCATCGACGCCGCCGTTGAACGGGGCGTCGAGGTCTATTTCCAGTTGAGCGGACAAACGGCACCGGGCCTACGCGACGAGGACCGTCCATTACGCCCCGATGGCGGCACCCCAAAGCGCATGGCGGATACGGGCTGTCTGGCGAGTCCGGCGATCCGCGCTTACCTGTACGCCTACGTCGCAGACCTGATGGATCAGTATCCGAAGATTTCCGGGTTTCGTCCGGATTGGCCGGAGTATCCCTGTTATATGCTCGACGAGGGCTTTCAGGACTTCAACCCCCACGTGCGCCGCTGGTCACTGGAGCGCGGTTGGGCCTTTGACGATCTGCAGGCAGATGTGGCCGCACTCTACGAGTATCTCCACGGCCGATTGACAAATGACGACCTCGCCACCTTTGCCGCCGGTGATCGAGGCGCCGGTGGTGGCCTGGCTCTACTGCGCCGATATCCCGGTGTGTTCGACTGGTTGCGGCTGAAGTCGGCGCTGTCCGTCGACATGGTCCGGCACTGGCGTGAGGCCCTCGATGCCACGGGGCATACCGGCCTCAAGCTGTCGGCCAATGCTTTCATGCCCCCGCTGACCCTGCTTACGGGTTTTGATTTCGCCGGCGCCGGCGCCTGGTGCGACGCCGCCTCCCCCAAGTTGTACACCATGCATTGGACGGTGATGGTCGATTTCTGGGGACGTCAGCTATTGGACCACAATTCGAATCTCGACGAAAAACTCCTCGTCCACGCCCTGGCGAATCTATTCGACCTGGGGGATCTGCCACCCGGTGATTCTCTGCAGGCCTTCCACTACCCTGAGCCGGAGGAGCCCCATCCAGTAAGTGATGAGGCGCAGCTTCGCCGTATGGAGACTGCAGTGCGGCAGGCGGATGGCCGCATGGCGGTGACACCACTGGTACACGGGTATGGCCCAGAGGATGATTTCTTCCGACGTTTCCGACTCGTCGCCGACAGCGGCGTCGATGGCGCCTGGATCAACCGATACGGCTATCTGAGCGACGCCAAGATGGACGGTGTCGGAGCCTTGTGGCGTGGCGCCACATGAGGCGAAAAAAGCGCCTTCCCGGAAGTCACCGGAAGGCGCGGAATTCGGCGTGGCTGGCGACAGATATCAGTCGACGAGGCTGAGGATCATTTCTGCCTGCCCCTTGGTGTCCTCCTGCCAGGCTTCGAGGAACTTGGCAAAGAGCTTGCGGTCGTACGCCCCGGGGAACCAGGCTCCATCATCGTGTCGCCATCACCATCACCCGTCTCACATTCGTACCCATTGAATTCGAGATGGTTGATAAACTCGTCGGCGTCTTCCGGCGGGACGGCAAGGCGGTTACCACGGCCGACCAGACCATGGCGTGACGAATGCGTAAAACTCTATACCTCAACAGATGTCGTAGCAAGGAGACCCCATGAGTGACAGCAACGCGGTAGGCAACACCGTCATGGCGCAGATCGATCTGACCGATTGCCCCCTGGGCAACGTCCTCGATCCCAATGAACCTGATCAGCGTGTGGAGGAACGGTTTTTTTCCGGCTGGACGAATGGCCTCACGGCGCCGCCGAACTGGCGCATGCCCGGATTTTTTCGCGTCATCGATGACGGGGAGGCAGCTGGTGGCGCCGACCGTGTGCTGGAACATATCAACAAGACCGATCGGACCCTGGTTGCCGGTCACGATCTGTGGACGGACCTCACCATCGAAGCCAGTCTGCGCCAACTCAACGCCTTCTCCCAGCCCAACAGTGACGACCCCCACGCCCATAAGGCACTCACGGGACTGATGCTGCGCTATCAGGATCTGCGTCAGTATTACCTGTTCGGCTTCGAAGGCTTCGGGCGTCTCGTTCTCTACCATCGTAAGGATCAGGCGTGGTCATTGTTGGCCGACCAGCCACGCGGCATCGACCGGGGCCGCTACTACCGACTACGTGCCGAATGTGAGGGCGATCAGATCCGCTGTTTCGTCGACGACGAATTGGTCTTTAAAGCCAGGGACAGTCGCCTGCCTACGGGTAAGGTGGGCATACGCACGAATACGCGGTGTCGCATACACTCGGTGACCGTCCAATCCCCCGAACCGGCAAGAGTCGCCTTCGGCAGCCGTCTGGATGCGCGTGATCGCGCCTGGGCGGAAGCGGCAGAAGCATACCCGCAGCCAGTCCTCTGGAAAAAGATCGATATCTCCCCATGGTGGCCGTGCAAGGTGCGTTATGGCGACGCTCGTGGCGCCGGCAAGAAGGAGCTGATACTGGAAAAGGCCACAGGCGAAGGTCCGCGGATCATCTGCCTCGACATCGACTCTTCTCAGGTGCAGTCTGACCGCACGTACGCTGCCGCCCGCGGCCTGACACACACGTCGATTCATGATCTGGATGGCTGCGGCGCCGAGGACATCATCGGGTTGGATCTGGACGCGGATCGTCTGCGTATGGTCTCCGGGCGCACGGGAGAGACCACCGCCGATGTCGAATTGCCGCGCGCCGGTCCTTACCGGGGGTGGCGCAATGACAGCGTCGGCGACTGGCTGCATTCGCTACGGGTACTCTGGCCGTGCCAGCTTCGCGCCGATACCTGCGGCGCACAGGATCTCATTCTCCGTGACGGTGATGGCGCCGGTACCGGATACTCGTTCTGGGCCTTCGATGACCAGCTCAACCTGCAATGGCGTGCCGATGCACACGGTGCCTGGCACGGGATGTATATGTGGTTCTGTGATGTCGATGGGGATGGACGGGACGAGATCCTGCCGGGATACGAACTATGGGATGGTGATGGCAAACGATTGTGGACGATGGAAGGGGCTGAATACATCGAGGATTCCGGTGGCGCCGGTCACATCGACCACGCCGCCTTCGGGCCCATCAGCGGCGATGGCGGTATGCAGATCGGTGTCGCCGGCTCCGACCCGGGGTTCTTCCTTGTCGATGCACACGATGGTGCAGTGCTCCGTCACCACCGGTATGGCCACGTTCAGGGCATCTATGCGGGGAATTTCAGGCCTGAGAAACCAGGTCTGGAGATGTGGATGGGTGACCGCTGGGGGACCTATGGGTTGTTGAATCTGGTCGATGGTTCAGGTGATCCACTCGCACGCATGGAACCGGACAACATCAGTCAGGGGGGTCCGGCGGTGAACTGGTCGGGCACAGGGGAAGAACTCCTGTTCCTGTACACCAGCGCCGACGCCTTCGGCTTCTGGGATGCTGGCTGCCGTCGTCTCCTTCGGCCGGTCTGCGAGGGGCTGCCTTTCACATGGAAACCTGGTCTCGTCGAGGACGTCTGTGGCGATGCACGGGACGAGATCACCTATGTGCACGAGGGCACTGTCTACATCGTCACCCAGGATACGCCGTATCCGTCAGGAGCGCGTATCTACAAGCCGACGCGTCGCATGGATATCTCCGTCCCTGGATGGGCAGTCGCCGACTGATCAGCGACCCGTCCACTCAGGCACGTGTTTGTCGGCGAATGCACGCGGGCCCTCGACGAAATCAGCCGAGGCCCGCAGCACCTTCGCCTGGGGAAAGTCGGCCACCATCGCCTCGGCAAGGGGCAGTCCAGCACCGCACACGGCGGCTTCCTTTGCCGCCCGCAACGACAGGGGTCCGCAGGCGCGGATCTCATCGACCCACCGCTGTGTCGCGGATCGAAGCGCCGTTGCCGGCACGACTTCGTGCAGCAGTCCGAAGGTTTGCGCTTCGGCAGCATCCACGAGCCGCCCCGTCAACAACATGCCCAACGCCGCATGCCACGGGATTCGACGCGTCAGGCGATGGATACCACCGGCGTCAGCCAGCAAACCACGCCGCGCCTCGGGCAGACCGAGTTTGGCAGTTTCTGCGGCGATGAGAAGATCGCACCCCAATGCCACTTCGAGCCCCCCGCCGACAGCATAACCGTTGATCATCGCCACCAACGGTTTCCAGCAATCACTGCCCCGTTGAAAACCGACAGCTTCGGCTTCTTGTACGCCGGCGCGGCTGTGCTCGCGGATGTCCTCGTCGGTCTGTGAAGCGCGCCACTTCAGGTCTGACCCGGCGCTGAAGGCACGATCACCGGCACCGGTGATCACCCCCACCCAGATGTCGTCGTCATCCCGCACCTGCTTCCATGCGTCATCCAATTCGGCCTGCATCGGCGGGTGGATGGCATTGAGCACCGCCGGACGATCCATCGTGATCCAGGCGACGTGGTCATTGATCTCGAATTGCAGAAATTCATACTCGGGCATCGGTCTATCACTCTCGTGTATTGGATGGATCAGCTGATGGCGTTGGTGGCACGCAGGGAGGCGATCTCGTCGGTGCCAAAACCGGCGGCGGCGAGCACCTCGTCCGTGTGTTGTCCCACGCTTGGCGCCGGCCTCCCGGTGACAGCTGGCGTCTCCCCCAGACGGAGTGGGGAGCCGACAAAGCGCAGGGGTTTACCATCGATCTGGCCGCCGTCGACGAGCAGACCATTGATCTCGAACTGGGGGTCGCGCAGGGCTTGCGCCGTGGTGCGCACGGGCGCCACGAGAATATCCTGCGCCTCCAGACGATCGATCCACTCGTCATTGGTGCGTGTGCGAAACACGGGTTCGAGCAGAGCCCGCAGATCGGCACGATGTGCACGCAGCCCCTCGATATCGACAAAACGAGAATCGGTTGCCAACTCCGCCAGGCCGACGGCTGCGCCCAGATCCGCCATCAATTGCGGCACAGCCCGAAACAAGGCCGTCACCATCAAGTCACCATCGGCGGTGGCAAAGACAGCGCCATCCAGCGGATTGCCGAGGGGATCGGTGGCCCCACCGGCACCGTGATCGACCTGGTCGCCCACATTCAGAATTGCCGCCGACTCCCATGCCTGCAAGGCCATCACACCATCGAGTAGCGCCGTCTCCACCTGCTGACCGCGACCGGTCCGCTCCCGTGCCAGCAGGGCGAGCAGGATGCCCTGAGCCAACTGCATTCCCGCGGTGATATCGGAGAGGGTGTAGGGCAGACGCTGGGGTCCACCCGTGGGTCCACGGAAGCGATCGGCAAGACCGCTCAGAGCTTGGGCCATGGACTCGTGTCCAGCCTTGCCCCGCTCAACATACGGGCCCGCCGAGCCGTAGCCAAAGCCGGCGGCATAGATGAGACGTGGGTGCTTCGGAGCCAACGCTTCATAACCCAGTCCCAGGCGTTCCATCACCGCGGTGGAACGAAAGTTGTGCACCAGCACATCCGCTGTCTCCAGCAACCGATGAACCACGCCAAGCCCCTCGGGGCTCTTGAGATCCACCGCAAGGCTCCGTTTGCCTCGATTGAGGCTGGCGAATGGCAGCGACAACTCTCCCTGCCAGGGACCAAATGCCCGTGCCAGGTCACCACCGGGTGGTCGCTCCACCTTGATTACATCGGCACCATGGTCGGCCAGAACCTGGGTCGCCGCCGGGCCGAAGATGACCTGACTGAGATCGAGTACGCGGGTACCATCGAGTGCGGGCATTGTCGGTGTCTCCTTCTGAACTTCAGAAGATGAAGATGGGACCCCCGGACAAGCAAGCACGGCCAGCAATTTGTTCAGCCCCTTGCCTCGGTCCGTCTCGTGTCA
>DPVW01000297.1 GCA_003529325.1 Candidatus Latescibacterota bacterium | reverse complement strand
CGGACCGGCAACTGATGGATGATCGCGAACGCCTGCTGGCTGGACGTCACTCGGACCCCTTTGCCTACCTCGGCATGCATGCCGACGCTGCCGGTGGTCAGGTGGTCCGGGCCTATCTGCCCGGAGCGCGCCGGGTTACGGTACAGGCCGTGGCCGATGACGGGGCGCAGGTGCAGGCCCAGAACACCGCCGCCGGATTGTTCGAAGCACGTCTGCCAGATGACGCGGGTTCTTTTGCCTACGAGTTGGGTGTCGACTACGGCGACGGTTTCGTCCATAAAATGCGGGATCCATACTCGTTTCCGCCCTTGGTCAGCGACTACGATCAACATCTCTTCAACGAAGGGCGGCACCACCAGATCTACGATGTCCTCGGGGCCCACGTGCGCAATGTCGACTCGGTGGCTGGGGTGCATTTTGTCGTGTGGGCACCGAATGCGAACCGGGTCAGTGTCATCGGCGATTTCAACAACTGGGATGGACGTCGCCACGCGATGCGGTCTCTCGGGGCGAGTGGTCTCTGGGAGTTGTTCCTCCCGGGTCTGAGGTCTGGTACAGTCTACAAATTCGAGCTTCTCAGCGCCGCCGGAGAGTTGCTGGTCAAAGCCGACCCCTGCGCCAGGGCTGCCGAGGTCCCCCCTCAAACTGCCTCCATCGTCACCGGACCGATCATCCATGACTGGCAGGACGATGATTGGATCGCCACCAGGGGACAGCGACATTGGCAGGCAGAGCCTCTGTCCATCTACGAGGTGCACCCCGGCTCCTGGCGCTACGACGAACACGGCCAGCCCATGGGCTGGCGCGACCTGGCACGTTCCCTCGGCGACTACGTCGTCGAAATCGGATTCACCCACGTGGAACTGATGGCCGTCGCCGAACATCCCTTCGATGGCTCTTGGGGATATCAGGTTACGGGGTATTTCGCACCGACCTCGCGCTTTGGTGGGCCCGAGGACTTTGCCTGGTTTGTCGATGCGCTGCACGAGCGTGGTATCGGTGTCATCATCGACTGGGTGCCTGGTCATTTTCCAACCGACGCCCACGGTCTGGCGCGTTTCGATGGTACCGCTCTATACGAACATGAGGATCCACGTCAGGGGTCACATCCGGACTGGGGGACGCTGATCTTCAACTTTGGCCGTGACGAGGTGTGCAGTTTCCTGCTGTCGAATGCGCGCTTCTGGCTCGACCGCTATCACGTGGATGGCCTGCGTGTCGACGCCGTAGCATCCATGCTGTATCTCGACTATTCACGTGAGGCGGGAGACTGGATTCCCAACCGTGATGGTGGCCGCGAAAATCTTGAAGCCATCGAATTTCTCAAACAGATGAACATTCTGGTACACGCTGACTTTCCTGGGGTACTGACGCTGGCTGAGGAGTCGACGGCATGGCCCTCTGTGTCGCGCCCGACGTACTCAGGGGGCCTTGGTTTCGGCTTCAAGTGGAATATGGGCTGGATGAATGACATGCTGCAATACATGTCGATGGATCCCATTCACCGGCGTCACCACCAGTCGGATCTCACCTTCGGCATGCTCTACGCCTACTCGGAGAATTTCGTTTTGCCCCTGAGTCACGATGAGGTCGTGCATGGCAAGGGTTCCTTGTTGGGCAAGATGCCAGGGGACGAGTGGCAGAAGTTCGCAAATCTGCGTCTGCTGTACGGGTATATGTTCGCCTTTCCAGGCAAGAAGCTGTTATTCATGGGTGGGGAGTTTGGACAATCGCAGGAGTGGAATCATCAGTCTGATCTCGATTGGCCCAGCCTTGATTATGGATTGCACGCCGGGGTGCGGACGTTGGTTGCTGATCTGAATGCGCTCTACCGCGGCCACCCCAGTCTGCACGCCACCGACTGCGATCCGGCTGGTTTCGAGTGGATCGACTGTGACGATGAGGAGAACTCGGCGATCACTTTCGAGCGCCGCAGCATCGACGGCGACCAACTCGTCGTGATCTGCAACTTCACGCCTGTCGTACGCCAGGGGTATCGCATCGGCCTGCCACGCCCGGGGCGTTGGCTGGAACGTATCAACACCGACGCGGATGGTTATGGCGGTTCCGGTGTGGGCAACGATGGTGTCGTCATCGCCGATGATCATGCCTGGCACAATCGTCGTTGGTCGGTCAGCCTGCGACTGCCACCATTGTCAACTCTCATTCTGTGTCCCGATTCGAATCGCTGCGCGGATCGCTGAACCGGATTCGTATATTCAACGATATGGCGACGCCCCCCAGCAAAGAGAAGTTGCTGATCCAAGTCCTGCGGAAGATCCCGATCTTTAACGGACTCTCCCCGTCGCAGGTGAAGAAGATCCTTGGGCTCTGTCAGAACCAGACATACAAACCGGGGGAGCGGGTCTGCGAGAGCGGCAGCAGTCCGGATGAGATGTTCGTGCTGCTTTCGGGAGAACTGGCCATCATTACGGCCGAAGGGCTGAAGGTCGCCACGATTTTGCCGGTGACAACGGTGGGTGAGATGGGTGTCATCACCGGGCAACCACGGGTGGCATCGGTGGAGGTCAGCAAGCCTGCCGCCTTGTTCATGATTCAGAAAGCACAGTTTGATGCGGTGCTGCGTGAGGACCAGGAAATGCAGGCCGCCGTCTATCGTGCCATCATCGACGTGTTGTCCGACAAACTGTCAAACGACAACGTGCGGTCGCGCGACTACCAGATGGAACGAGCGCGCTACGAGGGTCGAATCGCAGTCTTCAAACGACGGTTGAAGGAGAATCAGAGTCGCGCCGCCATCGCCCTCGACATGGCGGCGGAGAAAACCGGTATCGACCGTGATGAGTTGAACCTGCATGTGGAGGAGCAAGTAAAGGATCTGATCCCCAGGATCCTCATCGTCGACGACGAACCCGAATTCCGAGTGCTGGTGAAGGATGCCCTTCCCGGTTTTGATGTCGTCGAGGCGGAAAATGGTCGGCATGCCCTCGAACTTGTACAGGAGTTCAAACTCGATCTCGTCATCACCGACATCAATATGCCCGAATTGGATGGTGGCCAGTTGCTGGAGAATCTAAGGGCTCAGTTCCCCCCACTTAAATGTTCTGGCCACGTCCGGTTATGTCGACGCCGAACAGGTGCGGGAACACCCATTTGACGGCTTCGTTGAGAAGCTTCTGGATCTCGATGCTTCCAGCAACTGGTCGACGACATGATCGGGGCCACCGACCCATGAGGAAGCCCTCGTTGTGTCCTTGACGGAGGCACTGGAGTATCTGCGCCGACGCCCCTTGCCACTGATGGGGGGTATGATCGTCGTCGGTCTCGTCGTGATTGCGATCCTGGCGCCGTTGCTCGCCCCTTTCGACCCCATCGAACAGGACCTGTACGGCCGCTTGGCGCCACCCTCATATGAACATCCGATGGGCACGGACGATTTCGGTCGTGACATCCTCAGTCGGGTAATCTATGGCTCGCGTATCTCCCTGCGCATCGGTCTGATCTGCATCTCAATCGCACTTTCGGCAGGAACCACCCTTGGACTCGTGGCTGGTTACAAGGGTGGTCTGAGCGACACCCTGATCATGCGTGTCGTCGATATCATGCTCGCCTTTCCGGCGATCCTGCTGGCCATCGGCATCGTCGCCGTTATCGGACCGGGGATCGAGAATGTGATGATCGCTGTCAGTATCGTACTGGTACCTCAATTTGCTCGTCTCGTGCGTGCGCAGGTACTGACACTTCGAGAGTTAGCCTACGTCGAAGCCGCCCGCGCACTCGGTTCTTCTGATACGCGGATTGTCCTGCTCAGTATCCTGCCCAACTGTGTCGCGCCACTGATCGTGCAGACGTCCTTGAGTCTGGCAACGGCAATTCTCGATGCGGCAGGTCTGAGTTTTCTCGGTCTGGGTGCCCAGCCACCTACCCCCGAGTGGGGTGCCATGCTCAACAGTGGCCGCGAACTGTTACTGAAAGCCCCCTGGGTGATGACCTTCCCCGGTCTGGCGATTTTCCTCGTCGCCCTGGGCCTCAATCTTTTTGGCGACGGCCTACGCGACGCCCTCGACCCACGACGCCTGACGATGAAAGCGGTCTAGATGTCGGCCCCCGTTTATTTTCGCCGTTTTGCCCTCGTTTTCGCCGCTTCGCTCTTGTCCGGTTGTGCCGGCTTTCTGCGACCCGATCCGGTGGCCCCCGGACAGGACCTGGCCGAGCAACAGGCTCTGCAATATTTCATTCAGGCGAAGGTGTTCGAGGCCCAGGAAAATCATTTAGGCGCCATCGTCGCCCTCCGCAGCGCCGCTGATCTCGATCCCACGTCACCGACGATCTACGCCCAGCTGTCGAGCAACTATGATCGGATCGAGGACTATCGCATGGCCGTCGTTTTTGGCGCCAAGGCCCTCGAGCTGGATCCAGAGCTGACAGCGTTGCGCTACCGGATGGTACGCTGGCTCGATGCCGTAGGAGAACCAGAGGACGTGGCGGAGCACATGCGCGAGCTCATTCGCCAGGATCCGAACAACTGGCAACTGCACTCCCATCTGGCCCGAGTCTATCTCGAAACCGGACAAGAGAGACGGATCGACGATCTCTTCGATCGGCTCCTCGAGCGTCCCGAAACGCCAGTGGATGTGCGGGTCAATGTCGCCTACGTGCTGTCTCGGATCGGTCGGCGCGAACTGGCGGAACGAGTGTTCAGCGAAGTCCTGGCTGAAGATCCCACCGTGGAGGATGCCTGGTTGGGTCTCGGTGAGTTGCAGGTCGTTCGCGGTGAGCGAGCCGCCGCCTTGGCCTCTCTCCGCGAGGGCGCACGACACGTTCCTGACAGTTCTCTCATCATGTACGAATTGGCCCGGGTCATCGAGACGCAGCAGGACATGGCGTCGATCTTTGCCCACGAGGACGCTGGGTATCTGTATCGTCTCGGCGTCGCTCTGTCCGAGATGGAGAAGTATCCCATTGCAGCTCGGGTCTTCGAGCAGATCGTCGGACAGGCCCCGAACGATGTCGATGGCTGGCTGGACCCCGTGCGTTATTATCTGCACGTGGGGCGCATAGAGCGCGCCGAGGAGATCCTCGCCGACGCAGTTACAGCCATGCCGGACAGTCTGCAACTCTATCTGTTCTGGGGCCGGGCGCTGGGGGAGGCTGAGCGCCACGAGGATGCAATCGCTGTCTACGAACGTGCAAGTGAACAGATCCCCGACTCTCTCAGCCTCTATCTCGAGTGGGGTTGGAATCTCGAACAACGGCAACTCTGGGATGCTGCCATCGAGGTCTATCGCCGGGGTATCGTGAGTGCGGGCGCAGCACCCGAACTCTATATCCGCTGGGGCATGGTCTATGACAGGCAGCAGCGCTGGCATGAGGCCATGGCTCGATATTGCAAGGCGGTGGAGACCGACTCGACGCACGCCGACGGTCATCTACACTGGGGTGTGGCACTGCGGAACGTGGGACAATGGGATGCCGCTGTGGAACGGCTCACCAGAGCGTCGGAACTGGTTTCGGAAGAGCGTCTCGGGATCGCCTTGTTCTACCTTGGCAGCGCGCTGGAACAGGCGGCACGTGAGCGCCCCGGGCATGACTACTTCGAGCGGGCCGTCACCGTTTTTCGTCGACTCATCGCGCACAGTCCTGACGACGCCTATGCCCTCAACTATCTGGGATACAGTTTTGCCGAGCGTGGCATCCATCTCGATGAGTCGGTTGATCTGCTGACACGGGCGATTCGGCTGGAGCCTGACAACGGCGCGTTTTTCGACAGTCTCGGCTGGGCCTATTATCGCCTCGGTGAGTTGCGGCAGGCGGAGCGTTACCTGGGCAAAGCACTGGAACAGATGGCGGACCACGAACAGATGGAGCAGGCCGTCATCCTCGACCATGCCGGGGACATCGCCAACGCCCTCGGGAAACAGGATGAAGCCACCCACCACTGGCGTCAGGCCCTTGATCTGACGCCGGAGAACGAGGAACTGCAGAAGAAGCTGGAGACAGGCCCATTGCCGTGAGCTGGTCCCCACGGGGCGTCTTGTTGGGCCCCGCTGCACTGGCAACACTTCTCGTTCTGGGTGCCTGTGCCCCTCGCCCCGTACAGCGCAGCGGTTGGACCGGCGAGATGGAGATCGACCGGTTGCTGCAGGCAGATGCCGAACGTCTGCAGGGACTCACAGATCTCACCGCCGAGGTCCACTTTTGGCTGCACGAGGTGGGTTCAGCCTCGGGATCGCTACTCTTTCAACCACCTTCCCTGCTTCGTCTCGACGTGCGGGGCCCCCTCTTTAGGCGGATTTTTTCTGCCGTACTAGACGGCGATGAACTCACCGCTGTCGCCAACGACCGGATATACCAGATGCCGGCCCACGACGGCCTCGATGTCTTTCTCGACATCGATCTGGGTGGTTACGATCCACGTCTGGCACTGCTTGGGCTCGTCGCACCTGCCCGTATAGGCATCGACAAGATCGAGTATCCGCGTGCCGATCGCGCCCGTGTCACAATCAACGACGGCATCGAGGGCCAGCGTCGCCGATTGTGGTTCGATCTGCACACCGGATTTGTCCAACGCGAGGAGTTGGTGACCGAGGGTGGCCAGGTGCGGTGGATACGGCAGTTGTCGGAATGGCGAGTACTGCCCGGAACCGACGTCTATCTGCCGAAGAGGGTTCGCGTCGAAAGTCAGGACCGCGTCCTCGAACTCGAGTACCTCAAGATTCGCGTCGATCGCGGCCTGCAGCGAGTGACTTTCTTCCAGGGAATCGCCGATCCATAGCGTGATGGTACTACTAGGAGTAGCGAATGCGGGGGTCGAGCCAGGCGTAGAGTATATCGGCGAGCAGATTCACGACAATGAACAGGGTCGCGATCAACAACACTCCGCCCTGCACGGCGCGGAAATCTCGAGCCAGAACCGCCAGAAACAACCAGCGTCCGATACCCGGCCAGGCGAAGATCGTCTCGGTGATGATGGCGCCCCCTAACAGATAACCGAATTCGAGAGCGATGACGGTGAGGGTGGGGATGAAGGCGTTGCGTACCGCATGGCGTACAAGAACGATGAGCGGGGACAGTCCTTTCGCCCGGGCCGTGCGGATGTAGTCCTCGCCAAGGACCTCGAGCAGACTTGACCGCGTCATGCGAGCGATGACGGCAAGCGGGATGGTCCCGAGAGAGATCGCCGGCAGGGCGAGGTGGCTGAGAACATCGGCGAGGGTGGCAGGCTCGCCAGCGAGGACGGCATCGACGAGGTAGAAGCCGGTGTGGGCCTCCAGGTAGATGTTGGCCGACAGGCGTCCGGAGAATGGCAACAGTGGCACGGCGACGGCGAACAGCAAGAGCAACACCAGGGCGAGCCAGAATATGGGCATGGAGATACCGGCTGTCGCTATGGCCATGGACAGGTAGTCGACCATGCCTCCCCGGCGTACGGCTGAAATCATTCCGAGACCGATACCACCGACGACGGCGAAGAGCATCGCCGCCATGGTCAGTTCGAAGGTGGCGGGAAAACGGCTGAGGATCTCCACCGTGATCTTTTCGTGGGTGCGAAAGGAACGACCGAGATTGCCCTGAATCAGATCTACGAAAAATCGGCCGAGTTGTACGTGGAAGGGCTGGTCGAGTCCCATGTCCTGGCGTAGTGCCGCTAGCGTCTCGGCATTGGCGCGCTCTCCGAGCATCGCCTGTGCCGGATCGCCGGGGACCAGGTAGATCATCAGGAAAACGATGAAGGAGATCCCCGCCAGTGTCGGGATCAGCAGCGCCAGGCGGCGCAGGATGAAACTACTCAAACCCTCGGCTGCCAGACGGGGATCATCGTCGGAAGGTGACGCTGCGGAGCCATTTACTGCCTGTCGGATGCAACTCGAAGCCCTCGACATCGCTGCGGAAAGCGATGGTCTGCGTCGCGTGCATTAAGGGGACCCACGGGGCATCCCTGTGGACGATCTCCTGCGCCTGACGATACAGCCGCGTACGCTCGGCGACGTCGACGCTGCGCCGGGCCTCCAGAAGTACATGATGAAACTCGTCGGACTTATAGAAGGCCACGTTCTGCGCTGGTTTGACGGCCGCCGTCTTGTCGAGCAGCACATAGAGGAAATTATCCGGATCGCCATTGTCCCCAGTCCAACCAAGGACACACATGCCATGCTGCCCATCCTGAACTTTGGCCAGGTAGGTCGCCCAGTCGAGGGTGACGATGTGGGCCCGAATGCCGACCTGCTCCAGGTCTGACTGAATGGCCTGGACGATCTTCTCGGGTTGAGGCATGTACGGACGCGGCGCCGTCATCACCCACAATTCGGTGTCAAAGCCGTCAGCGAGGCCTGCTTCGGCAAGCAGGGCGCGGGCGCGGGCAGGGTCATACGCATAGCCGCCAATACCATCGTGGTAGCTCCACATCATCGGTGGGATCGGGTTGACGGCGGGCACCGCCAGGCCGG
>DPVW01000410.1 GCA_003529325.1 Candidatus Latescibacterota bacterium | reverse complement strand
GGTGCTCTGGTCACAGATGCAGGTAGCACGAAACGGCGGATCGTCGAGGCCGCCAAGAGCACGGGTCGGCATGACGCTTTCTTCGTTGGCGGGCATCCCATGGCTGGCTCGGAAAAGTCCGGGGTGCAGGCGGCGGATCCGTTTCTGTTTCAGAATGCGATCTATATCCTGGTGCCCGACGACGACGTTCCGGAAAAACTGCACCACGGCCTGCAGGAGTTGGTGCGCACAATTGGGGCGCGGGTCCTGGAGTTGTCCGCCGATACGCATGACACGGTGGTGGCCGCTATCAGCCATCTGCCGCAGTTGTTGGCCACCTGCCTGGTGGAGATGGTTGGTCAGCTTGACGAGAGCAGTGATGAGAAGGCCTTTCTGGCATTGGCGGCCGGAGGGTTTCGGGACATGACGCGAATCGCCTCGAGTCCCTTCGCTCCGGTGTGGCAGGATATCTATGGCACGAATCCAGACCGCGTTCGAGCCATGGTGGACGAATACATCAAGGCTCTGGCGCAAAGGGCCGCGCAGGTCGGTGACGACGGGCTCGCCACCAGCTTCGATTACGCCAACCGGGTGCGTGACGGTATCCCGCGGGACACGAAAGGTTTTATCCATCGCCTGTCCGAGGTTCTCGTGGTCTGCGAAGACAAACCGGGTGTTATTGCCGAAATCGCCACGGCCTTGGCCCAAGAGGATGTGAACATCAATGACATCGAGGTTGTGAAGGTGAGGGAAGGCATGGGTGGGACGTTGCGCCTGGGGTTTGACAGTGACGAGGCGGCCGGTGGAGCACTGAGGGTTCTGGTGCGCCTCGGATACGAGGCCAGACGGCCGTGAGCGAGGCACGTAGGATCACCAAGACGACGCGCTTGCAGGGCGAGGTCCGTGTCCCGGGCGAACTCCGCACGGCGGCCCAGGCTTTCTGGCTGGCGGCGATTTCCATCGGCGACAGTCGCTTCGAACAAGTGCCAACCTCGGCGGTGACGACCCTTGACATCCTCGTAGATCTCGGCGTCGGAGTTGCCAGCGACAACGGCACAGTGACGGTGAGTGGTGTCGGCCTGCAGGGCCTGCAACAACCGCAGCAGGTCATCGATCTACAGCTGCCGGCTGAGGCGGCACTACCGGCGCTGGCCATCCTGTCGCAGCAGTCCTTCGTTTCCCGCGTGCGGATTGCGCCCGAGTCGCGAGAGTTGGCGTTGCAACTGTTGGCTCTGCTGGCGCGCACCGGCGCCGTAGGGGTCGAAGAGTCGGACTGTCTGCTGCATCTTGATGGGACCGAGAGCCCCGGTGGTGCCACCCACGAGGAGAGTGATCTGCCTGGGCCGGTCAAGCTCGGTCTGCTGACGGCGGGGCTCTTTGCCCAGACGCCGACAATCTTGCGTGAGCCAACTTCGTCCAAGGATCGTGTTGATGTGCTGCTGAAGACTCGCGGTGTCGATGTTGAGGGCAGTCGGCAGTTGGATCCGACGCTGCGCACGATCACGCTGACCCCCGGGTCGCCACCACAGGCTCTCGATCTGGATATCGCCGGCGACCTGACGGGGGCGTTGCCATTTATCGTGGCCGCTGTTGCCGTGCGTCGCTCGGATGTGACGATACGGCACGTCGTGCTCCGTCCTGAGAACCGTGCATTCGTCGATATCGTACGGCAGATCGGCGCCGAACTCGAGATCATCGATAACGACAGTGGCTCCGTGGATCTGGCACTCAAAGGCTCCGGGCGGATGAAGTCGACGCGCGTCGCCGACAAGCGGGCGGAGAATCTTCTCGACCACGTGGCCTTGCTGGCCATACTGGCGACGCAGACGGAGGGTGAATTCATCATCCGTGATATCGAATCGTTACGCGAGGGGGAGTACGATTTCATCGAGCATCTCGCCGGCCTGCTGCGAGCCGTGCAGGCGAAGGTTGGCGAGTACTCGTATGGTCTTGTCATCGATGGTGGACGGCCCCTTAAGGGGGCGCGCATCGAAACACGCGGCCACCCAGGTCTGGCACAGGCGTTCGCTGTGGCTGGTCTGTTGGCCAATGGTGATATGGATATCGACGACACGGAGTGTGTCGAACCGGTCTATCCCGGTTTTTTTGACCAACTCGACGCACTGCGGTCACCCAAGAGGAAGGAGACGACATGAGAGCATTGCTGCGGCTCTTCGTGCTCGGTACGGTCATCTTTGGCGGTGGCGTCGTGTTGATCAAGCTGTTCTACGGCGTTAGTTGGGGTGAGGCGGTGGAGATCGCCGATCAGTTCGTCGAAGACGCACTGGGGTGATCAGCGGACGGACTGGCATTCTCGGCGTCATCGGTCATCCCGTGTCGCACTCCGGCTCGCCGGCAATGCACAATGCCGCCCTCGAGTCGACGGGATTGGACTATGTGTACGTTGCCTTCACCGTACCTCCCGAGGGGGCGGAAGGAGTCGGTGACGCTATGCGGGCGCTGAATATCCGTGGTCTGAATGTCACGGTACCGCACAAACAGACCGTCATCAGTTGCCTCGACGAAGTCTCGCCAGAGGCACAGGCGATCGGCGCGGTCAATACCATCGACCATCGCGATGGCCGGTTGTACGGACACAACACCGATGCCTACGGGCTCGTCGCCAGTCTGCGTGAAGAGGGAGGTCTGCAGCGCTTGCCGGCCAAGGTAGCGCTCCTCGGTGCCGGTGGGGCCGCCAGGGCGATCCTCTACGCATTGCTCGCCGCCGAAGAGGTGGAGCACGTCGCGCTGTTGAATCGGACCATCGCCCGAGCGGAGTCGCTGGCGATGGACTTGAATGCCGGTTCGCGTGTCACCGTACAGCCCCTTGCCGAGACCACGGCACTGGCGGATGCGGGGTTGGTGATCAATTCGACCTCTATCGGCATGGAGCCCGATGCCGAGGCTTCGCCCCTGGGGGATGGCGCTGGACTGCACGACGGCATGGTCGTCGTCGATATCGTCTACAAACCGTTGGAGACGCGCTTGCTGCAGCAGGCTCGGGTCGCCGGCGCACGTACCGTAGACGGCCTCGGCATGCTCGTGCACCAGGGCGCGCGGGCCTTCGAACTCTGGACCGGCGTCGCACCACCGGTGGATGTGATGCGAAACGCGCTGACACAACTGAACTGACCAGGAACCGATGAATCCCTTCGTAGATGAAATCGTACAGATGACGGCGCAGGCTGCTGGCCTCGATATGGGGGTGGTTGGCGACCTGCTCGCCGTGCCACCTGACGACAAACTTGGCGACTATGCCCTGCCCTGCTTCACTCTGGCCAAACAACTGCGCAAGAATCCGGCGCAGATCGCCACCGACATCGTTGACAAATTGCAGCCGGAAGTCGCCGCCAGCGAACGCATCGAGTCGGTGAGTGCCGCCGGGCCGTATGTGAACTTCGTCCTGCGTAGGGCGGCTTTTATCACCTACGTGCTTGAGCAAATCGCCAGCGAGGGTGCCACCTTCGGCTCTGCCAGCCAGGGCCAGGGGAAGAGGGTGACCATCGACTTCTCGTCGCCAAACTCGGCCAAGCCATTCTCGATCGCCCACCTGCGTTCCACCGCCATTGGTAATTCGATCTACCGGATCCATCAGTTCCTCGGTTGGAGCTGCACCGGGATCAATCATCTCGGCGACTATGGCGCCAACTTTGGTCAACTGCTGGCAGCATACGGAATGTGGGGCGACGAGGAGCAGGTGAAGTCGAACCCGGTAGCTGAATTGCAGACCTTGTATGTGCGCTTCAACGAGGAACTGGAGAAAGACCCCGCCCTGCAGGATGCGGCTCGTGAGTGTGTTCGCCAGCTGGCCGAAGGGGACGAGGAGATGGTTCGTCTGTGGACCTGGTTCACGGCGGAGAGCACGAAGGAAGCGGAGCGCATCTATGGCATCCTCGGTGTGCATTTCGATGAGACCAAGGGCGAGAGCGCCTTCGTCGACAAACTCGACGAGGTTATCGAACTATTCTCCTCCAAGGGGCTCGCCGAGGAAAGTGATGGCGCACTGATCGTGCATCTGAACGAAGAACGCGACGCGCCGTTGATGTTGCGGACCTCGAGAGGCACCAGTACCTATCACAGTCGTGACGTAGCGGCCCTCCTCTACCGCTGGCAGAGATACGCCTTCGACAAGATGGTCTATGTCACCGATAGCCGACAGATGTTGCACTTTCAGCAACTGTTTCTCGGCCTGAAACGAGCCGGCGTGGACTGGATCGATCGTTGCGAACACGCTCCCTTCGGGCTCATGTCCTTCAAGGGCAAGGCATTTTCTACGCGTAAGGGATTTTCGGTCATCCTGGAAGAGGTCCTCGACCAGGCGATCGCACTCACGCAACAGATCATCGCCGAGAAGAATCCCGATCTGCCCAATGCCGAACAGGTGGCGCGCCAGGTGGGGATCAGCGCCGTCGTCTTCGCCGACGTCAACAACCGGCGCACGCGGGACATCAGCTTCGCCCTCGAGGATGTGCTCAACTTCGATGGCGAGACCGGCCCCTACGTGCAGTACACACATGCTCGTTTCTGCAGTATCCTGCGAAAATACGGAGGGTCCGCGGAGTTGACGGCTGACCTTTCCCGACTCGGCGAACCGGGGGAGATGCGCCTCGCACGGAAGCTGGCCGAGTTTCCCCGCGTACTCGACAACGCGGCACGCGAAAATGAACCCTCCTACGTCGCCAGCTTCGCACTCGAGCTGGCGACGGCGGCGAACAAGTTCTATAACGAGGTGCCCGTACTGGCGGGGGAGGATGCGGACCTGATCGCCGCCCGTATTCGCCTCGTCGCCGCCGCTGTCGGGGTGTTGTCAACCAGCATGCATCTGCTCGGTATGAGCGCACCGGAAGAGATGTGACACCAATGACCCAGTCTCAGAAGAAACCCCTCGTCTGCGATACCTGCGGCAAAGAGTCCGAGCATCTGCGCCGCGACGTGGTCGATGAAGGGTATAATGCGTTGTCGAAGCCACCCATGTGGAACTGTGATGCGTGCTATGATGAGAAGCGCCGACGCCGCCAGGGGCAGAGTGCCAGCCAGTGACATGCTCCCACCCCATTTTTCTGACCGGGTTCATGGCGACTGGCAAGAGTCGGATCGGTCGAGTCCTGGCCCTGCAGTTGGACCGGCCATTCTACGACACGGACGAGATGGTCGAAATGCGTGCCGGCAAACCGATCCTCCGTATCTTCTCCGAGGATGGGGAGGATGTGTTCCGGCAACTGGAAGCCGAATGTGTCGTCGACGCCGCCGCTCGACCTGACGCCGTCGTCGCTCTCGGGGGAGGTGCCATTGCCAGCAGTGAGAATCGGGCGACGGTCCGCGCCAGTGGCGGTCTCCTCATCTGCGTACAGGCCGACGTGGACACGATTCTTGAGCGTGTGTCACGTCGTGACGAGCGACCGCTGCTTGCGGGTCTGTCGAAGGAACAGAAGCGAGAGAAGATTGAGTCCATGTTGAAGGAGCGCGAACCACACTACGCCATGGCGGATATCACGCTGCAATCTACCGAGACGAGTGATGCTGAAGAATTGGCGCGCCGCCTGGCCGATCGATTGGGCGTTCAATGACCACCATCGGCATCGAGCTGCCCCATGGCGGCCGGTATGACGTCGTCGTCGGCCACGGTATTCTCCCCTCCCTCGGCGAACGTTGCCGAGCTCTCGGCCTGGGGGACCGCTGCGCTCTGATCGCCGATGCGGCTCTCACCGACGGCCTCGCCGGGGTGGCCGCTGACAGCCTGCGCGCGGCGGGCTTCGAGGTGCTCATCGTGCCGTATGCCGCGGGAGAGGGGGGCAAGAATCTGACCTCCGTGGAAACTCTGGTGGGCCAAATGCTCGAGGCTGGATATGATCGCGGCGCCTGGGTCACCGCCCTCGGGGGTGGTGTCGTCGGCGATCTCGGCGGTTTTGTCGCTGCCAGTTTTCTGCGTGGCGTCGATGTGGTACAGGTGCCCACGACGATCCTCGCCCAGGTCGATGCCAGCATCGGTGGCAAGACCGCGGTCAACCATCCCCTCGGCAAGAATCTGATCGGTGCGTTCCACCCGCCCAGACTTGTGCTGAGTGACACGAATGCGCTGCGCTCCTTGCCCCGCACCGAAGTTGTTTCCGGTCTGGCGGAGGTCGTCAAACATGGGATCATCCGTGATGCAGAACTATTCGGCTTCCTCGAAGAGCGCATCGAGGGGGTCGCCGACATGAAGATCGACGCCACCGAACTGGACTGGCTCATCGCCCGTAATGCACAGATCAAGGCTGAGGTTGTCAGCGCCGACGAACGCGAAGGCGGTCTGCGGGCGATCCTCAACTATGGTCATACCATCGGTCATGCCATCGAGGCTGCAACAGCTTACAAGCGTTATCGGCATGGCGAAGCGGTTCTGCTCGGCATGATTGCCGCCGGGGAGTTGGCGGCGAACCGTGGGTTGTGGGAAAGTGCCGCCGAACGCGAGCGCCACGACGCCCTCATCGAACGGCTCGGCGTCCCCGAGGGTGTTGGTCAGGTCGATGCCGCCACGATTGCGGAGCGGACCAAGTCTGACAAGAAGCGCATTGGCGGTCGTCATCGCTTCGTCTTGGCCCGTCGAATCGGTGCGGTGGACGTCGTCGACGGTGTCGAAGATGACCAGGTACGGGCCACCATCGAAGCCCTGCAGGCCCGCTGTGGTTGATGGCTGATGGCTGACAACGCCAACGTCCACGTCATCAGCCTTGGTTGCCCGAAGAATACGGTGGACTCCGAACGCATGTTGGGTTTGCTAGGTGCCAACGAGTACGTCATCACCGCCGAGCCGGAAGATGCCGATATCGTCATCGTCAATACCTGTGGTTTCATCGAACCCGCCAAAGAGGAGTCCATCGAGACAATCCTCGAGGCGAGCAAGCTCAAGCAGGGCGGACGCTGCAAGGGGGTGGTCGTCACCGGTTGCCTGTCGACGCGCTACGAAGAGGAATTGAAAGAAGAACTGTCAGGGGATGCGGATCTCATTCTCACGCTGAGGGAAGAGCGTGATATCGTCCGTCACGTCGATCAGTTGCTGGGTCGCACCCGGGGCCACTATGTCGACGTCGCCCCCCGCACGAGTTTGACGCCGAAGCACTGGTCCTATCTGCGGATTTCTGATGGTTGTGATCACAAATGCGCGTTCTGCGCGATCCCGACGATTCGCGGACGCCATGTAAGCGAGCCCATGGAAGAGCTTGTCGCCGAAGCGCAGCGACTCGCCACAGCAGGTGTGCGCGAACTGGTGCTCGTCGCCCAGGACTCAGTGCGTTATGGCGCCGATCTCTACGGCAAGGCGCAACTGGTGCCACTGCTGGAGCAACTGGCGGCAGTGGATGGTATCGACTGGATGCGTCTGATGTATACCTATCCGGCCTTCTGGACGGAACCGATGCTCCAGTTTTACGCCGACCAGCCGAAGATGTGCAAGTACGTCGATATGCCACTGCAGCACATCGCCGATCCTGTGCTGGTGCGCATGAAACGGGCGACGACGAAGAAGAAAACGCTCGATCTACTGGACACGCTGCGGCAGCGCATGCCCGGTGTCGGCCTTCGATCTTCTTTCATCGTCGGTTTTCCAGGAGAGTCCGACGCCGATTTTGAAGAGTTGCTGAATTTTGTCGAGTCAACCCGCTTCGACAACGCCACGTGCTTTCTGTATTCCGACGAGGAGGGCACGCCGGCCTTCGAATTGGACGGCAAGTTGCCAGCCCATGTCGTGCGCGAGCGCTATCGCCGATTCACCGAAGTACAGGAGCGCATCTCAGGTGAGATCAATCACGCCCTGGTCGGCACCCGGCAGACGGTGCTGATCGATGCTGCCGACGAAATGTCAAATGCCCTGACAGCCCGTCTGCAACGGGATGCCCCCGAGATCGATGGTCACGTGTTGATCGAAACCGAGCCGGAGGAGGGCCTGTTGCAGATCGATGGTAGCGGCAGTGCCGGTGCCAAAATGGCACAACCCGCCGGTCTGGTGGGCCGCTTTGCGGAAGTGGAGATTACCGGCGCCTACCCCTACGAGCTAATGGCCAGGCTTTCCGGAGAGATCTGGTGATGCGTAGTCGCGAAGAGAAGAAACGCCGTCGACCTACCAGCATTGAACTGGGGGAACGGGAACTGTTGATCAGTTGGCAGGATGGGCACCGCAGCAGTTATGCCCTTCACGACTTGCGGTTGCAGTGTCCCTGCGCCAACTGTGGTCAGGCCCGTGGCGAACCGCATGGTCCGCAGCTGATAGGGGACGAACTACCCATCGTCACCGCCGCCAGCGTCAATCCCACGTCTGAGGCGAAGGGGTTCGATCCAGTCGGTCGTTATGGTATTAAGATTCGCTGGGCGGACGGGCACGACGCCGGCATCTACACGTTTGAGATGCTGCGCGATTTTACCATAGAGTAATCGACCC
>DPVW01000284.1:7185-7857 GCA_003529325.1 Candidatus Latescibacterota bacterium | reverse complement strand
CAGGCTCCGTCACCGGAGTCGGCTAGACAGGAGGTCCTTGCCCGTCTGCTGGCGTCGCAGGTGTTTGCGACGACGTCAGAGCTCGTCGCCGGCAGTGGTTTGGGAAAGCGGGCAGCGACTGGAAGTGGCGATGATGGATGAGCAGGTGGGTTGGCGACTGGCGCAGGAGGAGGCGGTTGGCGCCGATGGTCCGGGTATCGTCCAGGTACTACATCTCCGCGATCCGCTGGTGCGTCCGCAGCTCGACGATCTGGCACAGCGATTCAAAGGGCGTGAGGTTCTGCAATATCTGCTCATCGATGATGTCGCGGGCGACGCCATGAGTGCCCACGAATGAGCCGCCGCGACCGTGGGCGGATATTGAGAAGTGTCTGACATCCATCTCGACGTCACGGGTGACGCCGCCACGGGCCCGGAGGCGGACCTCTATGCGTCGGGTCGCGCGTTCGCCTGTACGACGTTCGTGGAAGGCGGGGCCGATGCGTTCTGCATCTTCGGGAACCAGGAACTCGGTGTCGTGCCGGCCGATAATTTCGTCCGGAGAATAACCGAGCAGGTGTCCTGCTTCCGCATTGGCGAAGGTGAAGTGACCATCGGGATCGAGGACGTATAAGAAGTCAGAACTGCCCTCGACGAGCGCGCGGTAGCGGGCCTCCGACAGGGCCAGCTCCT
>DPVW01000284.1:0-6846 GCA_003529325.1 Candidatus Latescibacterota bacterium | reverse complement strand
TTTAACTCAGGGCGGGGTGGTAAGGGCCCGTATGGCCCTGGCGTCGCCAGGACGCAGCGTGAGCAGCGCCGTCCATGCCAGCTGTGCCGCCTGTGTGTTGTGGTCCCGCTCGAATGCCAGGGCGAGTCGATAGAGTGCGTCCCCCGTTTGCGCCCCACCCAGCTCGACGGCGATTGTCAACTCACGCACTGCTGATGCAGGGTCCTCGGCCATCAGGATGCGCCCCAGCACGTAGCGACAGAAGTGCGATCGCGGCGCCAGTTCGACGGCGGTGCGGGCCATGGTGACGGCATCGCCGTCCCCATTTTCCATCAGATCGATCAAAGCCAGATGGGCCCAGGCCATGACGATGGTCTCGTCGATGGCCAGTGCCCGTAGCAGATGGTTTGCCGCTTCCTGCAACTGACCCGATTCGTAGAGCAGTCTACCGATCCAGCAATGTGGCATGGCGAAGTCGGATGGGCCGAGTCGCAGGGTTTCGTGGAACAATTCGATCGCTCGCACCGGGTCCTGGCGCATAACGCCGAGAGCTTCCGTATACCGTTCAATGAAGGCTCCGTCCGCGAAAATCGCCTCGTCGTGTCCTTCTCCGGGCCGGCGCAGATAGAGTGGCCGATGGTCCTGCAGGTAGGTCAAGCGGTAGTCACGGCGGAAGCGTTGCGAGAGAAACAGGGCTCGCTCTGCTGGCGTACCCGGGCGCATGCCGGTGATAAACAGAATGGCGTCTGGGGCTCGATCCAGGGTGTAGGTGACATGGTAGTTTCGCAGGATGTGATCGTCACGGATGCCGGCCAATGGCTTGGGTTCGTGGGCGACGGTCCTGTCGGTGAGGCCAACCAGATCGAGGACGGCAGCTTTGGTCTGGTATCGTGGGATCCCGATGGCGGTGCTCGCCACCAGGCTGAAGGGTTCGCCTGCGGCGTTGGTGTAGTCCGCCAATTCCTGCAGCTTTGCATTGTGCGCCATCGTTGCGTCGCGGGCGTGGGTCAGCTCTTCGTCTGGCCCGGTGACGGAGCGTACCATCGCTGCCAGCAGCAGGATCCCCACGGCCGCTGAGACGCGGCGGCGACCTAGACCGTATAACGTGGCGACACGCGTCGCTTCGGCGAGGGCGGCGGCGAGCAGCGCCAGCACCGGCAGGTAGAGGCGGTTTTCCGCCATCGTGTCACCACCGACAAGAGTTACGTAGGCGACGTTGGCAAACAGGAGCAGAGCGATGTAGGAAACCCCAGCCCGTGTACGGCGACGGGCCAGCAGGGCGACGACGAGCAAAGGAGCCAATCCCCAAAGACCATAGTCGATGAAAAACTTGGCGGTGTATCGAAGCCCGTGCGTCAGATAGGTGAGGGAGATGCCGGTCTTGGCATAGAATGTGTTTGGCAAGGGCTGACCGTAATAGAACCAGCGGAATGCCAGGTGCGGCAAGACGAGACTGGCAAAACAGACCGGCGCCGCCCATAACTGGCGGACCGCGGCGATCACGGGACCATGAGGATCGAGCAGCAGACGGGCAACCTGGTGTGCCACGGTGAGGGTGAAAAACATCCAGCCTTCGGGTCGTGTCAGCGCCGCCAGGCCGAAGAGGACACCCGTCCAGCCATCCAATCGTCCCCGCTGCAGGTAGCGTGTGGCGCCGGCGGTGACAAGAAGAGCGAAGGCCGCTGTCTCCATGCCACTCAGGGTCCAAAATGCCAACGCGCCGTTGGCTGCCAACAGGCATGGCGCCACCAAGTGTGCGAGGTCTTGCGGCCGTGAACTCAGACTCGCCGCCGTGCGCCATGAGAGCAGGATCAGGGCCGCCGCCGATAACACACCGAAGAGACGGGCTGTCGCAACCGCATCCAGGCCGAGAGCGTGAGGCAGGGCGAGAAGGATGACCCATGAGAAGTTGGTATATCCCTCGACGCGCTCGCCGAGATTGAAGACGAGGCCATCGCCAGCAACGAGATTCTTCGAATACACAAGAGAGATGTAGGCGTCATCCTGGACCACGTCATAACGCGTGCAGAGCAGGGCGAAGAGCCCGGCACAGGCCAGCAGGACGGCGGCGGACAGGAGCCGTCGTCTCACAGGTGGCTCGTCGCCAGCAGGTCATCGACCCACGAGTCAAGGAGCCCGAGTTCAGCGGCCAGGTCGAGGACGGTATATCTCGCCCGGACGAAACGGGCGTGGAGCAGCGCGGCACGAGTCTGCTCCGGGCTGACGCCGAGATCGGCGAAACGGATTGGAGCGCCGGCGCGTTGCAGTTGTTCGGTGCAGGTGGGGTTCGGTCCCAGAATCCGACGCAATTCCGTTGTCGTTTCAGCCCATCCAAGTCGGAGGGTTTCTAACCTATCCTGCCTGGCCTCGTCGTCGCCATGCACCTGGCGGGCAATAGGTTCTACGGCAGACCAGAGTGGCCCGAAGTGTGATGCCAGTCTTTCGGCCAGATCCGTCCAGGGCTCGTGGGTCGGAGCCTGTACCGCGTGAATGTCGATTTTAAGCAGGCGTTCGTAGAGACTGGCCAGGGCCAGGGTGGCGACACCGACCTGGCAGCCATGCAGATCGTGTGGCCCGCCACAGGAGAAGTGGAACATGTCCAGATAGTGGCTGACAAGGTGTTCGCCACCACTGGCGGGGGCCGATGTGCCGACAATGTCCATGGCCATGCCCGACAGCAGCAGGCCCGTCGTCAGATTGGCGATCGCTGCCGGCGACCGCGTTGCCAGTCCGTCGACAGCGGCAGCGGCGACGCGGTCGGCTTCGTCAATCAACCCCAGAGCCTCGGCGGCATACGGGGTGCCGAGGAGGCGGTGGCTGAGATACCAGTCGGCGCCACTCACCGGCCGGGATCGCAGATCGCCGTAGCCGGCTGCAATCATGCGTGCCGGCGCCTGACACAACAAACCGATGGGTGCCACGGTGATGCGTGGCGGAGCGCAGGGGACGGAGAGTTTCACCCCGCCCTCCAACAACGCTGCGCCAGCAGAGGTATAGCCATTCATCGATGGTGCCGTGGCCAGTACGGCGCAGCCAATACCCAGTTGCTGGCTGGCGAACTTCGTGAGGTCGTTGAGACTGCCCGCACCGACGGCGACAACGGCTTCAGCGCCGCTCGTCTGCAATTGCCGCGTCAGTCGGTCTGCCTCCGCTCTGCCGGCAACGACGGCCCCCCCTGCCCGGCCAGGTATACGTAATAGCGGCGCGTTGAGGGCACTGGCCAGGTAGGTGCCAGCGAGGCGCTGGGTGGTCTCGTCGGCGACGACGGCCCATTTGCGATGGACGAGACCGGCCTGAAACAAGGCGGGCGCCTCTTCGACACGCTCGACCAGGTGCAGGTCCAGATCACGTCGCGTCCCGTGTTTTTGCAGCAGGTCCCGTAGTTCCAGTATCCCATCATCTGTCATGGTGTCCTAACTTAACTCACCAGCCCGATTTCAGTCCGACAAAGGAGAACCCACCAGCGTGTCCCTCATCACGATCATCGGTCGCGGTCATTCCGGTACGCGTGCCATATCCCACACGCTGTATGCCAGCGGCGTGTTCATGGGCAAAACGATCAATCGCTCCGGAGACAAGGTGCCACCAGAGAGCATGTACGAGGGCGCGCGGGTGTTCGCCCGCCATGTGCAGTGCAAGGTGGACTCGAATGGGACTTCGAGGCGCTGAACCGGAGGCCTGTCGAGGCGGAGTACGAAGCTCTGGTGCGCGAATATCTGCAGGACGTGACGGCGGCCAAGAGCGAACACAAAGGCTGGAAACTCCCGGAGACGACCCTGTCGTTGCCCTGGATTACGCGTCTGTTTCCAGAGGCCTATTACATCTATCTGGTGCGGGATCCACGAGACTCCATTCTCGGTGGACACACCACCGACGATCTGACCAAATTCGGCGTGCAATATCCGGAGACGGAAGACACCTTGAAGCGGCGGGCCATCTCCTGGAAGTATCAGTATGACCTGGTGGCGGCAACTGCCAAACCGCGGCACTGGATGACACTGCGTTTTGAGGACTTCGTGCTGCATCAGGAACGGGAATTGGAACGACTCGAAGCCTTTCTCGGTTTTCCCCTGGGGCGCATCATCGTGCGCCCGGATGCTGTCGGCCGCTGGCAACGTACCGAGGAGCGGGTCCCGGACTTCGATTTTCTCCACGCCGCTCTGCAAGAATCGGGCTACGACGAAGGCTGATAACAATTGTCGCTACTCACGGGATCTGATGTCGGCAAGTCCTACGCGCACCGGTATGTCTTCTCCGACTTCAGTTTCGCCATCGAAAAGGGTGACCGCATAGGCTTGGTCGGCATCAATGGCGGCGGCAAGACGACGTTGCTGCGCATCCTCGCCGGATTGGAGGTTTCCGATCCCCCGGGACAGATCCACAGGAAGCGCGATCTCAACATCGGCTATCTGGTACAGGATGCCGGAGGTACCGTGCTCGACGGCACGGTTTGGGAGAGGATGCTGGAAGGTGTCGCCGACCTGCGTCGCCTGGAGTCCGAGTTGCAGGCGGTGGCCGCGCAACTGACGGGCGTCGACGACGATCCCCTGCTGGCCCGATACAGCGCCATGCAGGCGGACTTCGAGCGTCGAGACGGATATCTCTACGAGACCAGGATTCATACCGTACTCGCCGGTCTGGGGTTCGACGCCAGCGATCACGATACGCCCCTGGCGCAACTGAGTGGTGGCCAGCGTACCCGCGTTCAATTGGCACGCCTGCTGGTGGAGGGCAGTGAGCTTCTGCTACTCGACGAGCCGACGAATTACCTCGACTTACGGGCTGTTGAATGGCTGGAAGGCTGGTTGCGTGATCGAGCCGGCAGCTATCTCGTCGTCTCCCACGATCGCTGGTTCCTCGACCGAGTGACAGAGCGAACCTGGGAGATCTCTTTTGGCCGTTTGGAGACGTATCGTGGCAACTACTCCGCCTACCTCAGACAACGCCAGGAGCGTTATGCCCGCCGTCTGAAGGAGTGGGAGGCGCAGCGGGCGTATGTGGAGAAGACCGAGGAGTATGTGCGACGGTTCATGGCCGGGCAACGCACGAATCAGGCGCAGGGACGGCGCAAGCGTTTGCAACGGTTTCTCCGTGACGAGGCCATCGAGCGACCGCAGCAGCACACCCGTATGCGTCTGCGCATGGCGTCGTCCGGGCGGACGGGGGATATCGTCGTGCGGCTGACCGATCTGGAATTGGGATACGACGCCGCCGCCGAACCCGTGTTGCGGACCACCGGCGAGGTGGAGGCGTATCGCGAACAACGGCTTGCCGTGATCGGCCCGAATGGGGCCGGCAAGACGACCCTGGTGCGAGCCATCCTGGGTGAACTCGAACCACTGGCAGGGGAGTTGCGCCTGGGAGCCAAGGTCGAGATTGGCTACCTGCCGCAGACCCAGGAGTATCTCGACGGCTCCCAAACCCTCGTCGAAGCGCTCGACGAGGTGGCGCCGGAAGGGACAAGAACCAGTGAATTACGCGATCTGCTGGGCAGCTTCCTATTCTCCGGGGATGATGTGGATAAACGCATCGAGCAACTCAGTGGTGGTGAACGGAGTCGGGTGGCCCTGGCGCGGCTCGTGCTGCAGGGGGCGAATTTTCTCATCCTCGATGAGCCGACGAACCATCTCGACATCGCCTCCCAGGAGGTCCTCGAGGAGGTGCTCGCCGATTTTGCCGGCACCGTCCTGCTCGTCAGTCACGATCGCTATCTGATCCAGTCGCTGGCGACACAGATCTGGCTCGTCGAGGAGGGTGAGTTGACACCCTACGACGGCAACTGGTCGCAATATTCTGCGTGGCGGGAGGGCCAGTCTCCCCGCCAACTTGCGGAGGCTCCTGAGTCGAATCAGGTCGATGACAGGGAGGCGCGTCGGGAGAGCCGGCGCCAGCGCAAGGCATTCGAACAGATGCAGGAGCGCCATGCGAAGTTGGAGACAACCATCGCTAGCCTCGAAGAGCGCAAGACAGATCTTGGCGAAAGAATCGGCGCCGCCAGCGAGGCGCGAGACATGGAGCTGCTCACCGAGTTGACGACAGCTCTACAACAGGTAGAGGCCGATCTCGAGCAGGGCATGATGGCGTGGGAAGAGATCGGTCGTCAGCTCGAGGAGTACGAAACACAAGCGACTTCGTGACATCGCGTTGACCCCGGTCGCCATGCGTCTACCTTTGCGCACTCACCTGCGACAAGGATGGAAATGACATGAGACGCGCTCAACTCCGTTTTGCTGACCTCATTCCCACATCTGCTGCCGCATTGTTGATCACCTTGTCTGTCTCCGGGCCGGTCCTGTCGCAGGATCGCGCCGCGGGACCTTGGTGGCCGCATCCTATCTGGGGTGCCACAGACGAGGCGGGTAGTTCCAACTGGATCACGCCGGAGTTGGTTCTGCGTGCCGCACAACTGGTCGAGACGGGCAAGGTCTATGAGCTCGGCCAGGTCTACGAGCACGGCATGCCACTGTTTGGTCAACGCACGTACACAATGACGATCCCCGGTTCTCCTTCCGGTGGGCCTGTGGGAGAAAACCAGCTGGTGTGGCACGACGAGTTTCTCTGCGGTGAGATCGGCCAGATCGGCACCCAGCTTGATGGCCCCGGACACATCGGCACGCGCATGCGCATGGCGGATGGCACCGAGACAGAGGTGTTCTACAACGGTTTTCCCCTCTCAGAGGTAGCCGGAACATATGGCCTGAACAAACTCGGTATCGAAAATATCAAGCCCATTTTCACTCGTGGCATCCTCATCGACATCGCTGGAGCCAAGGGCGTCGATGTTCTGGATCACGCCTACGAAGTCACCGTTGCCGATGTCCGTGAGGCGCTGCAACGCCAGGGCATGGAGGAGAGTGATCTGGCGCC
>DPVW01000421.1 GCA_003529325.1 Candidatus Latescibacterota bacterium | reverse complement strand
CAGGGGGCGACGGACTCGATCGCGGCAAGACAGCGGTGACTGCTCTCGGGTATGCGTCGATCGCACAGAGTGACAGACTCTACATCCGGCTCGAAGATGACCATCAGCATGCCGACGAGGCCATGACCGCAACACAGATCCATGACGTATTTGGAGCGGATCGGTTTCCGCAGCCGCTGGAACACCTCGAAACTCTCCACCACCTCTTTGACCGATATGCACCGTGCGTCCCCAAGAGCACGGACGATCAGCGAGTGCAGCGTATCACCGGCAAAGTGTTTATCAGCGATGTAGCGGTTGAGTGTGGAGGGAGAGGCCAGCACCGCTGGTGGCGCTGCGTCATTGAACTTTCGGAAGGCTCTGAATCGGGGCAACCGCGAACTCACGCTTCGAGGATACCGTAGGGACCGTATGCGGCGTACCACATGGCACCGTAGCAGTTGCTGTGCTCGAAGTCCCAGTCTTTGTGGCCCTGGAAAGATCCACTCGCCATCTCAGCCTCTCGATACTCGAAACCTTCCGGCAGTCGGATAACCGCCCGGTGTGGTTTGCCCGTCACCGGATTCTTGATGGGCTCGAGACGGAGTTCGAGATGACCTGGAACCCGTACGTGACCGGTCCGATTTTCCAGATCGCAGGAGAAATCGATCTAGGCGATGACGGTGTCGCGTTCGCTGCTCCATCGTCGAACCGTAGATGTTGAAGACCGTGTGTGGCTCCTGCTCTTCTCCGCCAAGGATTTTATTCAAGGCGACCCTCGCAGTCGCCATTTGTCGGCCGCGCTGGCACGCGGTCCGAGTTGTATGCAGTTTCTACCACCACTGTGACTGACCCCACCCCTCCGACTTTGAGTGTCGCCGATGACAAGTATGACGGGCCCCAGTACCCTCATTCCCGAGGCACGAATCGCAGTGCTTGGACTGGGATATGTCGGTCTGCCCCTGGCCGTCGAATTTGGCAAACAGTACCTCACCACGGGATTCGACATCGACGCCACCCGAGTCGAGGCGCTGCGGGCAGGCCGGGATGTCACGTTGGAGATTACCTCTGACGAATTGGAAGCCGCCAGCGGTCTGGTCCTGTCAGCCGACCTGGCAGCCATCCGCGACTGCAACACGTATATCGTTACGGTTCCGACCCCGATCGATGAGCACAAGCGACCGGACATGAGCGCATTGTTGGCGGCGAGCAAGACCATCGGCCAGGTCCTGTCCGAGGGCGACGTCGTCATCTACGAGTCGACCGTTTATCCCGGCGCGACCGAAGAAGTCTGTGTACCGCAGCTTGAGCGCGAATCAGGTCTTGAGTTCAACAAAGACTTTTTTGTCGGCTATAGCCCGGAACGGATCAATCCAGGTGACAAGGAACATCGACTGCCGATGATCATCAAGGTGACGTCTGGCTCCACCGAGGCGGCGGCGACATTCGTCGACGGACTCTACGCCTCGATCATCGATGCAGGCACACACAAAGCCTCTAGTATCCGCGTTGCGGAGGCGGCGAAAGTCATCGAGAACACACAACGCGATCTCAACATCGCGCTGATCAACGAGCTGTCACTGATCTTCTCCCGCCTCGGCATCGATACCGAAGAAGTGCTCAAGGCGGCCGGTACTAAGTGGAACTTCCTGCACTTCCGTCCGGGACTCGTCGGTGGCCACTGTATCGGCGTCGATCCGTATTACCTGACTCACAAAGCGCAGGCCATCGGTTATCATCCCGAGATCATCCTGGCGGGGCGACGCATCAATGATCAGATGGGTCACCACATCGTCGAGCGATTGATTCGCAGCATGACCCGCACCGGGATCAATGTCGTTGGCAGTCGGGTCCTGATTCTCGGATTGGCCTTCAAGGAGAACTGCCCCGACATCCGCAACACGCGCGTCGTCGATCTGATCAGTGAATTGCAGGGGTATCACGTGCAGGTCGACGTGCACGATCCCTGGGTTGATCCCATCGAAGCGCAGCGGGAGTATGGCGTGGAGTTGCTCGCCTCAGTCCCCCAGAGCACGTATGATGCGGTCATCATGGCCGTCGCCCACGATCAGTTCCGGGAACTTGGCGCCAAAGGAATCGGCTGCTTCGTCAAGCAGGACCACGTGATTTTCGACGTCAAGCATATACTGCCCCGCTCTCTGGGAGCCGAACGCCTTTAGCAGATCAGTTCCCTCAAGGATAAGCTTTCTCCAGCAATACGACCGGCTGTTCCTGATCACACTTGGCCTGGTCGCCGTCCTTCGCGGACTCGGGGGCATGGCCTCCGTCGTCGTCGCCCTGCTCGAGCCATCGACAGCGGCACCCTCCGCAACGCCGACGACCATTCGGAATGTTGGCGATCCTCCACACCAGCGCCCTGCTGGTCTCCGGTATCGGCCTGCTCCTGCGTCGACCCTTCGGCTGGAAACTTTCCGTCGCCCTGCACACAAATAAAGTTCGGTAAACTCGCAGGCGCACTGTTGATCACAGCCGTCGTTGGCCTGTCCTCCGAGTCGATTCAAGTCGGTACCGGCGTGCTCGTGCAGATGGCGTGGGCCCTGTTCGGTCTGCTCATCTTTCTGCTGCAACCGATCGCCCGATTGTGCCACATCGAAGGTCACGTTGTCGTTGCTGCGGCGCCGTGGCTGTTGCTGGGTGTGCTCCTGTCGGTGGCGAAACTCGTCTATGTGATTTGATCGCGGTCCCCTACTCTGCCAACCCCTCGGCGCTGGCGGCGGCGACCTGTTGCTTGCTCTGGCCGTGCCAATCGATTGGCTCCAATC
>DPVW01000395.1:6706-7376 GCA_003529325.1 Candidatus Latescibacterota bacterium | reverse complement strand
TCCTTTGATCCTTCGCAGGCGCGGCTCAATGTCGAGCAGCGCGGTGGCAACCCAACGGTGACGTTGTGCGGAATTGGTCCATCGTCGCACGTTGTGTGTCAGCTGATGTAGCGGTTCAACTCCTGTAGCCTGCATCCCGGTGAAGCGGTGCTGTTCTCAGGGAGCAACCAATGGCATTATCGCGACGGCTATTCCGGTTTGGGCAACAATTCATTCTGCAATTTGTTATTTTTCATTTTCTGCCGGAAGGCACACGTAAAATCGTTGAGCCAAAGAATTGGCCCGAACTATTTGAAATGCCGGCGCTCGTCCATATAGTTGGAGAACGGGGTTGATTGTCAAAACGTACCACAGGACGGTAATTGGACAATTGACTTTCCTAAGCCTGCGGGATCGGCATGCGCCCTCAGCCCCATCGTGGCATGTGAGGATATAACATGTCGCAAATAGTTCGTTCGATTGTTCATCAAACCGATTTTTCAGACTTAAGCATGGCTGCTCGAAGAAACTAGGCGCGGAGACTTCTATGTGACGCACCGCGTGTCGTGACACTCGGCCCACGGATCCATCGCGTTAAGTACAACGCCCCTATCAAAGGAGATAGCGGGCAACCTAATGATATGCCTCGTTTAATATCACGGTACAGCCCACCGAATTGAACTGTTCTGTT
>DPVW01000395.1:2183-6379 GCA_003529325.1 Candidatus Latescibacterota bacterium | reverse complement strand
CTGTTTAAGTAATCCCATATAAGAGTGATCACTCTCGAATCATCGATATGACTGTGAAGTTGCTCCATCAGGACAGGTGGTCGATACTGGCGTAATAACCTTTATGGCTGATCACTCCGGAGAACCTGTATGACTTCGTCAAAGGCCCACAGGAGGACAATCCATGGATACGCGCAACGCCCCACCGCCGGGGAACGCCATCGTTCTGTTCGATGGCAGTGGCATCAGCAACTGGACAAGCCGGGACGGTGATCCGGCGCAGTGGCGCGTGGAGGGCGACATCCTGCACGTGACCCCCGGCACGGGTGACATCATGACGACCCAACGCATGACGGACTTTGTCATGCATCTCGAGTTCCGTTGCCCGGACATGCCGCAGGCCACTGGCCAGGCCAAGGGCAACAGCGGCGTCTTCCTGCAGGGCCGATACGAAGTCCAGGTTCTCGACTCGTACGGTTGGGACAAGCCCGGCCTCGGAGACTGCGGCGCCATCTACAACCAGTTCGCTCCCCTGTCCAACGGCTGCCGACCGGCGATGGAGTGGCAGACCTACGACGTGGTCTTTCGCGCCCCGCGAGCCGGCGACTCCGGACCGACACTGAGCCTCGCCCACAACGACATCATCATCCACAACAACGTGCAGCTGCCGGGAGTTACCGGTGCCGCCATCGACGAAGACATCCTGACCCCCGGCCCCCTGTTGCTACAGGACCATCGGGACCTCGTCTGCTACCGAAACATCTGGATCGTGGAGCTGGCAGCCGCGGGCTCTTCGAATTACGAGCCAGCATGACTCCGAGCACCGGACTGCTCAACGGCCATGATCTCCCCATGCTGGGCCTGGGCACCTGGGATCTGCGGGGAACCGCGTGCGAGACGGTGATCCCGCAAGCCCTGGAGATGGGCTACCGCCACATCGATACGGCCTGGATGTACGAGAATCAGCGTGAAGTCGGCGTCGGCCTGCGCGCCAGCGGCGTGGCCCGTGACCAGTACTTCCTGACGTCGAAGATCTGGAAGACCCACCTGCGCCCCGGCGACGTGCGCACCCAGCACGCCGAAAACCTCGAACAGCTGGGTCTCGACTGCGTTGACCTGCTGCTCGTGCACTGGCCCGTCGACGACGTCCCCATCGACGAGACCATGGGTGCCTTTGCCGAACTCGTCGATGCCGGTCAGGTTACCTCGGTGGGTGTCAGCAATTTCTCGGAAGAGCAACTCGATGCCGCCTGCGCCGCCTGCCCACACTCCGTGACGGTAAACCAGGTGAAGTACAACGTGCTGACCGCTCCCGAGGCCCTGCGCGCCCACTGTCAGTCACAGGGCGTCGTCGTCACCGCCTGGACGCCGACCACCAGAGGCGAAGTCGACAACCGCGAAGCCGTGCGCGGCGCCGCTGCCGCCCACGGCAAGTCCGCGACCCAAGTCTGCCTGCGCTGGCTCGTGCAGAAAGGTGTAGTGGTGATTCCCAAGTCCACGTCCGTGGATCACCTGCGGGAGAACATGGACATCTTCGACTGGGAGTTGAGCGTGGCCCAGATGGTGGCCCTGGACGGGTTGGGATGACGAGGGAGCCCCCCGACACCGTCCTCAGTTAAAGACCCCCAGCCCTGGGGGGCGGGCCGGTCAGAAAAGAGGGAGCAGGCCAGTGCGGGGGAGGGTTACGTGCCCGTCCTCACCAACTCCAGAATTCGCGCCCTGACCAGATCGGGCAAATCATCCCACGCCGCGACCACCTGATCGAGGTCAGGATTCCGGTGCACGCTGGGTACACACTTTTCGTGCGTAGATGTGCTGGGCCCTGAAGTGCAGTGAATCTCGTCATGTTCCCTGATGCACTCTTCAATACCGGAAGCACCGAAATGGTTGAAAGGGTGTTGTCGCTAGTGTGTCGAGAACTCTTCCTGCCAGTTCCAGGAAATCGGGTTTCTCGACTCCAAGGGGCGACCGACCTCTGCAGGTTCGAGCCATCGGGATCCGCTGATATAGCAGTCCGGGCCAGAACGGCCCTCGCGCCGTCGGCCTGCACGCCGGATGCAAGCGACGGCCAATAGCCGCGCCTGATTCTTGACGTTAGATGTCAATCGGAGAAAGTATGAGTGAACTACACGATTTATATAAGAAGCTAGGCAATGAGGGGTATGGAGAAGCTATAGGGAAGAAAGCACCATACTTTTCGACGATTCGCCCAGAGTTTTTGGAACTTAGGCCTGGTTTTTGTGAAATTCTGATTAGAAATGAAACCTCTGTTCACAATCACATAGGCACGATCCACGCCATAGCCATTTGTAATGGCGCGGAACTCGTGGCTGGGGTTACAACTGACATTTCAATTCCGGAGGAACATCGATGGATTCCGGTTGGAATGACTGTGAAATACCTAGCGAAGGCCAAAACGGATATCCGCGTCGTTGCCAATGGCGAGAATATTGATTGGGCAATAGTCGGAAATATCATAGTTCCTGTAGAGGCCTATAATGCCACCGACGTAAAAGTTCTAACCGGTGAAATAACGATGAGAGTTGGAAAGAAGAAATTAGGCCGGCAATAGTTGTAAGGGACCATCACAATTCTTGGCGAGCGTTCGATTCAATCACCTAAGGAGCGAAGAGCCCATGGAACAGAAGGTCGCAGCCGCGCAGGCACACAGAATCATCCCGCAAGAAGCCCCGGGACACGGCCGTGTCGGCGGCAGCTGACGACAGCTGACTGTCTGGGCGGCTTGTCTCAGATGAACGGATATTGACCGCCACCCGACCCCTGCTTGCGGCGCCTGTCTCAGGATATCACGGATCCGGATTGCGGTTTCGTCTGCCTCCGGCCATCTTGGCGATGTCTGCTACGACTCTGCCAATGGCAATGGATGCTGCTTGTGGCATACTACCATTGGCAGCGGCACTATGCTGATGCTGTTCACCGAAATGGGCTGACTCAGCGCTCCGGGGGCCAGGGATCGAGGCAGGCGCCGTAAGGTCGTGAGGCCGTGGGGCGCCAGCGGAGCTGGTCATAGGACTGATATTCTACGTCGAGCCAGTCGGTTTCCATCCTGCGGTAGCCCTCGTAACGGGAAGTCAGGGCCGCTTCGAGGATGCCACTGGTCAACAACGTCCGCTCCACCGGGTAACTGGGGACCCCCGTCAGGAACATCTCTTCGATGTTGAGCCCCAGATAGCTGAAGTGGGCGTAGGGTCCGCCCGGAGCACCGTGACCTTGGCAGTAGAATTCGGCGGCACCGACGGCACCGTCGGCAGCGCGGGCGGCGTAGGCGAGGGTGCCGACGTAGCCATTCAGCATCAACACGGATCCTCTGAGCCCATCGCGGTACTCGACTGAGAACAAGACCGGGTTCGGGCAGTGTTGTTCCATCGACCCGCTCGGCTTGTCCGGTATGGGTGCGCAGGCAGCTTCCGCCAGTTCCCGCGACCAGAGGCCCTCATCGGCGGCGCGCCAGACAGCATCTCCTTCGAGGCAGGTAACGGCGACCACCCCGGTTTCGCCGCCACGGCGTCGCTCCACCATACACTGCAGGACCTCGAGTGTGTGAAAGCCATAAATGTCGTGGCCGCCAAAACCGATTGCGATCGCTTCCTCGAGCTCGACGCCGTTCTCATGCTCCAGCCATGGGGACCGCCAGGCAACGACAATACATGAGCCGGCCATGAACGGGGCGCCCACGGCCGCTGCGCGATCGTGCATCCACTTGGCGTCGGACCAGTTGTAGGACAGGTGTTTGTCGTTGAAGATCGGTGCCGCCGAACCGCTCGTGGCCATGACGCCGCAGATCTGCTCCATGAAATAGCGCCTGGGAAATAGATGCTGCTCCTTCTCGTTCCAGGCGTACTCGCCGTGCTCACCGATCAGCAGGACACCATCCACGTCGAGACCATCGCCGCCGCGAGTAAGGGCACCGACGATGCTCGGATAGATGGGAATATCGAATTCACCAGCGACGTCTCGGCCGATGTCTTCAGCGGGAAACTGATCGATGTAGATCGAGGCAATCTCGGTACGGGGCGTCAACAGGCCCTCGTCGGTGGGAAAGCCATGCAGAAACTTCGGGATGATGACATCCGCGTGGGAACCGGCCTTGTACTCGGTGATGATGGCGGCGATCTTCTTCATTTTATGGCAGTCTGATTGGTTGCAGTGACTGGATCAGGTGTCGTTAGTGCGCGAAGGGCATGTTTTCTGCATCT
>DPVW01000395.1:0-1872 GCA_003529325.1 Candidatus Latescibacterota bacterium | reverse complement strand
TTTTCTGCATCTAGGGTAGGGCCATGTGCCCGCCACCCGAGGGCTGGTGACCTATTCCGCTGCGCCCGACTCACAGGGTGGCAAGTCGTAAGAGGGCTTGTGGGCAAACCTCTTCATGCCCAGATCCAGCGTTACCTGCGCGGCCGGTCCCAACTCGACCCGAAGATGTCTGCCATTCACGGCGAGCCGCCGGGCGCCGCTCCCGTCATCGACACTGACTTCGGTGAACTCGTGCTCGCCGAAGGATCCGGCCTGGATCAGCACGGGGTGGCCGTCGACGGGGTCCGTATTGACGAGCGTCAGATGGGCACCATCCGCACCCACCTTGTCGACGAGCGCCGCCACATGTTTGGGTAGTCCAGCTCGGCAGGGTACGTCCCGCGCGCTACCCGCCGGGTCAAAGTAGCGAACGTGAGCCTGCAGCAGGCCGCCGTTGTACAGCGCCGCCGGGGTTCCCATCGCCATCCGCACCAACCCTTCCGGGAACACCGGGTTCAGTCGATGGAAGTGGTAGCACTCACGCGTCTCTGGATCGGTGTCGTCCGCTTCCACTCTGTCCAGGGCATTGCAGACACTGGTGAAGGTCGTCTCGATCAACTGCTGCGGATAGTGGGGATTCTTCCCCTCGACAAAGGCTGACCAGGCCTTGGAAGGCCAGTGATTGGCTCCGTCGGCGGGAATGTTCTCGAACCTCTCCTCTGCAAAGACCTCATTCAGGCGCGCTAGATCTTCATCGCTCTGGCTCAAGTAGTGCAGGTGGATGTACAGGTGCAGATTCGGTGGCTGGAAGTCGAACCAGCCCTGATCGCCGTGTCGAAGGGGTACCATCATCACCCCGTCGACCTGTTTGCGCTGCGACCACAGCATGTCGAGCTGCGAGCGACACAGGTCGAGATGCGACATGTCCCCCGTCATCAGCGCCGCACAGCTGCCGGCGACGAAGGCAGGCTCGATGATGTTGCGCGCCCCGTGCGGCCAGCGCCACCCGTAGTAGCCCCCCCACCACTTGCCGTTCATCAACTCACCGATATCCCCACTTGGACCGATGTTGTCGGGCATAATGCCGTCGTTGGCGTCGCGACGTTCGACCCAGGCCTGGAGATAGTCTAGCACCCACTGCTTGTACTTGTCGTCACCAGTGTAGAGATAGGCGTTGGTGACCATGCTCGTCGCGTTCATGTTGAGCGGCACGTCGCCGCGGGTCATGCGCTCGTTGATGAGGCCCAGCAGCTTGGCGAAGGTCTCGTCGTGTGTCCATTTCACCTTGAACATTGGATCGGAACTGTCGGTGCCCGGGATATCTTCAAAGGGCGACAGGTAATCGTCCAGAACCGCCCGGTGGTATTCCCAGTCGACTTGCGTGGTGACATGGCGCGGTCCATGGCTGCCGTTGAGCGGCCCCCGGATCATGCGCTTGTTGGCGTCCCAGTTAGGGGCCAGGGGGTCGTCGCCCATGTACATGGCGGCATAAGACTGCGCCCGGTTGCGATCGCTGAGATGCTCCGGGTTGGCCATCGCCAAATAGTAGATGTAGGTGTAGCTCTCGCTGTGATGAAACCAGTCGAAGCCGGTCACAAACTCGCGGTCGACGGTGCCGTGGCTGGCATACTGCCGGGTGATGGCGTCCCACTCCTTGCGCGCCGTCTGCTCAATGAACTCGCTACCGCCGAGGATACAGAACAGGGGGAAGGAGAGGAATGCCTCGTAGCCGTTGTCGGTGCCATCCATACTCGTCCACTCAGAGCGCTGGATGAGGGTGCCGTCGGGCCGCGTCGCGTGACGGACGAAGGGAACGGCGGCACGGTCCATCGTATCGATCAGGGCTCGCTGGCGCACCGCCCAGTCCGGAGGATTGCGGCGCGGGCCTGTCTG
>DPVW01000091.1:1581-4712 GCA_003529325.1 Candidatus Latescibacterota bacterium | reverse complement strand
CTGTCGGCAACTGCAGTGTGAAAATGCGCTCGCCTTGACCGGAGTAGATGCCACAGCTGTCGCCAACAAAGATTTCGTCCAGTCCATCGAGATCCCAATCCAGCAACACGTGATGCCGTGCGTAGTCCGTCATCAGACGGCCTAAGTGCTCCCCTTCGCCACTGAAGACATAGACGGGTCCGGCGGCGGCGACATGGTCGATGTCGACGACCAGTTGGGGATCGGTGCTGCCCGGCAATACACGGCCCACATCGACGGACTCGTAGTGTTCGCCGGTGATTTCCCAGATCGCCTGGCCATCGCCGTTGAGCATGACGATGGCGTTGGCGCCGCAGCAGGTTAGGACAAGCTGCACATCAGCCGGCTTCGTGCCAGGGCGGTAGACGCGGCAGCAATCCAGGTGACCCCTGCCGATGTCGACGGCTTCTGAGGTGTAGACCCAGCGGACGTCGCCGTCCGGATTGAGCAGGGCGTATCCCGCCATGATCTCATCCCGGCCATCGTTGTCGATATCGACGACCAGGGGCTGGTGGGCCGTCTTGTAACCACCCGGCTCGTGCACGTGCCAGAGGAGATCGCCCTGCTGGTTGTAGGCGTAGATATTCCTGTAGCGATCCTTGACCAGCACATCACCGGGGTGCCCGTTGCCGGACAGATCGCAGAAGACGAGGCAGTCGGTGGCCTCTTCGGGAATGGGGAAACGGCGCCGCTCCCGGCCTGTAGCGCCATCGAGTTCGACCAGTTCCCCCTGCGTGCAGAGGATGACTTCCTGACAGCCGTCGCCATCCCAGTCGTAGATCTGGCAGGCCACATCGTGGTGCCATGTGCGTCGACCCAGATTCGGTGACCCCCAGCGCCACAGGAGCGACCCGTCAAGTCGCTGGGCGGCAACGGCACTGGTGTAGTGGATATCGGCGTCGTTAACATTCTGGGCGCTGATGATCTCGGCTTCGCCGTCCCCATCGACATCTCCAGCCACGACCCACTGGCCACCACATTCTGCGTCGAGCAGAACACTCTTCCAGGGGTGGAGGAGGGGGGCGGTCTGAGGGGACCGGCTGTTGTCGAGCGTGTCGAAGTGCATGGGGCAGTGCCTCGAGAGTTGGCGTGTGATGCAGCGAAAGTGACACGATCGGGAGGGCGTGTCCAGACGACCCCTTGAACGTAGATTGCCTGAGATGACAACGCCCGCCACCTACCCACCTCACCCCTCGCCGTGGATCAGTCTCAGTTGGTGCCGACTCCGGACGACGTCCCGATGGATATCGCATCGCTACTTGCCTGTGGCGTGATCACGGGGTTTGTCGCTGTTTGTGCGAACGGCCAAAGTACCGACCCAGCTGTCCAGGATCGCCGACCTGCCCATCGACTACACCTTGCCCAACGTCTACTGAGAGGGGCAAAGGGAGTTCCATCCATTCACCGATGAGACAAGAAGATCCTTCTCCACAACGCTGGAAAGAAGGCTCGAAGAGGAGTCGGCAAATCTGCAGGCGTGAGTCGAAATGGATCTCGGATCGCCTAAATAGACTTGTTTCTCGCCTTCAGGAGAAGATGCCAGTATGAAGCTGGACGCCGCACAAATCGCGCAATTCGAAGAGGAGGGCTATCTGCTGCTCCACGGCGTGCTCACCGATGCCGATCTCGACCCGGTGATCGCCGAATACGAGCAACACATCGACCGCCGAGCACATGAGCTGTTGACGGAGGGCAAGATCTCCAAGCTCTACGCCGATGAGCCCTTCCACCGCCGGCTGGTCTCGATCTGCCGTGAATGCGACGAGATCTACTCAAAACTGGACATCATGCACTTCCGCGGCCGGGACTCCTTCGAGTTTCTGCGGAATGACCATCTGCTGGATATCGTCGAGGGGCTCGTCGGGCCGGAGATCACCTGCAGCCCCGTGCAGCACACGCGTGCCAAGCTGCCCCAGGGTCTCACGCCAAGCGACGGCGATCCGCACATCGCTCCCTGGCACCAGGACGCTGGCGCCTTCGTTGAGGCGGCCGACCCGCACTTCGTCCTCACGGTGTGGTTGCCACTGTCCGAGGCCAGGCCAGAGAACGGATGCATGCAGATCATCCCGCGGGTGCACACGGAGGGGCTCCAGCAGCACTGGATCGAGCGAGGCCTGGTCACGATGAGCGTAGAAGACGAGAGGCTGCGCGAGGAAGGACTGACCATGCCGATGGACAAGGGCGATGTGCTGTTGATGCACAAGGCCGTTCCCCATCGCTCGACGCCCAACAACACCGATACGGTGCGTTGGAGTATGGATCTTCGCTACCAGCAGACCGGCACCCCGTCGGCTCGTCCTGCCCAACCGGACGTTGCTGTGCGCAGCCGCTGCAACCCCTCCTCCGTACTGTCGGACTATGACGAGTGGTGCCGGCTGTGGATCGAGGCACTGGAGGGACGCAAGGTCAACAAGCGCAGCGCTCCGCGATGGGTGGTTCGCTAACCGTCAACTATTTCGCGCACATGAATCCAGATGTGCTCGCAACATATCGCGAGTCCGAGCGCGCGATCGTCGAAGGCCGACCCGCGTCCCGCCCATCACCCCTTCCCCGGCCCGGATTCGATCATCTCCATATCCCGCAGCCAATCGATGAAAGTTGATGGCCACTTTTCCGTGGAATGTCCCGTGCCGTGGGCCAAAGAAAAACCGTGATCACCTTTGCCGTAGACGTGGAGTTCGGCGGGAGCTGTGCTACCCGCTCCTACCTCTACCTTCACAAGTGTCTCCACCAAGGCGACCGGATTCGGGCATTGCCGCCATTCGGGGCGACAGGCTATGTTTCTGCGACGGTGCCCGGCGATCCGGCGACAACAGTCCCGCCTATCCGCAGAGAGATGGCAATGCGAAATCCTGTTCTTCGGCTCATTCTCGTGATGGCCTTGCCCCTGGCAGTCAACGCGCAGGTGGAGCGCCTCGTCATCGGTCAGGGCGGTCTGGATTGGCGCGAATCCAGCGAAGACCTGCTCGGTCTCGATGATTCCGTCACCCTCGGAAGTCTGCAACCTTTTGAACTGGACCCCCTGATCAACATTGGGGTAGGTCCGAAGACAGAGAAGGGCCAAAGCACCAACATATTGGGCTATATATGGGGCTCAGATAGCAATTCTTCGA
>DPVW01000091.1:0-1242 GCA_003529325.1 Candidatus Latescibacterota bacterium | reverse complement strand
CTCGTCCCAACCACCACCGGTCTCTGTGGAGGACAGGACGCCTTGGGTGTACGGTAGTTGGGGCTCCGCCAACACCATCGATGGGGACGTGGACCAACCGACCCATAGCTGGGTCGTGAGTGATTACACCTTCGATCTGGGTCTTACCGTGCCCCTGAACAGAGTAGTGTTCTTTCCGCCGGAAAGAGGACGGAGTGCCGCGGGGCCTTATTTGGGTCTCTTGTTTCGGGATCTGTATCCCCGGCAATACGTCATCTCGGGCTCGCTCGACTCGCAGGAGTTTCTAACCTCGGACTCCAGCGGCGATTTCGACCAAGTGCTGAGCAGCGATTTCAGCCATGACGAGCAGGTCGCCGACGCGCGCTTTCCGACCCAGTTTCTGCGGTTTGCCCGCGTGCGTTTCCCGTCGGAAGGCTTCATCGCCGAGGTCGAGTTCTACGGCGAGGGATTCCTCCCCGAGACTCGCTACACCTCGCAGCTTTTTGACATGGGCGAACCGGTGAATTTCGGACGCTTGCAGTACGACTTCGAGGTCTATCGCAGTCCGGGTCCGGGTGGCAAGCCGGCGCTGGCACCCAACGCCCCGGTGCAAATCGCCGTAGAGGCGCGCACCGGTCGCGACGACTCGCCGCTGGTCTACCACGTCTTCGACGAGCTGCGCAGAGAAGATGTGGTTGAGTTCGAGGAATGGGAGCGGGCGCCGAGGAAAATCGACAGCGGGTTTCCCGGGCAGCAGGGCTCGGTACAGGACGACCTGGCCAACTGGAGCTTCTGGTCGGTACCGCATTACACCTCAGGTGAAGGGATCCGGGTGCCCGATGGGCGGCGGTTCATTCAGGTGAGAGCCTCCCTCACCAGCGAGGAGGTCTTTGCCTTCGGGCGACTTAACTCCCTGTCGATCGAATATTCGCCGTTGTTGGCAAACCCCATCGTCGGCGAGGTGGCGCTGATGGAGGATCCCCACCCCACCGGCGGGGGGGTCGAGGTGCCGTTGGGCGAACCGGTGACGTTGACCTACGACGTGCGAGCGGGCTTTTCCTCGGGGACCCAGACCGGCTTTGACGCGATTCGGCTGCAGACACCCGAGGCGGTGGACTTCCAGCGTTTCGAGATGGGCGAACCCCTCGCTATCGTCGAGCCGGACAGCATGACGGTGGACGACCAGGAGCTGGTGGTCCACTTCCCTTCGCATCCCGTGAGCCGGGCCTCGAATCAGCCCGTACGGCTGACATTCGCGACGCA
>DPVW01000306.1:1290-15435 GCA_003529325.1 Candidatus Latescibacterota bacterium | reverse complement strand
GAGCATGAGGCGCAGAAGGCCCACGATGTTCTGGACGCCGAATGGCGTGAGCAGAGCGTCTCGACTTCGGATAACAATCTGTCCGAACATCTGCGGGCAACCGCTCAACCGGGTCGGACCTATGCCGACGAGGGATCCGTGGACGCCGCTTTCGCCAGTGCAGGTCGTGTTCTGGCGCAGACTATCCCGTCGCCTACATCGCCCATGCCCCCCTTGAGCCGCGAGCGGCGGTCGCCGAGTGGAACCATGGCGCGCTCACAATCTGGACGGGAACACAACGTCCCTTCGGCGTGCGCGCGGAGCTTGCCGAGGCCTTCAAACTCTCGCCGGAACGGGTCCACGTGATCATGCCCGATGCCGGTTCGGGGTATGGCGGCAAGCACACCGGTGAGGCGGCGATCGAAGCTGCGCGTCTGGCGCAGGCCAGTGGTCACCCTGTGCGTCTCGTGTGGACCCGCGAGGAGGAATTCACCTGGGCCTACTTCCGGCCTGGAGGGGTCATCGACATCAAAAGTGGCGTCGATGACAGCGGTACCCTGGTCGCCTGGGAGCATCGCAACATCAACTCCGGTGGCTCCGGCATTCGCATGGGCTACGATGTCCCCAACCAGCGCATCGAAACCCAGCGTGCCGACTCGCCTCTGCGACAAGGGTCCTATCGTGGTCTCGCCTCGGTGGCCAACATCTTCGCCCGCGAGACGCATATGGATGAGCTCGCTCATCTGCATGGCGAAGACCCCCTCGCCTATCGCCTCAGACACCTCGCCGATGGTCGCATGAAGGATGTTTTGCTGGCTGTGGCCGAACGTTCGGGGTGGGCGACCCGTCAACGGAGCCCAGGACACGGCTTTGGCATCGCCGGTGGCACGGAAAAGGGTGGCTACATCGCCACCTGGGCGGAAGTGGCAGTCAACGCCAAGACCGGCAAGGTCCGCGTCGTGCGGGTTGTGGCTGGCTTTGAGTGTGGCGCCATCGTCAATCCGGACCAGCTGCGGAACCAGGTCGAAGGCTCCGTGATCCAGGGACTCGGTGGCGCGCTCTTCGAGCGCATCGGCTTCGCCGAGGGCCGGATCGACACAGCGATTTTCTCGCGTTATCCCGTGCCACGATTCAGCGACGTCCCCGACCTCGACGTCGTCCTCGTCAATCGTGAAGACCTGCCCTCCGCCGGCGCCGGAGAAACGCCGATCTGCGCCATCGCCCCGGCCGTCGGCAATGCCATTTACGACGCCACCGGGATTCGCCTGCGGTCGTTGCCGTTGGTTCCCCAAGGTCTGAAGACGTAAGGCTGGGCTGGTCAGCTCAACGTGTGCTTGCCCAGCCGTTCCAACACTTTGAGTACGGCAATGTGGTCGGCGTCGCCGTCACCATGGGCGACACAACTATTGTACAGCTGCCACGCATTGGTCGCATTGGGCAGCACCAACCCGAGTTGATGCGCCGCCTCGACAGCGAGGCCGAGATCCTTGCGCTGCAATTCGACCCGGAAGCTGGCGTCGAAGTTCCGTTCCAGCATGCGCTGCCCGTGATTGTCCAGGATCAACGAGGCGGCGGCTCCCCCCAGCAGTGCCTCGCGGACCTTGGCGGGATCCGCCCCCGCCTTCGACGCGAAGAGTAGCGCCTCGGCAACGGCCTGTACGGTGGTGCCGACAATGATCTGATTGGCCACTTTGCACACCTGGCCGTCCCCATTGCGCGTGCCGATGAGGGTGATGGTGCTACCCATGCTCGCCAGCAGCGGCTGCATCTGGTCGAAGGTGATCTGTGGCCCACCGACCATAATGGTCAGTTCCCCCGTCAACGCCCGTGGCGCACCGCCGGAGACAGGGGCATCGAGATACGCACAACCGAGCTCGTTAATCCGTCTGGCAAAGTCCACGGTCGCCGTCGGTGAGATCGAACTCATGTCGATCACGGTCTGACCAGGACGCAGTCCAGCGGCAACTCCGTCCTCACCAAATAGCACGAGCTCGACGTCCGGCGTATCCGGCAGCATGAGTATGACCACCTCCGAGGACTCGGCGACCTGTCGATTCGTGGCGCACACAATGGCACCAGCCTCGACCAATGCGGCTGGCAGGGGTGGTTCAAAATCGACGACGACGAGACAGTAACCTGCGGCCTGCACCCGGGCCGCCATGGGGCGCCCCATGGTACCGAGGCCGATGAAGCCGATCTTGGGCAGGCGGGTGGTCATCGTTGGGCTCCTCAATTTGAGCGTCTATGGCAGCATAGGCACCCTACGTCAGTCTGTGCGTGTGGTGGCCAACGACGAGGGAGGCTATTTTCCTGTGTCCTCACAACTACCTGAATCTGACGGAGAGTGCAGTTCCATGCCAGATGTACAAGATGTTCTTGTGTTGTTCCAGACCACGCCCGGTCTCGATGCTGCCGTGGTCGCCTGGTCCCGTTACGAAGCATCGAAAGGACCGGGGATCAAAGACCTGGTCGAAGAAGAGGAGCCACCCTACCGTAATGCCATCGCCGCGATGCGTGACGGCTGGCAGGTGATTCAGATGTCGGAGATGAAACACCGCCCCCCAGGAGACGAAGCCTACGAGGACGGCCCACTACCATACCAGACGGTGCTGTCCCGATTCAACCCCATGGTCACCGATGATAGTGAGGAGTGAGAAGTGATGAGTGAACATCTTCTTTCGGCCACGCAGATGGCACAATTTGTCGCTTCGGGCTATCTGAAATTCGAGGATATGGTGCCCCGCGATCTGTGTGAGGCCTGCCTCGACGAGATGCAGAACAATCGCGGCTATCTGGCGGTAGGCACACCCTTCGAGACGACCTGGCCCAAGGGCACGGCATTGGGCCAGGCCTTCCGTCTGCCCCAGGTGCAGGGCCTGATCCAATCTCTGGTGGGACCAGACCCGCTGTACGATCATCACGCCGCGCATCTGGTGAAGGGGGGCGTGATGAAGGGACCGGATATGCATCAGGACTCGGTGATCGATTTTCGCGAGAACTACTACGATATCCAGTTGTCACTGTTCCCCGCCGACACGCCCGACGAGATGGGTGGCACCTTCTTGATTCCGGGAACACAATTCCGCAATGTGCGGACCTCCGAGATCACCATGTATCAGCACATGCGTGGCAAGATCTGGGCCAACTGCACGGCGGGTACGATGTATGTGTGGAATACGCGCGTCTGGCATGGTGCCCGTAGCAATCACACCGAGAAGGACCGCTACATGTACAAACTGCGGCTGAATCCGACCCAGCCACAGACGCGGCTGTTTGATATGACGGATCTCGACAATGCCGATGTCGCCAAGGCCCTGAGCCACAACCATGGTTGGGAAGGCAACGAACATCGCTACGAGTTGATGCGTCGCGTGCAGCTATGGCGCTTCGTCTCCGACCAACCCGACTATGACATTGGCGAACGTTTTCTGCGTCGCCGGGAGTACAATCCCGCAGCCGCCTGATACAACCAGTTCGCTATCCAGGATACCAGATCTTGCGTGGATCGTCGTCGGCCCGCTCGTAGTCCCAGGCGGCGGCGATGAGCCGCGAAAGGTCGTACTCCGGACGCCAGTCCAGCAGAAACTTCGCCTTGTCGTTGTCGAGCCACGTCCGGTGGAAGGGCGTCGGCACATCGACACTCGGGAGCCCACGGGTCTCGTACAGATAGTCGGCCATGATGCGATAGTCGACGGGTTCGTCCATGCAGATGTTGAACAGCTGTTGACGCGCAGCGGGATGGCCCAGGGCCGACATGATCGCCTCCGCCAGGTCATGGACGTGTACGAAGTTGCGTAGCATCGGTCGACCATCGGCGGCGAGCATCACGGGGATGGTGCCACTGGCCTCATGTCTGTTGGCGGCCTCAGCACCCACCAGGTCCCGCCACCGGGGTCCACCAAAAACATCGTCGCCAAAACTCAGGGTATAACGGAAGTCGTCCTTTTCCATGATCCACGGTGCCCGCAGACAGCAACCGTTGAGGTCATACTGGATGTAGTACTGCTCCAGCATGACTTCCTCCAGCACCTTCGACAGCGCATAACAGCCTGCATAAGGGCTGTGCTTCTGGCTCTCGACGACGGGCACCGGGTGGGGGTAGACGAAGTGGCCCATGCCGGCGTCACCCCCGATAAGGACGAACTGCTCGAAGGTCGGTGACTGGCGACATTCCTCCAGCAGCCAGAACAGCCCTTTGGTGGCAACGTCCATGACGTCGTCGGGTGTCTCCTTGCAGGTCGCCAGATGCAAGACGTGGGTCACATCGCGCACCGCGTCGGCGACGACGGCCCGATCGGAGATCGAACCACGCACAACCTGCACACGCGAAGTCTCTTCCACGACCCGCTTGTGGCACAGGGCCCGGACTGTCGCGTCCTGCCACGTTTCATCGCGCAAGAATCGTTGCAGGAAGGTCTGGCCCACCTTGCCGGTGGCGCCGGTGACCAGCACGATTCGGTCGGTCCGGGATTCTGGCATCAGACGCCCACGCCCTTCATCTGCAGGGCGATACTGCCTTCGTTGCGCTCCTGGAAAGCTGCATCGTAGTCACCGCGGTTGAAGAACTGGGTCGAGTCGTAGAGGAACTCGTAGTTCCCATCCTGACCCAGTCCCAACTCAAGGGCCTTGTCATTGATCTGCTCGATCTTCGGGTAGGCGGGCCAGAGCACACCGTGCTGACAATACGAGATATCGATAAAGTATCGCGGATGGTTCTCGCCCCCGGGTTTCGGGCGGCGGGCGTGCCACAGCGCCGAATGCACGATGATGGCAGATCCCGGGGGCAGGTCGTCGACACAGAGAGAGCCGGGCAGGTCTTCGGTGCCGAATAGCCCCAGACCGCCATTGGAGATGACGATGTTCTGTGATTGGGGCAGCACGAGCAGATCACCAATCGTGCCGTTGAGCCCATTCAGATAGTAGAACACGTGCACCATGATGTGGGAGCGATTGGTCTGGGGAAATTGCTCGTAATCCTGATGCCAGCGGACACCACGGTTGCCGGCATCCTGTCGTGCCGAATGGATATGGTGCATGGCGAAGCGCGGTCCCAGCAACAGCTGCAGACGCTCGATAATCGGCGCATGGCAGGTGAGGTGACCCATTTCCGGGTAGGTGACGAGCATGTGGCGATCGTCAGCCTCCCGGTGGATGATGAGTTCGTCGAGTTCGGTCATGAGCCGGGCGTTGTAGTCGGCATCGATCAAGCCCGGAAGCACCAGATACCCCTCCCGGTGGAAGAACTCCTGGTCTGTGTCGCTGACGATGGGCACTGCGTCGGTCTCGGTCACCGGATTTCTTCCTTGGTGAATGCCAGGTCAATAGGTCCCTGAAAGCAAGGCATGCAGTCCGTGAATGCAAGGCATCTCCCGCCGACCTTGACCCGATCACGATACGGCTCATGTTGGGTGTCATGGATCTGACCATTCCCGAGGGCCTAGCCCGTAACTGTAGTTCGCAGCCCTCGCGAAGGGATTGGTTGGCCCGTCTGCCCGCACTCGTCGCCGAACTGCAGGCGCGCTGGTCATTAACCCTCGGTGCACCATACGAAGCCGGTGCCGCCTGGGTGGCGCCGGTCACCAACCGACCCGCGGTGCTCAAGCTCGGCATGCCACACATGGAAGCCGATCAGGAGATCGCCGGTATGCAATTCTGGGATGGCGAGCCGACGGCCCGCCTGCTGGACTTGGATGTCGACTACAATGCGCTGTTGCTCGAGCAGTGTGACCCGGGGACCCCGTTGGGGGAGCTGCCTGAAGCGGAGCAGGATGTGATCATGGCGGGTCTGCTGCGGCGGTTGTGGCGTGTGCCGGCGGACCCTCACCCCTTCCGGCCGCTGTCACTGATGACACAACATTGGAGTGAGGAGGCTCGGCAGAAGAGGGACAATTGGGTCGATGCCGAGTTGCTGGCGGAGGGCTTGCGTCTGTTCGAGGAGTTGCCACGCACAGCGCCGGAGCAGGTTCTGTTGGCGACGGATCTGCACGCCGGCAATGTGCTGCAGGCGCAGCGCCAGCCGTGGCTGGTGATCGATCCCAAACCATTCGTCGGCGATCCGGCGTACGACGCCACCCAGCACCTGTTCAACTGTCGCCCGAGGTTACAGGCGCAGCCGCTGGATGTGATGGGACGCTTCGCCGACCTTCTGCAGGTTGATGGTGAGCGTCTGCGCAAGTGGGTGTTCGCCCGTGGCACTGTAGATCCAGGGACGGAGGAGGATGCCGACTTTCTCTCCTTCCTTCGTGCCATTGCACCCTGAAATAGAGAGAGAGAGTTCATGTCACTGAAGGTCTACCAGTACCCGAACTGCAGCACCTGCCGTAAGGCACTCAAATGGCTCGATGCCAGGGGCCTCGACCACACCGCTGTCGATATCACCGTGAAGCCGCCTTCGAAGAAAGAATTGAAGGGGATGCTCGACCACTACGATGGTGATCTGCGGCGCTTGTTCAACACCTCGGGTGTGGTCTATCGCGAACTGAAAATCAAGGACAAACTGGCGCAGATGACGAAGACAGAAGCGATCGATCTGTTGTCCGGTGATGGCAAGCTCATCAAACGCCCCTTTCTGCTGACCGACCATTGCGGTCTCGTCGGCTTCAAGGAGGATGAGTGGGCGGTGGCGCTGACATGAGAATCGGCATCGTTGGTGTGCACTATGGCCATATCGCCGGCATGGTTCAATCAGCCCGACGGGCGCCGGGGAGCGAAATTGTCGGACTCGTCGAGGCGGATGACGGACTCTTTGGTCGTTATACAGAACAGACTGCCATCCCGCGTTATGACAACCTCGAGCAGATGCTGGAGCAGGCGCGCCTGCAGGTGGTCCTGGAAGGGGTCACCCACCGCGACAAAGCGCCCCTCGTCGAGACCTGCGCTGCAGCCGGCGTCCATGTCCTGCTCGACAAACCGTTGTGTCGCACCCTTGAGGACTGGGAGAGAATTCGCACGGCGGTACAGCAGAATGACATAAAACTGTCGATGTGGTTCACGTCCCGCAGTTATCCGCCATTTATCGCCTTGAAGCAGGCCATCGTCGACGGACTACTGGGGGATGTGGTCAGCATTATCTCCACGCATCCGCACAAGACGACTCGATCGGGGGCGCCGGCGTGGTATTTCGATCCCGAGGCCTACACCGGACCATTTCATGATCTCGCCTGCCACGGCGTCGATCAGGTGCGCTGGCTGACGGGGGCGGAGTGTGTCGGCGTCCATGCGCTGGAGACCTGCCGCAAATTTACCGAAGCGCCGCAGTTGACCGATCACGTGCAGGCATCCTTGGCGCTAAGCGACGGTTCCATGGCGACGTTGACTGCCGACTGGCTGACGCCACAGAAGACCCCCGCCTTCGGCGACACCCGCTGCATCGTGATGGGTACCAGGGGGTCGGCCCATCTGCGCGCCTATGCCAAGGATGAACTGCTGCTGGTCACCGATGATCGCGAGCCATTTGCGCCGGAATTGGGGCCCGGCACGGGGGGTGGATTTGTGCAGGACATGATCGATGCTTGGGATCGGGGAGAGGAAAACTTTATCAGCACCGACGATGTGCTCGCCGTGGCCGAGGCCTGTCTGCTGGCACAGGACTCGGCCCGTCGCGGGGGTGAGTTTGTCACCATCCCAGAGCGCTAGCCGTCCCGTCGGTACGTCGTAGCTACGACTTGCCCCCGTAGACGACGCGGAAGCGTTCGCAGACGAGGGGCATGGTGGGCGCCGGCTCCCGCCCGAGGGTTTCGCACTGTGCGGCGTAGAATCGCCAGCACTCGTGACGCCACGTTTTTAACGTGCGGTCCCACTCGCCGTAGTCGTAGGCGAAGCGGGCATCGACGTCGCGAAAAGCACGGGTCACCAACTCGGTGGTTTCGACGACACAGACGGCCTGCTCGTGGCCGTCCTTGAGGATACTCAGCGAGCCGACCTGTGGCAGCGGTTTGTGTTCAGCTTCATACTCCCACAGCAGGGAGCTGGTCGTGGTCTTGATGCCGCGACTGATGAGCAGGGCGCCCTCATTGCTACTTTCGACGCTGGTGCCGATGCGGAAGCTCTCGTAGAACCAGCGCTGTGCGGCGGTGGCATCCGGCGCGGCGTCCAGGTATTGCCGCCAGAAGGCCTCGGTCGCTGGTTCTAACGGTGTAGACATCGCATCATCCATGAAAGAACGATATGCGACTTGCTGGTAAATGCGACACTTTTCTGCTGCTGACCATCCTCCTCGGTTCGGCTGCCAGCAGCCACGCCGAGTGGCCTTATGACGATGGTGATATTGGACGTCGCCGGGGCTTATCCCCCGTCACTCTGGGGCCTCGGGGTGGATACGACTACGATGGCGACGCCTTCAGTGTCGGTGGGCAGCTGCGGATCCCGCTTTGGCGCCGTAGTCGGGTCACCCTCGCGCCGAGTGGCGATTTCTTCAACGACGGCAGCGGTGCCGACTGGCAGGCGAATGTGGACGTGCTCATCTCCCCCGGTCCCCGCGGCGGCTTTTATGGTGGTCTCGGGTTCGGTTGGGTGGAGGAGGGCCGCAGTGAACGGGAACGGGCGGTGAACCAGGTACTCGGTCTGCGCCTGCCATTTGGGCGGGGACGGACGCAGACCTATGTCGAGGCGCGCTGGACGGAGTTGGATCGCGAGACTGTATTTCGACTCGTCTTCGGCCTAAATCTGACCCTATTTCGTTACTGACACAGATTCCCAACCAACCTCAGGAGAATCCTAATGCGACGATTCAACCGCACCCCCTGTTACAGCGGCCCTGATGATCCGGCTCGAGGTGAGGTGCGTGGCACTCTGCAACTGGGTGAGACCGTCGTCATAGAGACCGTCGGTGGTGCCGACCACGACTATGAAGCGGCAGGGGAAACGAAGGCGGGCATGATCGTGGCGGCCAACACCCCCAGGCACTCCCGTTATGGTGGACCCTTTCTCATCGAGGGGATCGAGCCCGATGACTGGGTCGCCATCGAGATTCTCGATATGGAGGTCGGCCCCTACGGTTTCTATCGCAACGCCGGCCCGCACTGGGGATACTGGCGTTGTGTGGCACCGGTGCGGGATGGTCTGGTTCACTTTCCACCAGACTTCGTCGTGCCCACGCGACCCATGATCGGCGTTATCGAGTTGGCCTCGGTGGCACCGCATCCCATCGACCACGGCGGCAACATGGATTTCAACTCGATCCAGCCAGGAAGCACCGTGCACATCCGGGCGCAGAAAGCGGGAGCCTTTCTGTCGCTGGGTGACACCCACGCGCGCATGGGGGATGGTGAATTGACCGCCGCCGGTGTCGAGATCGACGCGGTGGTGACACTCAAGGTGGATCGCTCACCGGGGTTCCCCAACAGCAGCCCTGTGGTGGAAACGACGAGGTATGTGGAGAGTCGTGAGGAATGGTTGACCAGTGGCGTTGGCGAGACCTGGGGAGATGCGCTGAAGAAGGCCTGGACGGAGATGGTGGCCCTCATCATCGATCGTTACGACACCAGCTTCGAATACGCCAATATGATCGTCGGCACCATCGCCGATGCACGTCCCGGTTTCGCCACCGAATACATCGGCAGCTATTGCACCGTGCAGCTGGCGATCACCAAAGAGCTGCGGCGCACGGGCACCCCGTATCAGCCTTAAAGCAGCTCATCGATGGGGGACAGGGGCCGCGGCTGTGGCCAGTGGTAGACCTCGGTGCCCGGCAGTATCAGGTCGTTGGGGCCATACTGCAGATGCATGATGCGTCGCCGTGCGGTGGTGGTCGTCTTTTCGGTGCGGTGTAGTAGCAGGGGACGAAAGCACAGCGCCGAGCCTGGTGCCTGTGCGGCGAGCACACCGGTTTCGTCGGCGAATCGTTGTTTGGCGTCGGCATGATAGTTCTGCAGGTGCGATCCGGGCAGGACCCAGAGACCACCACTGTCGAGTCCTGCCGGATCGAGGGCGAGACGGCAGGAGACATTTCGTGCCAGTTCCATTTCGAGGGTCGAGTACACGGGAATGCCGCCACGAATGTCTTCGGGCGCCCCCTCTGGAATGGCGTGTACGTAGATGCCATTGTCCGGGTGCCAGCCGATGTCCCAGTTGTGCTCGGGATGTTTGTCGAGCAACACACCACCGGTGATCTGGATCGGTGCATCGGCGAGTTGTTCGAGGACTTTCACGACCGGTCGGTATTGCAGCACCTGGGCGATGGGCCCGGTCTGCAGGGGCAATCCGTGCATGGTGACGATGTGGCCACCACCGCGGACGATCGATTCGTCGTCGTTGTCGCGTGCTTCCAATTCGTCCAGGGTGGCACGCAGAATGCCGAGGGCGGCATTATCGAGGACGTTGTCGATGACGACGTAACCCTCCCCGGTAAACTGCTCAAGCTGGGCGGGTGTGATCTCTGACGTGGTTGATTCCCCTAGGCCGGCGACGTGCGCTGCCACTCCATCCACTGAGTGAGTTCACGCTGCGTGTCGTCAAAGCGGCTGCGCACCTCGGGGGGGAAGACGTAGTGGTTGACGTTGCCCTGATTCCCCGCCAGCAGTTCGCGCATGGCGGGGTTGTAGGTGGCGTCGATGTAGTTGAAGTAGAGGTTGGTGCGGTGCCCCTCCGTCGTTTTCGGCATGCCCGTATGCAGCAAGGTTTCGGAGAACATGACCACGTCTCCCGCTTGTCCCGTGAGCTCCACGGCGCCCGGCAATTCGTGCCCACGGTAGTCCTGGTGTGGCAATGGGATCTGCGATTTGTGGGCACCGGGAACGGTGGCCAGGCAACCGTCCCCAGGGTTGTTGTCGGTGAGAAGATAGACACAGTTGAGCATGCGGGTGCACACCTTGCCTTGACGGACGCTGTAATCCTCCGGGCTCAGGCCGCGATGCCAACCACCCCAGGGGGTACCCAAGGTCTTGTCGATGGCCCAGGTGTTGACGAGTTGCGGAGCCTGCATCCACGCGCGCAGGCGATCGACGACGGGTTGAAGACTGATGACGTCGTCAAAGACATCCGTCCACAGGGGCAGGCCGTTGAGCCGGCGTTGACCCTCGGTGAGTTGCACCGTCGTCTGGCCACGGACCCCTTCCGCCTCGAGCCAGGCATCGTCGTAGGTCTGTTCAAAGAGCCGGTCCAATTCCGCCAGGTAACGGCTGCAACGATCGGCGTCGAGCACGCCGCGCAGGATGATAAAACCCTGGGCATCGAATTGGAAGGTGTCGTCGAGAGGAACGTCGGTCATCGATCTTTCTCCGGAAGGTTGGTGCCCCTTGCCAGGGCGCCGCAAAAACTCCTCTATCCGGGGTCTCCACGAAAGCCCCCCCGGGGCTTATTTTATCAAGCCTTAGCTATTCATTCTTGTGCACCCATCTATTGGAGTCCCACGTTGAGAGCGAGCAAAGTCCTGGCGAAGATCCGCGATGGCCGCTGTGCCCGTGTCGTCGCCCTGGGTCACTACATGCCCTTTTATGTCCGCTACGCCGCCCACTTTGGCTTCGATGCCATCTGGCTCGACCTCGAACATCGGGCGATGGATGCGCGCGAGGTGCAATCCCTGTTGGCCATGTGCCATCAGTACGATATCGATGCCATGGTGCGCGCACCGACGACGGAACGTACCAAGCTCTATCGTTATCTGGAGGATGGCGCCGCCGGACTGCTGATGCCACTGGTGGCGGATGCCGCCGAAGCGCATCGAATCGCCCAGGCGGTGAAGTTTCCACCCGTTGGCAATCGTGGCATCGACGGGGCTGGCCTCGATGCCGATTTCGCTCTGGGCGCTGACAACTTCACGGAAGATGCCAACCGCGAGACCTTCGTCTTCGCGCAGATCGAAACGCCGGTGGCACTCGACGATGCCGACGGCATCGCCGCCGTGGAGGGCATCGACGGTCTGTTCATCGGCCCCGCCGATCTCAGCCTGCGACTGGGGTTGCTGGACTCAGGACCCAGTCTCGATGAGGCGATCGCTCACGTCGCCGATGTGGCCAAACGCCATGGCAAGGCCTGGGGTATCGCCGGGGGGGGGCCCGAAGAGTGGAGGAAGTATCGACAGCAGGGCGCCCAGATGCTGATCGGCGCCGGAGACTTCGCCCTGACGGGTGTTCTCGGTGCGGCCAAGGACAACTTCGACAAGGCCTTCGACGAGTGAAAGATCAACCCGCATGGGGGTGAAGTCGGAGCTTGAGCAGAGCGCATCGGCGCCTGATTCTGCAGCTGCCGTGCACTGCTGGGACCGCGAAGGTGGACGGCTGCAGCCGGAACTGATCCCCCACGAGTCGCTGTTGCGCTGGTTGTACGAGAGCCACCTGGGTGGGCTCATGGCGAATCTGTGCAGTCGCCGGTCGTTCTCCCGACTCATCACCTGGTGGAGCCACGGCACTGGTTCACGCCGTCGGATCGAGAGTTTCGTCCGCACCTTCGACGTGCAGATGGAAGAGTACGAATCGGTCTCCTATGAGAGTTTCAACGATTTCTTCATTCGGAAATTCCGTGATGGCGTCCGCAGTTTCTGTGCCGAACCCGAACGCCTGCCCGCCTGGGCGGAGGGCGTCTGTCTGGGCTGGGAGTGTGTGACCGGTACGGAAACCTTTCCTGTGAAGGGTGAACACCTGACCCCGGCGGCATTGTTGGGTAGTGCCGAAAAGGCCGCGGCATTTTCGGGTGGGCCCCTGTTGCTGATCCGTCTGCGTCCGCAGGATTATCATCGATTTCACTTCGCCGACGAAGGGGACATCGTCGAGCACTACCGTGTGCCCGGACGACTGCACTCGGTCAACATGCTGAGTCTGCGGCAACGCTCCGATGTGTTGGCGCGCAACGAACGCCAGGTGACGATTCAGCAGTCGGCCCGATTTGGTCGGCTCGCCTACGTGGAGATCGGTGCCCTGCTGGTGGGGCGCATCGTGCAGCTGGATGTGGCTCACGCCCAACGTGGCCAACAGAAGGGTTATTTCGAATATGGTGGGTCGACGGTGGCTCTTTTTGGTGAACCCGGCGCCTGGAAACCGGACGACGACATCCTCGCACAGACCGCCAATCGCGTCGAAACGCTGATCCGTCTCGGCACACCGATCGCAACAGGAGACTGAAAGAGATGGCCAAGATCACCTTCATGGGTGCCGGTTCGAGCGTGTTTGCCAAGAATATCCTCGGCGACGCCATGCTCAGCCCCGCCCTGCACGACGCCCACATCGCCCTCTACGACATCGACGCCCGCAGACTGCGGGAATCGAAGCGCATGCTGACAACGCTGAACAAGAACATCAAGAGCGCTGCTGGATCGCACCGTGTTACTCGACGCCCCCGGATTGAGTCCCAAAAGTGCCGCCTGGACACGCACGAGCAACGGCGAGCAGTTGCTTGGCATCGTCGTCGCCACGCCGTGGTGGAGGTCGCCGCCGGCGGCGCACCTGATCCGTTTCGACCGAAATGGTAAAATTGTCTTTGGCGAGCGGCTCGAGGTGTGGGAGAGCTATCCGGAGGAGGAGCCACTACCGGGTGGCTGGATCGGCCTGATCGCGGAAAATATCAGACAGGGCCGCGGCGGGGCGACGGTGGTGAGTGGGCCGATGCTGGTGGACTTCGAGAGTGACCTCAGCAGCTGGGACGTCGTTCGCCACTCCCCTATCGCCTGGCGCTGACCATCGATCCGGTGGCCCGCCGTTCAACGGCTTCTGTGCAACCTGCTAGTTTCTGGCATGTGGAGTTGGCTTCGACCTCGGCGGCGACGGCGCTGTCGCCACTGAGCACGCGGACGGGAGACGTGTTCCTCTTCGCCGCAGGTGATCAGTGGCTGCTCGGTGATCTGACCAGTGGCAGCCAGCTGACCGGAACGGGTCCCGAGATTTTCGAGTTGCGGCTGTGGGAGGTGTCCCGTGCGGAGTTGGGGGTTTCCTATGCCCTGGCCAATGAGGCGGCCGTCACCGTGGGCACACCCAACTTCCTGGGTCAAGTCAACCTGCCAGTGCCAGGGTCCGGGCACGGCCTCAACCTGGTCGCCGGAAGTGGTGTCGGCGCTCTTTCGATACCTATCTCATTGGCTACTCGACGCCGGTAACAGCGTATACAGGTCTTCGATCTCGACGGCAACTATATCACCGAGTGGGGTGGTTCGGGACGAGGCGCCGGCCAATTCGACTTTGGCAGCGGTCTGACGGTCCAGGATTTCACCGGGAGTGTCGCCGTAGGCGGAGACGGCAG
>DPVW01000306.1:0-925 GCA_003529325.1 Candidatus Latescibacterota bacterium | reverse complement strand
CCCTGATCCTCTGCAAGCTAGAACGTGTCCCACTTCGACATGTCGTCACCGGCTTCGAGTTCACCCATATAGATGTTGACGAAGGTCAACACCTTGCACTCGGGCTCCAGATGACCGCCGAAGGCGATCTTGTCATCGGTGAAGGTGATGTGGGCGTGCACTCGTCCCGACAGCACCCCCCCGGTAATGGCGACGACGTCGAGGGCTTTTTTGCCCTTCGGATATAGTTCGGCTGGTGGCAACTCGCCACTGGCGACGACGTGGAAGTGGTAGTGGGTGACCGAGCCGAAGGCGCTGAGGAAAACGGCGTTGTGGATATTCTGTTCGGCGACGAACTGCTGCAATGATTCGAGGATGTCGTCGCCGTTGTTCAGGTGCAGGGCGAGGATGCTTTTGAATTGTGTGCGAATGTGCTGCATGGTTGTTCTCTACCATCTTGTGGAGGTTGAGGGGTAAGGCCGCTCAGACTCTGAGTTCGCAACGCACCCCCGTCGTAGTTTGCCAGAAACCACGCCGAACCGCCAGGTTTGATTTTACGAATTATGACAATGTCTTGCTCTGTGGAAGCTATAGCTGGACTGGCGAGTGTATCGATGGAGTCGCAGGTTCAGTATTCATGTCCCGGCGCCTTCTTCCCTCTGGCGCGTAGCGAAGACCCGGAGCTGGCGTTGGCGGCGTATTCGGTGGCCATCAGTGTCAGCCTGCCTCTCGTGGCGCCTCTGTTCGGCATGCGGCAGATCATCACCGCCCTGTGTGTCGATCGCGATATGATCGCCAAACTGGGCCGCCTGGTCTGGTTCCTGGGGGGCGGCGCCACCCTCGTGGTACTGTTGTTGTCGATACCCTCTGTGTATATCACACTGACCGACCGGATCCTTGGCATTCCGGAAGAGATCTCCCGCCCCGGACTACCGGCGATGCTGCT
>DPVW01000471.1:1540-4651 GCA_003529325.1 Candidatus Latescibacterota bacterium | reverse complement strand
CTGCAGCGGTTTCTCGGTGTCGCCCCCGGAGCCGTCACGCTTCTCGGCGTCGTCAATGCCGAACCGGGTGCAGTGGAGATCATCATCGATCAGGCCGTCTGGGACATGGGCGAGCCCCTGCATTGCCATCCGCTGATAAACACGGCGACACTCTCGGTCCCAGTGGCAGGACTGCAGCGCTTGTTCGACACGCTGGGTCACACCTGGCAGGTGCTGGCCGTACCCAGTCGTNNGTAGCGCACCAGATTCAGGCGCGGTGGCGGCACCAGCGCCGACAGTTTCTCCAGCAGCTCCTGAGGGCTCAGCAGCAGCGCCGTACTACCGTCAGCCCGATCGATCCATCGCGAGACGGCGGGGCAGGTGGCGATCAACACCGTCCTGCACGACGAACTGCGGCCGTCCCATATCATGCTACCCGTCATCGACAGATGACGGAAGCCGAACTATATCGGTTGCTGCAGAGCACGGCTGTCGACTACGAACGCGTCGAACACCCGCCGGTGTTCACCTACGAAGAGGCAGAGGCCCTGGTGCCGCCACGCTTCTCGCGTCGTCAATGCCGAACCAGGTGCGGTGGAGATCGTCATCGATCAGGCCGTCTGGCGGCCTGGCGCAGTCTCTCAGGTCAGTGCACTCAGCAACTGGTCCACGTCCTCATGGTTGTTATATACCGAAGGTGCCAGGCGCAGCTTGTTGCCAAAGCGCATGGCCACGTGCACACCGGCCTCTTGGCAACGGCTCACGGTCTGACCCGGATCGGGGGAGACAAACGAGAGGATCGGGCTGTCGTTGTCACGCGGCGTGATCGAGTCGTACCCAAGTCTGGGGAGTTCGTCATGCAGGCGATCGGTGAGTTCGCGGGCGTGGGCGCGAATGTTGGCCACACCCAGGCGCTCGATATACTGCAGGCTCTGCTGGGCACATACGGCACCCTCGTACGACGGGTAGCTGACTTCGTATCGGCCGGGACCTTCGGTGGGTCGGAAGTCCACTGCGGGACGTGTGGCGTCGGGATCATCGATCCAGGGTTCATAGTTGAAGCTGACGCCACCAGCGTGCTGTGTAGGCGCCACGACGGTACCCTGCAGATCCGCGCGCACGTATACATAACCAAAACCCTTGACGCCCATGAGCCACTTGAAGGTGGAGCAGGCGGCCATGTCGATACCGGATGCACGCACGTCGATGGGGACGGCGCCGGCGGCCTGCATGATGTCGGCGTAGAGGTAGGCACCCCGTGCGTGAGCCAGATCGCTGAGGCTGGCGATGTCGGCGACGAAGCCATTTACATTTGACACCAGGGCGATGGACACGAGCCGCGTATTGGCGTCGATGGCCTGCTCCATGGCGGCCATGTCGATCTGCCAGTCTCGATGCGGAACGATGCGGACATCGAGGCCATCCCGCTCGCGCATCTTGTAGTTGTACAGATTGGCCGAAAACGACAGGTCGCAGGTGACGATGTTGCCACCCGCCAGATGGTCGGTCATGCCATTGAGCAGATTGCTTTCGGTTTCGACCGTGCTGCGGCCGTGGGCGATCTCTCCCGGGTCGGCATTGATGAGGCGGGCAAAGAGAGCCTTGGAATCGTCTCGTGTTCCCGCCCAGTTCGGCCACCAGGGCTCACCCACGTCGTGACTGAGCCACTCGACGTAACGATGCAGGGCGGCGGTGGAGTGTACGCTCAGGGGATGGGACGAGGCGTTGTCGAAGTAGGCTGCCGTGCGGGCACGGGGAAAGTCCGCCCGTACGGCGTCAAAATCAGGACGCATGGTGGGCTCCGTGTTCATCTCGACGACTCCTCCGCCAGCTGTTCGCCACGCTTGCCGCCAAACACGACCAGCAGGATCAGGGCGCTGAGGCCGCGCGTCGCACCGGCCAGGGCGAAGGTCGCCCAGTACCCGTACTCGACGATGAGGAAACCGGCGGCCAGGCTGGCGATCCCGGCGGGAATCTGAAATCCGGTGACCCGAAGGCTCTGCATACGCGCCCAGTATCTGCTGGGGATGATCTGGGTCGCATAGGTCATCTCGGTGGGCATGGTGATCGCCTCGACGATGGCGGAAAGCAGAAAGCACGCAAGACCGAGGGGCAGGTTGTCCGTCAATCCCAGAGCCACGAGCGCGAGGGAGCCGACCAGGCGTATGGGGACGACGGTGCGGATCGCTCCAAGCCGTCGCGCCATGGCCGGCGCCAGGACGGTACACGGAACCGCAACGAGCTGGCTGAGAAAGAAGACCAGCCCGATCATCGGCGCCGACAAGCCCACCGCCTGCTGAAAGAAGACGTTGAAGAAGGGAAAGGAAAATCCCATCGACGCGCCCCGGCACACGCTGGTGACCCCAAAGGTGACAAACGTGCGCAGTGGGAAAGCGACCGGGCTGTCCTGCTCTTTGGCTGGATCTCTCGACGACCTGACATGCACCCCGATCAACGGCAGCAGGGCCGAAAGGCACAGAGCGGCGCCGATGTACAGGGCGTAGCGGAAGGGCTCCGGCAACTCGGTGCCGGTGTCCGTCAGCCGACCCATCAGATCGGGCAATGATCCGGCCAGGAGGCTGACGACCATGCGTGTGATCGTCTGAATGCTGATCCAGATGGCGATCGCCTGGGCCCGTCGTTGAGGGGCGGCGTTTTCGCTGAGGAAGGGGACGTGGTTGACCCAGATGAAAGCGCCCGATGTCCCCGCGATGAAGGAAAGGGCCAACAGCAACGTGCGATCCGTCGCCGTGCAGAGACCAACCTGCGTAACAGCCATCACGGCCGCCGATGCCAGCAGAAAGGGTTTGCGCCCGATCCGATCGCTGATGATACCGGTGGGAATGGCGAGCAACCCCGAAGCGATCGGCGCCAGGCCCGCCATCAGTCCGATGAAGTCTTCCTGGAAACCCAACCGGGTCAGATACAGATTGTAGAGGAGGGACTGGATCGTCATCCCCGCGAAGAGTGGCACGCCGAACAGGAAGAAGCGGCGGACGTTGGCGTTGTATTCGCGAAGATTGTAGCCGCGCAGCAAGTCACTCAATGAGATCGGTCGATCCGTCCGTGACGAATCACACGGGGTTAATGCTAAGTCAACAGGAGATGCTCTGCGCCAGTTGCGCCTCGATG
>DPVW01000471.1:629-1210 GCA_003529325.1 Candidatus Latescibacterota bacterium | reverse complement strand
GCGCCTCGATGTCATCTCCTGAGCGCGGTGCGGAGTCCGTAAACGAGAAGTAGCGGTCGAGCACCGCTGCCACGCCAAGCATCCTTGGCGTCGGTGCTGGCTTATGGCCGAGGATCTGGCGATCGATGATCACCCGACCGACCGGTTCCGAGATACAGGTTACCGGCCCCGCCAACCCTTGCCACCAGGAGTGCAGGTCGTAACGGGACAGCACCTTCCCCGTCCTCCACGCTTCGAGATGTTCGACGAGTTCTGCTCTCGCCTCGGCGTGATGTTCATGTCCTGGGGGACAGTGTGCCAGAACGATATGCCCCTGAGAGGGGTGGCGCGAACCCTCAGGGATGGCCTGTAGAAGTGTCTCAGTGAAGCGTGCACGTTGGTAAGCGCGCACGCCAGCTGGAGTGCCTGCTTGCCACTCAATCGTGTACAGTAGATCCGTCTGTTGATTTCCGATCTGCTGCAGAAGCGGAATGGGATAGCGTATCAAGATCCATTCGATCTCGTCAATGAGCGCCTCGTACTCTTCACAGTACGCTTTTCGGGCCTTGTGTGAGGTTGATGCGATAGCCCTGCTCGACGGC
>DPVW01000471.1:0-297 GCA_003529325.1 Candidatus Latescibacterota bacterium | reverse complement strand
GTGCGACCTCCGCCGCAAAAACGTCCGGCGCGCAGGGCCGTGTCCACGCTGCCACCGGCGCCGCGTCGCGGACCTTCCGTCCCATCAGTTTGTATGCCGGCACCTCGAGATACTTCCCCATCACGTCGTAGAGGGCCATGCCGATGGCGAGGTTGTAGTCGTTGTGCAGATGGTCGAAGGGGTTGGTATCGATCAGCGGCTCGATCTCGGACGGAGCGATGTCCGGCCGGTCCTCATAGCTGCCGTGTCCGGTGATCCCGGCGTCGGTGTGAATCTTGACGGCCACCTGCTGATCGA
>DPVW01000379.1:3164-4453 GCA_003529325.1 Candidatus Latescibacterota bacterium | reverse complement strand
CGCCATCGACCACACCCAACCGGGTTCTCAGGCCCACTGCGGTGAAAACAATTGCAGCAGTGCCCAATACAGGCCTGCATGCTGCCTTGACTCAATAGCAAATACACCCTTTATCCTCACTAAACCGTTGGCACTGTCCACTGTCTGGTACCTCGGTCCGGAGGACGCGGCCCCGATGACGGGATCGACGACCGAGCGTCGATCCCGGGCGGGTTCCAGATATCGGCTCCCGCGGGCTCGGTGTTTATGCAGGACACGCGGCTTTGGCACTCGGGCGCTGCCAACCAGACCGAGCACGAGCGCACGGCGGTTGTGTGCCGCTACGCGCCGTGGTGGCTGTCGGGTGCCGAGTTCGGCAACCTGCACTCGGGTGGCTACACGCTCAGGACCTACGTGCCGCGGGAGGTGTACACGAGGTTCTCCCATTCCTCCCTGCTCATCGCTTCGGCGACGAGTAATCGCGCTACTGGGATTTCTGCTCGTGGCGGGTCTGGTTATTCCTGTGCTCGCCTCGGCGCAGGAGACGGCCGATCACCAAGCGATCCGGGCCCTCCTCGACCGCGAGCAAGCAGGCTGGGAGAGCGGTGACGCCGAGCAGATCGACGCCTGCTACGCTGAGGGATACACGCAAGTCAATATCCCGCGTGGGAATGAGGAGCCGCAGTTTCTTCTTGCTACGCTCAACACTCAATGGAAGGACGAGAATCGAAAGGAGTGGGTCCTCGCGTCCGACTTCCTTGGTCTGAAGGAGGCGCTGGCTGACACCGTTCTCGCCATGCAACGTACCTACAAGATGAGTCACATCGACATCGATGGCGACGATGCCGTGGCAATCGCCACGTTTTCGGGCGCCTTCAACGACACGGTCCGAGGCGAGCGGGTTGAGGTGGGCTGGCAGAGCCTGTGGATGCTGCGCAAGATCGACGGCGACTGGAAATACACCACTGGCATTGGTGGCATCTCGTCGTTCCGCGAATCGACCCCGGTGCCATAGGGATACGATCCAGATAGGTCCTCTGACCGAAGGGCGTGCCGTGCCTAAGGTCAGAGGGCCGCCGCCAGGACGATGACATCACGCTGGTGGTGCTGAAGGCGAAGTGATGATAGAGATGACCCGCCACATCTACGCACGAAAAGTGTGTATCGAGCGTGTCAAAGAATCCTGACCCCGATCAGGTGGTCGCGGCGTGGGATGGTCTGCCCGATCTAATCAAGGCGCAGATACTGGAGTTGGTGAAGACCGTGGCAAGGAGTACAATTTTTCAAATGACGTTCATGCCGCCAATGTT
>DPVW01000379.1:0-2824 GCA_003529325.1 Candidatus Latescibacterota bacterium | reverse complement strand
CCCAGCAGCACATACCGGACAATGGGTGTGGCTGAGTTGATTGAGAAGGTGTATCCCCAGGGTGCCATCGGGACATACCTGGTCGAGCAACTGCTGGAGCACAACGCCAGGTCTCGCCCGGATATGGAGTTCCGCTCTCTCGGCGACTCTCCCTGCATCGGATTGATCATGGACCCCGCGTGTGGTCGATATTCAACCCGCCCAGCCCCTACCTTCGACGACCAGATGCGCTATGTGCACAGTGGTCAACACCGTGACATTTGCGTCTACGAAGATGTGAACACGCGCTTCATCCACGAAGACCTGTTCGCCAAACTCGCGCAGTTCATGCGCCATGGATCGCGTGCACGGTGACCATGTTGTCGGATAGGCCAAGGCGATTCACCGTACCCCTGCTTCTGATGGCTGCTCTCCTGACTGCATGTGGCAGTGAACCACAAGGCGAGGAGGGGCAGCTGCACTCCGTTCCGCGTAACCGGACCCTGATCATGGGCTTGCCCCAGATGCAGGACTATGACGCCTTCAATCCCTACATCCCCGGGGTGTCGTCGACGGGATCCAACTTCTTGTACGAGCCGCTCTACTACTACAACGCCTACGGCGAAGAAGACAACCTGATCCCCTGGATCGCGCAGAGCCATCAGTACAACGAGGATTATACGGAGCTGACGATCCGCATCCGAGACGGGGTAAAGTGGAGTGATGGCATGCCATGGACCGTCGCCGACCTCGTGTTCACGATCAACATGCTGAGGGCCAGCGCGCCGGAGCTGTTGATGTCGACAGATCTGGACACCTGGGTGGAGACGGCAGAGGTCATCGATCCTCTGACGGCCCGTATTGTCCTGACGGCGCCGAATCCGCGGTTCTTGTTTTCGTACTTCACCGACTGTTTTGGCAATGGGATCCGCATCGTGCCAAAGCACATCTGGGAGAGCGAAGACCCCAAGACATTCAAGAATCTCGATCCTGGGAAAGGCTGGCCCGTCGTCAGCGGTCCGTATCGACTGGCAGCAACGTCTCCGGAGCAGCGTATCTGGGACCTGCGTCCCGACTGGTGGGCGGTGGAGTCCGGGTTCCAGTCCCTGCCGAAGGTCGAGCGACTGATCTACCTGCCTTTTGGCAACGAGGCTAAGTGGGTGCAGCAGTTTATCACCAACGAGATCGACTCGAGTACGGACCTGAGACCGGTCAACATCAAGAGCGTACTCGATCAGAATCCGAACATCTCCACCTGGACCGGGCGGGACGTGCCGTACGGGTACCTGGACTGGTGGCCGCTTTCGCTGGGGTTCAACAATCTCGAGCCGCCGTTTGATGATCCGGACATCCGCTGGGCCGTCAACCACGCCATCGACCGGTCCCAGATCATCGATGTGGGTTGGCAGGGGGCAGGCAGCTACACACTGCATCCGTATCCTGAGTTTCCACCGTTGATGCGGTATCTCGACCAGATCCAGGATGTCTTAGAACGTTATCCGGTCGACAGGTTCGACCCGGGCCGCACCGCCGAGATTCTGACGAGCAAGGGGTATCGCAAGGATGCAGAGGGGTTCTGGGCCCTTGAGGGCGAGCGTCTGAAGATCACGATCGATGTGTACCCCACGCTGTTCACAGATTTTACGCCCGTTCTCGTGGAGCAGCTGCGACGGGCGGGTTTCGAGTCCAACTTTCGCTCGACGACGGACTATTACACTCGCATGACGCTGGGGACGGCGCGGAGCTTCATCATGGGCCACGCCGCCTCCGTGCGTGATCCTTACTTCACGATGCGGCTCTACCACAGCCGCTTCGTGCAGCCCACCGGGACGTCGGCCGAGTACATCTGGCGCTGGGCTAACCCCGAGTTCGACGAGATCGTCGATCGCATGGCGACAACGGCTCCCGATGATCAGGAACTGGTCCAGCTCTTTGGCCAGGCGATGGATATCTGGTACCGGGAGTTGCCGTCGATCCCGCTGGTGCAGTGGTATCATCGCATACCGCACAACGAGACGTACTGGACGAACTGGCCGACGGAGGAGAATCCCTATGTGAACAGCGCCTACTGGCACCGTACCTGGCTGCTCGTTCTCCTCCGACTGCACCCCACACAGCCCTGAAACCGGAGATCTACTTCAGCAGCAACAGCTTAGCGGGTTCTCCCGCTTGGCGTCGTGGCTGCACCCCAGCAGGACAAGGAGTATGATCGTTCCCGGCGATAATGGGTAGCAGGGCGAGTGGAGCTTGCGAGTTGGCCTTTGGGGTGGTGGTGGATGGATCGGCATTGGTGGGTCCTACGACGCCATGACTGCAATGCAGTGGCAATGGGCTTAGACCTGCACGATTGTAAGGAGCGATAGGTTGTCTGACTGCCAGGGCGAAATTTCTGGCCTGATGCATCCGGTGATCTTAATCACAGGAACAAGATCCATTCATGATTATTTTTCTTATGATTCTTCGGGTTATTTCTCAACATGAGGGCCGCACCATGGTTTTTTGCAGCTCAGAGATTAGGCCTCGGTATTCAACATTCGTAAGACAGAACGTTCGTTGAGAGCGGACCGTCTACGCACCCAACTGGAGGGAAATCAGATGAACTGGAAGCGCTTGTTTCTCACAATGAGCCTGAGCGCTCTTTGTGTCGTTTTCAATGCATTATCAGTGGATGCTCAGACCTGCGATCCAAATTTAACATATCCGAATAATCCTCCAGGTCCGGAAGGAGGTTGTGGAGATTACGAGGACTGCAACGAGAACGGCGCTTTCGATATAGGTGAGCCATGCCATGAGCACCATGACGATGATGGCGAGCATCATGACGCTGAGGATGCGGGTCATTTAG
>DPVW01000030.1:28164-28400 GCA_003529325.1 Candidatus Latescibacterota bacterium | reverse complement strand
CTCTATCGTCAGCCACCCCTCGAGGGTAGCTGGCACGTCGACTGGGAGGCGCAACCGGGGCGCCTTCCAGGTGGCGGCAATCACGACATCTTCTCCGTTCCATGGCAGGGGCGGTTGTACACCGCAGGGGGGCTGACGCGTTACTGGGGTTTTCCGACGCGGCAGCGAATCTTCGATGATCTGTTCGCCTTTGATCCGACCCGCGGTTGTTGGGAAGTCATCAGCACGCTGTCATT
>DPVW01000030.1:27660-27837 GCA_003529325.1 Candidatus Latescibacterota bacterium | reverse complement strand
CCACGTCGTTACAATGGCATTGCCGAACTGGACGGTCGGATCTGGATCGTCGGTGGCGAGGGCGAACTCGGCGAGCGAGGGGGCGAACCGACGACGCTGGACGTAGTCGATATCTACGATCCAGCGACGGACACGTGGACGCCGGGGCCGACGCTCAATCAGGTGCGCACCGATCCA
>DPVW01000030.1:17533-27552 GCA_003529325.1 Candidatus Latescibacterota bacterium | reverse complement strand
TGGGCCCTTGTAATTCCTAGCCGTATCAGCACCCTGTCCTTTCCCCGTCGCTATAATGGTATCGCCGAACTGGATGGTCGTATCTGGATCGTCGGTGGTGAGGGGGAACTCGGCGACCGCGGCGGGGAGCCGACGACGCTGGATGTGGTCAACATCTATGATCCCGCAACCGACACCTGGACACCGGGACCCACCTCAATCAGGTGCGCACCGATCCATTTGTGATGACGAGTGGTGGTCGGATCTGGGCGGTGGGTGGTGCCTGCGACCCCAGCACGAAGCTGATCTCCGTAGAGAGTATTGGCGCCGGAGAAACAGCGTGGCGTTTTGAACCGGATCTGCCGCAGCCCACGCGGCAGGGCGGTTGCTGCGCCCTCGACGGTTGGCTCTATGTTGCCAGTATCGATGGCTTCTTCGCCTTCGACACGGCGACGGGGCGTTGGGACGAGGAGGTGCCACAGCCCGGGGAGATCGGTCAAGCGCCATTGGTCACCGCCTATCAGGGGGAGGTGTGGATGATGGGTGGCTTCCACTATGGCAACACGCGCTGTTACCATCCGAAGACCAGAGTCTGGCGCGCCGGCGCCAAACTGCCGACGGAGCAGTCCTGGGGTGCCGCTGCCGTACTCGATGGTCAACTCTACATCACCGGGGGCGCACATCGCTCCCAGATCCACGACGCCGTCATCTACGACGACAGAACGTGGCGCTTGAGACAAGGGGTGAAAGCGTAAGGCCATGAGAATTGCCATTGCTTCGTACGGACAGGAGACGAGCAGTTTCAGCCCGGTACCGACAACGCTGGAAACCTTCGAGTTGTATGGGCTGTTCGAAGGGGACGAGATTCTGCACAAGTGCCGTGAGGTCGGTTCCATCGGCGGTTTCCTGCAGACCATGGATGCCGGCCTCGACTGGACGCCGCTGCCGATCATTCACGGGTGGGCGGGAGCGAGTGGGGCACTCACGGCAGAGACACTGGACTTCTTTGCCGACAAGATCCGCACCGGTCTCGAGCAGGCATTGCCAGTCGACGCGGTCTATTTCGCCTTACATGGCGCCGCCGTCGCCGAACAGGCACATGATAGCGAGACCTATCTACTGGACATTGTACGCGCCGTCATCGGCGACGACGTGCCACTTGTTGCCTCCCTCGATCACCACGCCAATCTGACGCAGGGCATGGTGGACGGGATCGATGCGCTAGTGGCTCATCGAACCCAGCCCCACGATCAGTTCGAGACGGGGGTGCTCGCAGGGCAACTGCTGCTCGGAATTCTGCGCGATGGCACAAAACCAACAACAGCGTGGCGCAAGATTCCGTTGATCACCCATCAGGAGCAGTTTCTCACCAGTGGCGGTTCGATGAAGGCGTGGTTCGACCTGGCACGGGACATGGAAGCGGGCCCCGGGGTGCTGTCGGCATCAACACTTCCCATGCAGCCCTGGCTCGATGTGCCGGAAGGCGGTTGGGCGGTGGCGGTGGTCACCGACGGCGATCAGTCTATGGCGGAATCTCTGGCCGACGAATTGGCTGACAAGGCCTGGTCGATGCGCGAGTCGTTCTGCCGGCTGGACAGCATCACCCCGGAAGCGGCGGTGCGCCAGGGGGTGGCAGCCGAAGGCGGGCTTGTGGTGTTGTCCGATACGGGGGACAGCGTCTGGGGTGGGGCGACGGGGGACAGCACAACGATCCTGGCGGAGCTGATCAGGCAGCAGGTCCCCGCCATGACGCTGGTGCCGATGGAGGATGCAGAGACGGTGGAGGCCGCCATCGCCGTGGGTGTGGGCGGCACGTTGACGACAATGGTAGGAGGCCGGCAGGACCCGATTTTCGGCAGGCCGTTGCAGGTGACGGCGAAGGTCGCCGCCATCGGTGGTGGTCGCTTCGATGTGCAATTGCTGGGCTTTGAGTCATTCGATCCAGGACGTGCCGTATTGCTGGAAATCGGGGCGATCCGGTTGCTCGTCAACGAGAAGCGCGGTATTGGTGGCAACCACCCTGCCGTATACGAACAGTTCGGTATCGATATCGCAGATGCCCACATGGTGGTGTTGAAGACGGCGAGCAACTGGCAATACTACCAGCAGTGGATTTCCGAGGTCATCCGCGTGGACACACCGGGGGGCACGACATCACATCTGGAGGAACTGCCCTGGCAGCACCTGCCAAGGCCGATCTATCCATTGGACGCAGACTTTTCCAAAGAGAGCTCATGAAGACCAGTTTCACCACACTTGGATGTCCCGCCTGGGATCTCGATACGATTATCACGCAGGGCAGTGGCATGGGCTTCGATGGCGTCGATTTCCGTGGTCTGCGCGATGACATCGACATCACTCAACTGGCGGCCTTTACCAGCGACATGGCCACGACGAAGAGCAAATTTTCCGATGCCGGGCTGCACGTGTGCGGTATCAGTTCGAGTCTGAAGGTCTGCGATGAGCGCCTGGTGGAGGCCAATCTGGAGGAGGCCAAGCGGACCATCCCCGTAGCCGCTGAGTTGGGCACGGAGACGATTCGCGTCTTCGGTGGTGGCGATGCAGAACGGCATGACAAACCGGCACTGGCCGATATCGGCCAGCAGATGATGCTGCAGGTCCTCGACCTCGACGGGGCGGGGCAATTCAAGTGGGTCTTCGAAACACACGACAATTGGATCCAGTCGGCGGACTGCAAACTGCTGCTGCAGCGGGTGACGACGCCAGAGTTTGGCGCGTTATGGGATATGGGGCACACCTCGCGCGTCGGTGCCGAAGATCCCGCAGACAGCCTGGCAGCACTGGGGGACCGCGTCTACTACCTGCACGTGAAAGATGCGATCAACGACGCCTCGCATGAGCACGCCATGGCGGATGGCTGGCGTTACGTGCCGCCGGGTACCGGTGAACTACCCATCGGACGAGCGCTGCATTTGTTGAAGGAGCGTGGTTATGATGGCTACGTCATGTTCGAGCACGAAAAGCGTTGGCACGGTGAGTTGGAAGAACCGGAGGAGATTTTTCCGTTGTTCATCGAGTGGTTCCGCGGCCTGGAGGGGTAGCTGGGCGGGCCGCCACCAATGTCAGGCAGCACTCTACCCGCTAGCAAAGGCCTTGGGATTTTCCTAACCAGTAGGCCACAAGATAGTTGGACAATTCTGATGTGATCCCTGAAAAGAGGTAGTCTCGGCTCAGGTCAATCTCATTGCCCGCGATGAACCAGTGCAAACGGGAAAAGTCCAACTCCCCCATGATCGTCTTCCAAATTCCTTCATAGTGGCTGTTCGGATCGCCGCCACATGTCAGATAAATGGAGTATGCCGCGGGGAATCGAGAAGTGGGATCGAGATAGAACAGATCTCGTGATGCCTCGAAAAAGGGGACACCAGTACGGATCGGTTCATCGAAATCTTCGGGAAGGGGCCGCCAATGCAGCCCATCGGCGTCTTTTCTCACTTGTTGGTAGTAGCGGTGCATATGAGTGCTCTCATCGAAGCCGATGAGTCCATGAAGAAGCGCTCTCTCCATTGCTGCAAGTAGAGTTTTGCGATTCTCCGGAGCGAGATCAATCAGAAGCCGGCCACAGTGGAGGACAAAGAGCAACCCCGCCGATGCAGCTTCGCTGGTTGTGGTCCAATTTGAGAAGATGGCAGGGTTGAGCCTCTGCATCAGGTCAAACTGGCTGCTCTCACCCGAAGATATCTCACCATATTCTGCTGCCAGCCCTGCGGCAACTTCGCTGTAGTGGGAATCGCCCTCAAGTTCAAAAGCAACCTGATTGATGACCTGCATTATTCTCATGTGGCCCGGACTCTTGCGCATATCCCAGAAGATGTGGCCGAAGTCAAGTTGGTAATCGATTCTATGCCAGTACCCAGCAATGGCGCAGATCATGGAGATGATCCAATCTCTGTCGGCATCGTCAGCATGGGGCAGATAGGCCCGCATACCACTCACCGCTGCGAGGTTCTGATCAGGACTGGATTCGGTAGTCACCATCATCCCAAATGGTTTGCAGAGCCAGCCGAATGATCTTTCTGGGGGGAGTGCAGAAATCCCCTTCAAGCTCCGAAGGGCGCGCTTGCACTCCTCCAAAGCGGAGGGATTTCTTGTGGCCTCATAGCAGCGCACTTGAGCAAATAGGCAAGAACCGCTGAAGTATGTGCTGTTCTCATTGTTGAGCCAATCAGCCCCGCTGACAATCCTATCCTGCTCTCTACCGCCTTTGAATTTGAACTGGCGCAGGGACTTTCCTTCCAGATCTTCAGGTTGCCATGGACGGAACTCATCCCCACAGTCCCGCAACATGGAGTAGGCGATACCATTGTCAGCAAACTGGTGACTTTCGAGAAACTGTTGGATGATCCCTATCTTCTCACCAAGCTTCATGGACGCTTCGAGTTTGGTAAGTGACCTTGTCACCGCCAGGCGGCACCCCAGCCTGCCGTGTGCACATCGCTGGCGATGCGCCAGTCGCGCAGCACGTCCAGCAGTTCACGCTTCTGCAGCTCGTGCTCGGCATCATCCCACAGATTGAAGATCTCTTCCGGATCGCTTCTCAGATCGAACAATTGGCCTTCCGCAGAGTCCACGAAGTGCACCAGCTTCCAGTCGGAACTGCGCACCATGGTCATGAATTCGGTCTCTTGCAAGATGCCGTCGCGGCCATGTTCGGCAAAGACATACTCGCGGGGTTGCCAGTCATCTCCCCGTAACGCCGGCAACAGGGAGCGGGCTTCCATCGTCGCCGCCGGTTCCAGACCGGCCAGTTCCAGCAGGGCCGGGCCGATGTCCATCTGCTGACACAGACCATCGATGCGCCGGTCTCCGGCAAATCTCTCCGGTGACCAGGCGATCATCGGCATGCGCGTGATCGTGTCGTACATCGTCCACTTCTGGCTGTGGCCGTGGTCGGTGAGGCAATCGCCGTGGTCGGAAGTGAAGAGGACGACGGCATTGTCGAGATACCCCTTCTCCTGCAGGGCCTGCATGATTTCTCCGACCTTCGTGTCGATCATTTCCACATTGGCCAGGTAGTAGGCGCGCTGACGGTGGCGCTGGGCCTGTGTCGGTTCCAGCATGTGTACGACGCTATCGTGGTCGACTTCGGTGTTGTGCTGGCGCATGGCTTTGTATGGCGCCGGTTGCGCGGCCAGTTCGTCGGCCGTCACCGGCTGCAATGGCAACTCACGCTGCATGTATTTGTGCGCCATCTCCGGTGTCGGGTCGTAGGGCGGATGGGGCCCCGGGAAACCGATCTGGAGAAAGAGGGGCCGTTCCTCGTCGCGTGGTTTCGTCCGGATCCAGTGCGTCGCCATGTCACCGACGAAGTTGTCGGGATGGGTGTCGGCGGGCAGGTCCCAGGTAAAGGCGCCGAGAGACTCGTCATAGTCGGGCCGCTGGCGATAGAATTCGCGCTGCTGTTTGACGATCCCGCGAGCCCGCAAGGCCTTGTCCCACTCGTCGAAGTAGTAGCGTTCTTCGAGGTAGCGATCCTTGTTTTCGACGACGTAACGTTCCTCGAAGCCGAGGGGGGTGTGATAAGGGTAGGAGTGCATCTTGCCGACGTTGATCGTGCGATAGCCGCTGTCGCGCAGTTGCTCGATCCAGGAGTGGTTCCAGGCGTCGGCATTTTTCAGGATGCCCGTGGTATGCGGATAGTAGCCGGTGAACAGGCTGGCCCTGGACGGGGCGCAGGAGGCGGCGGTGACATGACACCCCGTGAAGGTGACACCCTCACGCACCAGGCGATCGATGTTCGGCGTGTCGACGTGACCGGCGCCGAGCGCGTTGATCGTGTCGAAGCGTTGTTGATCGGTGATGATAAAAATGATATGGGGTCGGTCAGTGGTCGTCGTCATTGCAGCGTCATGCCACCATCTACCTTCAAGGTGGCGCCTGTGATGTAGTCGGCGTCATCAGAAGCCAGAAAGGCCGCCGCCTTGCCGAGGTCTTCGGCTGTGCCCAGCCGTTTCCACGGCAGATTTTTGGCGCCCTCGCGCATCTGCTCTTCCGTCGTGAATTGACGTTCGCCGGGTGTGTCCGTCCAGCCTGGCTGGATGACGTTGACCCGAACGCGGTGTTCGGCCATTTCGGCGGCAATCGTATTGGCCATGTGGTTCATGCCCGCTTTGGCGGCGTTGTATGGCATGGAGGTGGCAAATGGCATGAAGGAGAGCACGGAACTGATGAACAGGATGCTGCCCCCTCCCCCTTGCTGCACCATCTGTCGGGCACCTGCCTGGGCGACGTGGAAGGCACCCATGAGTGTTACGTCGAGTGTCCGGCGTACGCCCTCGACATCGAGTTCGAGAAAAGGTTGACGCTTGGAGTAGTAGGCGTTGGCGACGACGATATCGACGCGGCCCAGTTGTTGTGCGGCGCCGGCCACCATGGCGTCGACGGCAGTGCGGTCGGAGACGTCGGCACCGAAGGTGGCTGCCCGCCCACCCAGGGAGCGCACCACGTCGGCCACTTCGTCGGCTTCGTCAGGATGGGAACGGTAGTTGATGGCCACATCCGCCCCGCACTGCGCCATCTGCTCGGCGCAGCCACGGCCAATGCCACGCGACGCCCCCGTGATGAGGGCCACCTTTCCGGACAGGTCGATCAAGATAGCTCCCTCAACTGTGTGATGGTTGTCAAACTTTACTCAGCGTTCGGATCGGGCAAGCTGTCATCGGCGTAGACGACTGTCAGGGCGCCGCGGAGAATCTTTATATAGGCCTGTTGCGGCGTTGGTGGTGCTGCGGGGGGATCCTCCTCGGTGGAATCCTGTTGCTCCTCGGGGTCCTGCTGTGCCTCCGGCCCCTGCTGCGCCTCGGTGTCCGGCCTCCAGTTCCTCCGGATCCGAGGGTCCAGGGGCGTCGTCCTCGGTCGATGACTCGAGCACCTCCGCTCTGAGAAGTTCCAGGCCGGCGTCCAGGGCCTCCCCCACGTCGGGGCCTCGGGGGTCATCGCCCATGCTGTGGTGTCCGAGACGGGTCAGATCTTCGAGCGTTCCTTTCCCGGCGCTGAGAATCTCGATCATTTTTGGCAGCGTCAGATCGACGACGACCCCGGCCAACAGCGTCATACTGCCGACATAGAGCGGGCTCCATGTTGAGCCGATCGCACCATTGGCGCCAGGTGCCGACGGGGATATGGCTCTCGGACTGGACACGAGCCAGTCCATCTGTGGCAGGGTCGTGATTCACGGTCGCACCAGTATACTCGGCGGCTCGATCAGCGTCTACACTGGGATCGGCATGCGATATCGATGCAACAATGAATGGAATGCCGGGTCGTCCAGTGGCGAACTGGCGCCGCTATGGAAGAGATGCCCAGGGCACGTACAGTCGGAGGCTCCGAAGCGGCAGACGGCCAGCCCATAGAGGCCGGCCACATCGGCAGCAAGTTCACACTCCTGCCGTTTGGAGGAGCGGATCGGCAGGGGTACGACCTCGACGGCAGCCTGGTGCAGGTAGTCGATATGCCAGTGCAGACGTTTGCGGCGTCGCACGTGGCGCCGCAAACGGGCATCGAGGCCGCCCATGGCTGAACCGATGTAGAGATACCAGCCGGCGGCCAGGTGGAATTCACCGAGTCGACCGATCTTCAGTTGGCGTGCTTCCGGCAGACGTAGCAGCAACACATAAGCACCCCGATCCTTGGCTTCTCGTCGCAGGTGGGCCCAGGGAATGGGCAACAGGCGGGTCTCCTGTCGCAGTGACAGTTGGCGGGTCCAGCCGACAGCCACGGGCAGCACCCGCACATCGGGGCGGACGTCGAGAAATGTGTGGCTGAAGGCCAGGTCGGTGTGGTAGTCGGGCAGGAACCATCGTGGGCGCAGAGAATGCACGACGAAGAGCACGACGGGGCGGGCCGCTCCCGACTGCCGGAGGTGGGCCAATTCCTCCAAGTGACGCCGACCGCGCTCGGTGACGGCGTCGGGGAACATGGCGCTGCCATTGCCGAAGAGGGTGCACGATTTCACCTCGAGCCACAGCCGCTGGCGACCCCGTTCCAGGAGAAAATCGAAGCGACTGTGGCCGACGGTGACCTCGGCGCCGGCGATACGCCAGCCCTTCAGTGACGGGATGCGTCGAGTTTCGATCAGGTGCCTGGCGACGGCGTTGGTGCGGTGTGTGTCGAGCAGAATCGGTTCACCCTCACGCTCGAGGCCGACGCAGGTCCATTCGGTGCGGCGCGTGGCGCTCGGCGTGGCCCGCACGACTGTCAGCTCCGTGTCCGGAAAGAGCATCTCGTCCATGCGCCCCGGGTTCGGTAGGAAGGCCTCGATCAGTTCACCGGAACGCAGACGGCCAAGTATCAGAAAACGATTTGGGCGGCCTATGAAACGGGCGCGTCGCAGGCGGGCGTTGCCCAACGGGCGGAAGTCCTGGCTCATGTCCTGTGGGTTTCAGGCAAAACGCAGGGAGAACAGGTCGGCATCCTGCAGCAGAAATCGTAGTCGTATCGCTCGGCCCTGCAGACTCGATAGATCCGAACCATCCCGCCAGCGGGCGGCATGCTCGATCTGGTCGCCGAACAGGGGCTGCGATGTGTCGAGGGTGAAACCGGGAATCGGCGTGCCCTCCGCCTCCTGCAATTCGACCTGCACGGAACCCGCCGCCGAGGTCGCATAGTTGAGCAACAACCGACTGCCGGCGAAGGTGAAAGGTCTGGTCAGCGCCTCGCCGCGGACCTCGGCGAAAAGCGAGGCAAAACCCCAGGGACGAACCGTAACCCGCCGCAGGCGGTTGTCACTCCAGCCATAGTGCTCGGAGATGTACATCGACCATTCGCCTTCACCGGTGTCGATGATGCCCACCGCCGGCGTCTGGTTGCGGTGCGTCCAGTTGCGCTGGTCGCGACCCGGACGCAGCCAGGCATGGCGGAAAGTGCGGTCCCAGTGCACGCCGTCGCGACTGCTCATAAAGACCGCATCGGAGAGGCCGTCGCCGGGATAATCCATGCCCTCCGTGTCGAGGGTGCGGTCCGGGAGAAAGCGCATGGGGAAGGACAACAACAGATGCTCGGCCCCCGGGCAGGGGACTGTGGCGTTGGTATAAAACTGCTCCTGCGGGACACCCTCGTCGTAGACGTGGGGAACCGGTTTTGTCCAGTGGATGAAATCCTCGGAGGTACAACTCTGGATCGCCCGTACACGCGTGTCGTCGACGACATCGAAATAGCGGCTGAACAGTCTGTAGCAGCCGGCGGCGGGATCCCACAAGGGCACATTGACCGAATCGAAGGCGCCCTCCACATCGAGAGGGTCCTGTTGCAGACGTTCCCAGTGGATGCCGTCGGCTGAGCGAAAGCCGAATAGCCGATTCTTCGCACCCCCTCCCACCGCCTTGAAGCGCGCCGCCGGGTCAGCCTCAGGATTGCCGTCGAGAAAGACGCAGAAATTATGCGCTTCGTAGCCGTGCCAGATCGTATTTGGCGCAATCCCAGGTTTGCCCTCCGGGTCCTGAGGGAACCGCTGCAGACGAGGACGGTCGAAGTGCACACCATCGGAGCTGAGCGCAACGTTGCAGGTCTGCTCCTGGTGATGGTCGGCGTAGTCGCTGCCGATGGGGTAGAAACCGCGATAGTAGAGCAGCAGCCCGCCGTCCCGGTCATCGATCAGATTATAGCAGGCGGTACAGGCATTCTCGTGTGGTGGTTGGACCTGGAGAACATAACCTCGACGCTCCGGTGCATGCAGATGCTGCCGCGTGCCATCGAGGCGTTCCAGGAGAAAGTTGTCGATGAACAGCTCGCGTCGACCACCAAGGGAGATGGGTTCGGACATGGTCTGGATCTCGGGTCGGTTGAGAGGGTAGAGTCAGGCCGGTGATGACAGGGGCAATTCGTGCCCCACTTCACCCAGCAACTCACAGAGAAAGAAGTAGGTGACCCCCCAGAGCAGAGGTTTCTCCGGGCCGAACAGATCGACGGCCGGGTAGCGGTGGACCTCCGCCTGCCCGCGCTGGTGATGCTCGCACTGGCGGTTGGCATCGACGAGGTGGGCGACGGGCACCCAGAAGGCGTCGGAGACTTCATCGGAGAGC
>DPVW01000030.1:12895-17146 GCA_003529325.1 Candidatus Latescibacterota bacterium | reverse complement strand
GCGGCACGGTCATCCAGGCGTCCTAGCAACCGCGCTGCGGACAGGTCGAGGCCCACCTCCTCGAGGGTTTCCCGCTCCGCGGCGGCGCGAGCGTCGGCGTCGTCAGGTTCGAGACGGCCACCGGGGAAGGCCAGGTCACTCGACCACGGATCACCGTCGTATGGCGCCCGTTCGATGATGAGTACCCGCGGCTCGGCGGTCATTGCTGCGTGCAGAATGATGGCGACGGCGGCATGGCCCTGGGGACCTGGTGCCGCACTTCGGGCGACGCGGCCCACAAGGGCACCGGCGATGTCGTCGATCGTCGCGATATCCTTCACCGCGCCAGCATCCTCGTCAGGGCATCGCCGACCGCGACGGCCGCCAAGCACAGTACCATGTGCAGGCCCACGTGCGCCAGAGCTTGCAGACCGTGGTCGTTGCGGACGAGACTCATGGTCTCGAGAGCGAAGGCGGAGAACGTCGTGAAGCCACCAAGGAGGCCGGTGAGCAGGAAGAGGCGGACGGAATCACTGAAAATGGCCCGCGACTCGCCGATGGCGGCGAGGGCGCCGATGAGGGCGCAGCCGAGGATGTTGACCACCAGTGTCCCCCAGGGCACGACGGCGGCGGGCACCAGGCGCTGCACGGCGCCACTGAGCAGAAAGCGGCAGATGGCACCGGCAAAACCGCCAAGGCCGACAAAAAGAATGTGGTTCACCGACAGGAATCCGGACACATTAGGGAGTAGAAGGGACCAGAGATGCGGTAGTATAGGCAAGCCGCCCACCCGTGGGGAGAGGTCCGGGGCAGATAGCCCTTTCGGTGAAGTGAGAAAATCCCGAGATCGCACTGTCTATGGCTGAAGAACCAAAAGATCCCGACAGGCAGTTCGCCCTTGTCGTGGCGCAGGAGGGAAAGGCGCAACGTACTCTCGCCAAGTTCCTGACCCTGCTACTCAATTACCGCTACGGCTACAAAGTCGAGATGGTGGAAGATTTCATCCAGGCAGCCGGAGCAATCCGCCGCCATGGGCGTCGCATTCGACGATGGCAGCAACCCCGTCGCCCACGGACCCGCACCCTTTCCCTCCGCCACTCCCATTGCGGGACGTCAACTTCGATGTTTCCCGTCGGCTCGATGACAGCGCCCTTGATGCGCTCGTCGCCAATGGCGTCTCCTGGATCGCGCTGATCCCCTTCGGTCGGCAGCCACGGTTCGACATAGCCGAAATACAATTGCGTCCCACCAGCGGACGCTGGGGGGAGACCGACGTCGGGCTCTCCGAGATCACCTCCCGTGCCCGAGCGCGCGGCATTCGCACACTGCTAAAGCCTCATATCTGGCTCCTCGAAGAGGTTCCAGGGGAATGGCGGGGCACCATCAGCTTCGATACCGAGACCGAGTGGCAGGACTGGGAGGCAGATTATTGTCTCTTCATCCTGCACTATGCCGAACTTGCGCAGCGCAATGACGTGGACATGTTCAGTGTCGGTGTCGAGTTGCATCGTGCCGTCAGCGATCGCCCAGACTTCTGGCGCGAGTTGATCGAGCGGTACGGCTGGTTTATGATGGTCCCCTCACCTACGGGGCCAACTGGGATAGAGAACTGACGGCGGTGCAATTCTGGGACCGCCTCGATTATCTGGGTGTTCACGCGTACTTCCCGCTGACGGATCGGCAGGATGCGAGTGTCGCCGAATTGGAGCGTGGCTGGCGGACGCATCTGGCGACGATCGAATCTCTGTGTGCCCGGTGGAACCGCCCCATCCTGTTTACCGAAATAGGCTATCGCAGTATCGCTGGTGCTGCCGTGCAGCCCTGGAACTTCACGGTGCGCGCCGCCGTAGATATGCAGGAACAGGCGGATGCCTACGAGGCGTTGTTCCGCACCTTCTGGGGTCAGGATTGGTTTGCCGGTCTGTTTCTTTGGGAGTGGGACGCCGACATTGGCGCCGACGAAAATCTCACTGGCGATGACGACTACACACCGCAGACGAAGCCAGCCCAACAGGTGCTGGCCCGCTGGTTCGAAGTTGGCACGTGATGAAATCGAGAGGCTGGTGGGCGACAATGTCCTGCGCATGGGAGAGAGGAATCGATTGGCCAGCACGGGCAACCGCATATGTCGCACCTGTGGGGAGTCGTTCGAATATCTGCGAGCGCCGAGTTCTTGCCGTTGTGCGTCGACGCCTGGAGCAACTCACGAAACAGGTCCAACAGTTACAGGGCGAGGCTGATGGGTAATAGCCGCCGTGATTTTTTCCGCCAGTTCGTCGACAAGACGCTGGGCCAGGCGGCAGATGCGCTGGGCGATCGGCTGCCGAGCACCAGCCCCGAACGACCACGCACACGTCTCCGCCCTCCTGGGGCAATTGCGGAGGCGCAGTTTCTCGACACCTGCTATCGCTGTGGCAACTGTGTCGATGCCTGCCCCGCCCGGGCGATCCAACATCTGAAGGGAGAATCGGAAGAGTTGAATGGCACCCCCTTCATCGACGCCCGCCAGCAGCCATGTCTGGTGTGTGATGGGTTGGAGTGTATGCACGTGTGCCCAAGTGGAGCGTTGCAATTGGTGGCGCGGGAGCAGATCCGCATGGGGTTGGCCGTGGTTGACGATAAGGCCTGTCTTCGATCTCATGGGGAGGACTGCCGTATCTGTGTTGAACTGTGTCCATATGATGAAGCGGCGATGCGGATCGACGAGAGTGGGACGGTGCAGGTGTTGGGTGGGTGTGTCGGCTGCGGGATCTGTGAGTGGAAGTGTCCTTGTGATGCTGTGGTGGTTGGGGTCTAGCCTTTGTGTGGGACTTGGGGCCGGTCGAGGGCTCCGGGGGCTGTACGCCGGAGTGACGATTGTGTTGGTTTGGTGACCGAAGTGGGTGCCCTTGCCGAGCCCTGACTGCGTCAGGGTCTCGGAGGGATTCTGAGTCGAACGAGGATCGCGGCCGGCGTAATGCCCCCTACGCCCTCGACCGACCCCAAGCCAACCGAAGGGACCGGGCCTCGACTTCGTCGAGTCTTGGGAAGGACAGGAGTAGGCTGAGAGTTTGGTGGTGCATCTTATTAGGAGATTGAGCTATGGCGTTGTTGCGGCATCTAGCTTTGCGGACCCGGGACATGGAGAAGTCCCGGCGTTTCTATGAGGCGGTGATCGGTTGGGAGTTTGTCGACTATCGTCCGGGTGGGCTGGGGTTGGATCTGACGGATGGGACGTTGAATATCACTTTGATCCAACATGACGACGACCACCGAGAGCGGGCTGAGGAGGGGCAGGAGTTCATTCATTTTGGGGTGGTCGTGGATGATCTGGATGGGGTTTGGCAGCGGCTGCACGATTGGGGGGCGGAGTTCTCCAAGGACGATGTGAAGGAGCGCAAACCGATCGATCCAGCGGTGCGGCCGCCGCGGTCCTTCAAAGTGCTCGATCCGGATGGCAACGTTATCGACATCACCAACGATGGCGAAGAGTGGCGCGGGGCAGCTGAGTGATTCGTTGAAGCGCGACCGACAATACCAGCGGGCCGGGGTTGGCCCGCCAACTCGCGGTTACGTCAGGATGTCGCCATTCCAGAGTGCTTGGAGATAGTCGTCGACAGGCAGCACACGCACATCACCCCAACTCATCGAACGTTCGCCACGGTAGACGCCGTAGCAACTGAGGTCGTCACCAAGGGACTCACGCAGGCGGGCAAGTCCACGCAGATGACGGCGTTCCCACCGGCGCATTGCCTTCACCTCCACAGCGACGTAGCCGTTTCTGGTCTCGCAGAGCAGATCGACTTCGGCGCCGTCATAGGTTCGCCAGTAGTGCAGCTTGTAGTGCAAGCCGTGGTAGGCCAGGTAGGCACGCGTTTCGTTGAACACCAGGGTCTCGAGGAGGGCGCCACTTTCCTCATCCGTGGGTGGATATGGCAGTCGTTGCGACAAGGCGCGCGCCACGCCGCAGTCGAAGAGATAGAACTTGGGGCTGCCAACCTGCTTGGTCGCCTGCTTCAGTTTCCACGGACGGACCCAGAATCCCACCAGGGTGTCAACGAGAATTTCGAAGTAAGTCTGTACGGTCTGCCGGCTGACGGCAGCATCACGGGCGATGGCACCGACATTTCGGGTCAGGGCTTCCGCACGGATCTCCTGGTCGAGATACGTCTCGGCATAGGTTCGCAGATAGGCCTCAGGGTCGGTACCCGTCACGGCCAAGGGCAAAGAGCCGTAGCGTAGCGATTCATCGCTCGGGCGTTGGAAATCCATCTCCGCTGCAACCAGGGGGTA
>DPVW01000030.1:0-12623 GCA_003529325.1 Candidatus Latescibacterota bacterium | reverse complement strand
CTCCGCTGCAACCAGGGGGTACAGGTCGTTTACCAGGGCCCGCCCGGCGAGCAGGTTCGTGCCGCCCCGGCGTAGCTTGCGAGCACTCGACCCTGACAGAATAAACCTCAGTCCCCGCATTTCGATGAGGCGGTGCACCTCGTCGAGCAGAGCGGGGACCTTCTGCACTTCATCGATCACAACCCAGCTCCCCGCTGGTTGCGACTCGACCTCATTGAACAGCAGCCCAGGGTCTCGCGTCAGGCGCAAGGATTCCGATGTGTTGAGCAGATCATACGTCGTCTGAGCAGGAAAGTGTTCACCAATCCATGTCGACTTTCCCGTACCTCTCGGTCCGAAGAGCAAAATGGAGGAAGAGGGTTGTTTGAGTAATCTTGTAAACATACATAGCGATTTTACCGTAAAATTGCTATGATCGCAACCAGTTTTACGGAGGCGATGGCAGACTGTCGAACAAAAACAGGACGCTCGTGCTGGCTACAGCTCGGTATCGCCGGCGCGTGCCAACTCCTCGTCGATGATCTTCTTGAAGGCGGCGAAGGGCTGGGCGCCTGAGAGAATGCGGCCATTGATGAAGAAGGCGGGTGTGCCGGTCACGCCGTGCTGCTGGCCGGACTGGAGATCGGCATCGACGGTCTCGACGTAGCGGCCCGAATCGAGGCATTCAGCGAAGGGGGCGGGATCGAGGTCGAGATCGGTGGCGTAGCGCTGTAGATCCGCCGGCCGCAAGGCGCGGGCATTGGCGTAGAGCACATCGTGGTACTCCCAGAAGCGGCCCTGCTCGTTTGCGCAGAGCCCGGCCTGGGCGGCGAGGTGGGCGTTGTCGTGTATGCTCAGTGGGAAATCGCGATACACGAGGCGCACCTTGTCGCCATAGGTCTGCAGGACCTGCTCTACGGAGGGCTGTGCCCGCGAGCAGTATGGGCACTCATAGTCAGAGTATTCGACGAGCAATATCGGGGCGTCTTCCGGTCCTTTTGCTGGTTCGTCGGTGGCGACCTCGATCAGCGCCCGAGGGGGTTCGAGCAGGATCGTCACACCCGCCTCTTTGCGCAGACCGATCAGATATTTCTGTTGCGCCACGCGCTCCTGCCCGGCCATCAAAAAACCGCGGATGCGGTCCTGCATCGACTCCAGCGTCTGCTTGCCCATGCGCTGCTGATTCTGCGCGTAAAATGTCTCAATCTCCTCGTCGCTGACAACGGACACGTGGGAGGTAATCTCGCGTGCGACGAGCGAATCAACCTCGATTCCATCAAGCTTGGCTGCCGCCATCAACAGCTGCTCGTCCACCAGATACACCAGGGCTCGCTGGCGGGCGTCGAACAGACCCTGCCAGATCTGCGGTTCCGCTACCTGCACCTGGGCATCAACTTCGGCCACGGTGATCTGCTGGGTGCCGATGGTGGCAGCAATGTCGGCGGGTGGCACGGGCTGTGCGCAGCCGAGAAACAGGACGGCAACAACGCTGATGATTCGGCAAGTCATGGGGCGATCGTGTCCGATGTCGTGGGGGTGAGTCCTGGAAACCTTCGATTCTTCAAGCCAGCTCGGCAGCCGCGAAATCGACGCTGGCGATCTGTCTCTGGGCCTTCGGTAGGTCCCGGAACAATCGTTGGGCATCACGGCGCTTGCCATAGTCTATCGGCGACGGCGGTATCGGCGTTGACCGGCAGTACAGATGGTCGTCAGCGTCACAGTTCACGTCAGTCCTCAAAATTCCATTGTATAAGCGACTTCCGCAAGTCGATTGACACGCGACCACCCGTGCAAGGAGACCAGGGATGAAGCACATGTGGCAACAACTTGCCGACGGGCTGTTCATGATGCAGGACAGCTGCCTCGTCTATGCGCTACGTGGGCCGTCGGGCACGGTCATCGTCAATGCCGGTACCGGCGAAGCTGCCGAAGGCTTGGAAGAGGTCGCCGATGGTGAGGTGACCGTGCTGCTGACCCACCACTTCCGCGACCACAGCGATGGCGCCTTGCGCCTGGCGGCACGAGGGGCACTGATCATCGCCCCGTATTGGGACCAGGAATATTTCCTCGATCCTGAGCAGCACTTCCGTGAGCGCCAGATCTGGAATTCGTACGACAATCGTTGGGACCGGTTTTCGCCTGTGCGAGCGATTCCGGTGGACGAGTGGGCGATGGATTACGAATCACGGCAGATCGCCGGTCTGACGTGGACGGTGGTGCCTACGCCGGGTGTCACCAATGGCGCCTGCAGCTACGTCGTCGATCATGGCGGTCGACGACTGGCTTTCGTCGGTGAGGTGATCTGCGGCCATGGTCGCACGGGGCGCCTGGCGCCGCTGCAGTACAACTACAACGACCTGCAGGGAGCGTGAAATCTGTTTCACAGTGCCACCCGGGTACTCGCCCAGGGCGCCGATCTCATGCTACCAAGTCTCGGGTCACCGATTCAGGACCCGGCGGCAGCCGTTGGCGCCCTGCGGCAGAATATCCTCGAGATCACACGCATGCAACCCGGTTTCGGTTCGATCGTCGATCCCGAAGTCGACGACGTCGAGCAGATCCTGCCGCATCTCTATCGGGCCAGATACAGTGGCGCCGAAACACACTTTCTCGTCGCCGACAGCGGCAAGGTGTTGAGCATCGATTACGGCTATGCGAACAGCGTCAGCGTTGCGCCTGGTAAGAGCCATCCGTCGAATCGTCGGCCGCTGCTGCACAGCATGACAGGGCTACACAAGCATACCGGGGCGGATGGCATCGACACGGTGCTGGTGTCGCATTTTCACGATGATCACGTCAATGGCATCAATCTGCTCCGACGGCTATTCGGAACGCAGGTGTGGGCGGCGGACTTGTTTGCCGACCTACTCGAGCGACCGTGGCGTTTCGATCGTCCCTGTCTCTGGCACGAGCCGATCCGGGTGGATCGTCGGTTGCCGACACACGAGACCTTCGACTGGGAAGGCATCGAGTTCAGGCTGACACCGATGTCGGGGCACACGCGCTTCGCCACCCTGATCAGCTTCGAAATCGACGGTCAGCGTGTCGTCCACACAGGCGACCAGATCTTCTATGACACCGGCGCCTGGAGGCCCGGGGCGCATATGACGACAAACCATGTTTACAAGAATGGTCTCGACATGGGCTGTTACCATGCCGTTGTCGATGAACTCGAGGCCATTCAACCCCAGTGGGTGCTCACGGGCCACACACCCCCGTTCCAGCCTGCGCCAGAATGGTATTCGGAGATCCGTCGTGGCGCCGAAGCCTTCGACGATCTACACCGAAAACTGATGATTGTCGGCGACCAGGACGTGCACTTCGGGGCCGAATCACAGGGCGGCAAGTTGAAGCCATATCGAGTGCATCTGGTGGTTGCTGGTGAGCAGACGCAGATGCAGGGCTGGATTCTCAACCCACTGCCAAGGACGGCGATGGCAACGGCTCGACTCGTCGTGCCCGATGGCTGGTCTGCGGAGGTCGTCACGGTGGAGCTTGGTCCCCGCCAGCAGCAGGATATCACACTGACCCTGACACCCGCTTTGGGGACAACCTGTCGTCGTCAGCCCATCGCTCTGGAACTCACCGTTGAAGATCAACCCTTCGGGCAGGTTGCCGAAGCGCTGGTCACCGTCGGGCACGATCGCTTCTGAACGGCCAGAGGGAAGGGTTGACGCCAGGGCGCCCAGGCTTGGAAATATCCCTTGAAAGTTGCCTAGTGCCACTTATATTCTCCACCGACCAAAAGTCGGAGCCGTGCCTGGTCCGACGCTAACAGGATGCAGCGTTGTGATCTGTACTGAAGTAGCAATTCCTACCCAGTCGGTCGAGCGCATTGCACCATCAACGCCCCGACCGTTGGGAAGGAGGCATATCATGTCCGAGCGCCAGACAGGCGTGGTCAAGTGGTTTAACGACGCCAAAGGTTTTGGATTCATTCAGGGTGAGTCCGGCGACGTTTTTGTTCATCACAGCGCCATCAAGGCCGAGGGATTTCGCTCGCTGTCAGAAGGTCAGCGCGTCGAGTTCGACCTCGTCCAGGGCCAGAAGGGCCCCGCCGCTGAGAACGTAGGCGTCATCTAAGCAGCACGCCGTCACGAAGTGGACGGCAGCTAAGAACCCGCGCACAGCGCGTAACATAAGGAGATCGATGAGACTGGCTATCGACAATTTGGCATCCGAAGCAACCGAAGATGATCTGCGCGACCTGTTCGAGATATTTGGCAAGGTTTCCGCCGTGGAGATCCAGAGGACCCGTGGACGCGGCCTCGTAGACATGCCAAGCAAGTCCGCCGCAAAAGAGGCCATCACCAACCTGGATAGTCAGGAATTGCTAGGGCATCAGATTAGTCTGAGCGAATTCACGCAGGGCAAGAGGACGTACCGACCGCCCCGCCGACGCAAGAAACGCTGAGTCAGGCTCCCGCTCAGACAAGAACTTCGATCACCACGGCTCCGCTGCCTGCCAAGGTAGCGGGCCGTTTTTCGTTCTCCGGCGAGCAAAAGCGTCGCGTCAGCGGTCAAAGGAGAATGCCCAGAGGGCGCCGGATTCGATTTCGACACGGGCGATCAGTTGGCGGGCCATGTCGATGCCGGGCAGATCGGCGGAGCCACGCCAGCGCACGGGTGCCGCCAGATGGTCACCCGATAGCCCGTCACAGTCTTCGAAGGTATACCCGTCGAGGGCGTTACGGTCTCCGTCCAGCAGTGCGACACGAACTCGCCCGCCACCGTTGGTGGAGCAATTCAGCACCAGGCCCGCCGCTTTGTCGTGTGTGAGTGGCTCAGCCAGCAGATCGATATACTCCAACAAATCGGCGCGTGCCCCGAGTAACCTGTGACGAGGCCAGCTCATCAGGCCGATGCGCGCGAAGCCGCCATCCTGTGCCAGTTTCTGGCGCTTCTCTTTGGTGTCAACATCCGCACCCGACCAGCCGTGGCGTTCGCGTGTACCGGTGAAGTAGAGACGGGTCCTGTCACCGACATCCAGCGCGTGTGAAGCGCCATAGAGGCCACCCCGCGCCCACTCTGGCATGTCGGCGGCGGCGACCCAATCGGGACGTCCGGGCAAAGCGAGCCAACGACCACCTCGCTCCAGCTGATACCGAAGCTCGAAATCGACGGCCCCCTGATTGCCGTATTGCCACATCTGCCTGGCGGAGTGCCCCAGCGGCCCCTGGTGGCGGAACATCCACGTCACCGCCACCGTCGGTCCCGGGGAAAAGATCCAGCTCAGCCCATAGTAGTCAGCGCTGACGCAGCCACGGGCACGGGCGGCCATATCATCCAGTTCGTCGGCAACGAAGGCCGAAACCGGCGACGTGGAGGTGCCGTCACGCCACTGTGCGGTAAAGAATCGGCGGCGGAACTGACCAGCTGACAGACCGTTGTGCTTGAGAGCGATACGGGCAGCGCCCCCCGGGCCTTGCCACGGATCCCAGGCGGCGGTGATGACATCCGCCTGCGGCCAGAGTGGACCGGGTTCGACCGTCCAGTGCAGGCCGTCGGGGGAGTGAGCGGTGTAATACCCAGGTTCAGAGGTGGGGATGTGGTAGCCGATGGCGCGCTCCGGGTGGGTGTAGCCGAAAGCGCGGTAGCGTCGGTCTGCATCGGCATCCGGATCGAGCAGGACACTCGGTGCGTGAAATGGAAGATTGGTGAGCGCGTTGTCACGACTGCCGTCCCGTTCCATCAGCCCATGTGATGGCCGCCGCCAGGTCAGTCCGTCATCGCTCTCGACGCAGGCGACAGCGAGGGAGTCGCTGCCATCGTAGTCGCGTGGCCACGCCTGATACCACATGCGAAATCGGCCGCCGTCGTGCAGCACCGACCCGTAGATCGAGCAGCCAAAATCGTCGATGAAGGTCTCACCCACAAGGACGGGTTCTTCACAGACATGGGGTGGGTGGCTGACAAAACGCATGCCCGCCGACAGACCGAGAATCCGCGGATGTCCTTCGCATAAGATCTGCATGCGGCAAGCATACGAAACAGCAAGGCACGCGACCCGCTGCGACGGTTAACGATCTACGAACCGGACGGGTGCCGCCCCTTTACCAGGCCCCAACCCCAGGCACCAACCTGACTGGCGATGGGGTCGATGATCGAAATCTCGAGATCCTCCGTCCTCTGAAAGTGGCGTTCCGAGCGGCCGTCGGAGAGCACCATCTTGGTCTCGCGGATCGGGCTGTCGTCGATACGCAGCACCGCTCGGTCCGCAGCGCCGAGCACGAGGACTTCGAAGGTCGCCACAACCCCTTTGGCGTCGGCCTCGCCGACGCTGTCCAGCCCGAAGAGTGCCGCCAGATCGAGCTGTTGTCCCGGGACTGCGGCGGCGACATCGTCGCTTTCCGGCAACAGGCGGTTGATCTGCAGATGGGCGCCAGCAAACAACGGCCCCTTACGGAAGGGCTGGGTGCCCTGTTGACCGGACAGGCCGAGATCCTGAACCTGAAAGAGATCCTCCGGGAGACTGAGGTAGGCCGCCAATCCAGTGGCGCGCTGACTCTGGAAATCGGCGATGATCTGCACACCGATGATATCACCTACGCGGGCCTCCAAGGCCTCGCCCCAGGGGTGGCCTTCCACACCGAGGCGCAGGATCTGAGCGGAGATGGGCGTCGCCAGAGCTGTGACGACGCTCAGCGTGACAACACAGAGGGAAAACTTCATACGCCAGACGACTTATCTGTTATGGGTTGTGGGTGGGTGCTGGCAGACAGACGCGTGGGGGGCGGCGCAGATCCCGGCAAGCCCGTATCTTTATCCCCTCAATTGAGATAAGGAGCACCGATGCCCTACTACGTATACGTTTCCGTCAGCTCCGAGGACCGGGTAAATGTCTTCTCGATGGACCCGGAAACCGGCGCTCTCGACACGCACGCCGTCGTCGCGGTTGGCTCCGGGCCCACCGCCATGTGCGTCGACCCGCAACAGCGCTTTCTCTACACCGCCCTTCGCGACGGTCGTCAGGTAGCAGCTTTTCGCATCGACAGGGCCAGTGGTCGTCTGGCACCCCTCGGGACGGCGCCACTGGAGGCGGAACCCGTCTATATCTCCACGGATCGCACAGGTCGGTTTCTATTTACTTCATACTATCGAGCCGGCATGGCGGCGGTGCACCCCATTCGCCGAGATGGTTCGGTCGGCACACCGGCGGTGATGTCGGTCAAAACGGCGGAGCGCGCACATTCGATCCAGACCGATCCCTCCAATCGATTCGCTTTCGTGCCGCACACGGCCGGTCCCAACTTGATCCACCAGTTCCGGTTCGACGAAAAGACCGGGCGCCTGTCCTCCAACGCCGCCGGTAAGGTGACACCCCCAGAAGGCGTGGGGCCCCGGCATTTCTGTTTCAACGATTCCATGGACGTCGTGCACTTCGTCAACGAGCAGGGCTCCAGCGTCACCACCTACAGCATCGACACCGAAGAGGGCACGCTCACCGAAGTGCAGACCCTATCGACTCTGCCCGCTGGATTCGAGGGCGAAAATACCGCCGCCGAGATCCGCATCACGCCGACAGGCGAGTATGTCTATGCATCCAACCGCGGTCACGACTCGATTGCAGCCTTTGCGGTGGACGGCACCACGGGCGCCCTTGAGGCGATCGGCCATACACCGACGGAGGCGACACCGCGGGCTTTCACCCTCGACCCCGACGGTGCCTATCTGATCGCCGCCGGTCAGAGCTCAGGCAAACTGGCGACGTATCGCATCGACGACGAGACCGGGCACCTGGAGCCACTGGAGGTCTACGAGGTGGGTAACAATCCGGCTTGGGTACTGGCCCTCGACTTGGGCGGACAGTAGCGCGCCCCACAAGACATCGATTCGAGGCCCGCCGGGAGCAACCCGTCGGGCTTTTTTTTAGGCTGCTTTATCTCACTAGGGAAAATCGTCCATCTGCCGATAGTACCGACAGTGCCCGGTGGTAGCCGTCGACAGCTGCCGCCTTCAGGGGCAACCCGGAGGAACTAACAGCCCGTTGATGAGCCCTGCGGGCTATGCCCATCTGGGCTACGGCCGGCCCTTTCGACAGGTGCCTGCAGAGCGACTTTATCAATGGCCTGCTTGAGGAGGACTCATGGACTTCATTCCCGTGCTCGCTTGTCTGAGGGTCAGCGCCTCGGCGAGGCGCGCCAGAATGCCTTTCAACTCGAGATGCAAGCCGAACAGATGCGCCGCCAGGTCGCCGATCTGGTTGATGATTCGCAACTGGCACAGCGCGAGAAGCGTGCCTTCACCCGCCTGCGCACAGACAAACGGGAGCTTCTGGCTGACCTGTTTGATGAGCTCAAGGCGCTAAAGGCGGAGGACGGCAAGGTGATCACCGTCGCCACCGGACTGCGTCAGCGTAAGTCCGAGTTGACAGAAGCCGCCTGAGCGACCGACCAACCCTCATTCGGTACAGAAATCGGCCCGCACATCCTCGGATGTGCGGGTTTTTTTGTCTCCGACGAAGAAACCCGTTGACCCGGTCGCAACGGAGAAGTATACATTTGTGCAGGCAATGTGAGGATGAGAACATGAGCTTCGTCCACCTGCACAGTCATTCATCATTTTCGTTCCACGCCGGCGTCCCCAGTGTTCCTGAATTCGTGGGGAGAGCGATGGACCTGGGGATGCCGGCGGCGGCACTGACCGACACGGATCGCATGTCCGGTCTGATTCTTCATTATGAGGAATGTCGTCGGCAGGGCATTCGACCCATTCTGGGAGTAGAGCTGACCGAACCCCGAATGGGAGAGGTGTTGGCGGCACGCATGCGCCGGTGTGCAGGCGAGGGGGCCGTCGTGCCGGCGCCGCCGACTGGCACCGATCCCGCCGAGTTGGCGCCCCGTGCGGACGGCGCTGGATCGCACCGGCGCGAGCGTCTCGTGCTGCTCGCCCGAAATGCCCAGGGATATGCGGATCTGTGTGACATCATCACCGAGCGGCACCTGTCGGCGGACACATTCCTCTTCGAGAGTCTGTTTCAGCGTGAATGGCCCGACCTCGTGCTGATCACGTCGTCACCGGGACTGCTGGGTTCTCTGGTGTCGACGCCGAATCGCCCAAATCTATTCGCCGAACTCGTCAACAACAGCACCGCCACGCGTCGTCGCAGTCGCGAGGTCGAGGCGGTGGCAACAGCCCTGCAGATCCCATTGGTGGCGACCAACGACAGCTATTTCCTCGAGCGCGGTGACTGGGCCACGCATCAGGTGCTGACCGCAATCGGGCTCAACTCGACGACGTCCCGCCTGCGCGAGGGCGAGTGCGCCGCACCCGGGGCGACGCTACGCACAACCGATGAGATGGCGGCGGCGTTCCCCAGTCACCCGCAGGCCCTGGCCAATGCCGAGCGCATCGCCGAGGAGTGCGGCTCCATCGAGCTGGCGCTTGGGGAGTGGATCATGCCACGCATCGATGTGCCCGGCGGAGAGACACCGGAGGGTCACCTGGCGCAACTGGCCTGGGCAGGCCTGGAGCGCCACTACGGGGGCGGGCCCAACTACACCAAAGCGCGTAACATCCAGCAGATGGAGCTGGCAACAATCGAGAAGCTCGGTTACCCCTCGTATTTCCTCATCGTCAAAGAGATCCGCGACTGGGCCAATACGCGTCTCGGGACGGGGTATCGCAGGCCAACGGACTGCACCATCCTGCGCGGCAGTGCCGCCAACAGCATCACATTCTACAACATCGGTGTCAGCGACCTCGACCCGATCCGTTACGATCTCTACTTCCAGCGGTTTCTCAATGAAGACCGTGCTTCGCCCCCGGATGCGGACCTTGATTTCGGCTGGGACGAGCGTGACGAGGTGCAAAAATTCATCGCCGAGCGGTGGGGCCAGGAGCGCGTCGCCGTCACCTGCACGACCAACCATTTTCGTGAGCGCGCCGCCGTGCTGCTTCCCAACCGGCCATTGCTGCTGCAACCGTATCCAAACCCGTTCAACGCGGAGACCGTCATCCTGCTCGCTCTGCCCGCTCCAGCGTCCGTCGAGCTTGTCGTGCATAACCTTCTGGGTCAGGTCATCCGAGTTCTGCGCTCTCAAAGCATGCCTGCCGGTGTGCATCGCATCCTCTGGAATGGACGAGATGAGGACGGTCGTGTCGCCCACTCCGGGGTCTATTTCGTCGTTCTTGATGCTGCAGGGCAACGGTCCGTCCAACGTCTGCTTCTCGTGCATTGAGACCGATCTGCATGAAAGGGTCGCAACTTCCTACAAACGCTTGACTTGCATCGTGTGGGCGGGGTACTTTCTGCCTTCGTACGATCACCCACGACTCGTGACCGGACGCCCAACCTGACATCTCTCTTGCTGCTGCCCCGCGCACAGGCCTCCGCGGCCGGTGGTCTCGTATTGGCCGTTCTTCTGGGTTGCCGCGGGCCAAGCATTCCCGCCGATTCCGAAGAGCTCGCCCCGGGTGTATGGCACCATGCCGTGCATCTGATCGAGGGCCCCTGGGCGATTCACGTGGTCGAGGTAGATCTCGAGCAAGCCTGGGCGGCAGGGGTACGTCTGCAGACGGCGCGGGCCAGGAATGATGAGTCCGGTGTATCGAAGACGAGTGAACTGGCCGCCGGGGCGCTGGCAGCGATCAACGGCGACTTCTTTTTCGGTACGCCGAGCCGCTCCTCGGGGCTGCAGATTCACGCCGGCGAGTTGATGGAAGAGCCGCAGCCGCGTTCCGCCTTCGCCATTACCGAAACGGGTAGGCCCCTGGCAGGGGTGTTCGCCATGCGCGCCGGTCTGATCACCAAGTCCGGACACGTGCTGGTTGTATCGCATCTGAACCGAAAGCCACGGGCCAGCGACGAACTGACCTACTACAACCGCTACGCCACCGCCGATTCGGTGCGTGCGCCAGTGGGCTTCTTCCTACAGAGCCTGGATTCGGTGTGTACGGTGATCAACGACACGGTTTCGGCGCGGGTTATGCAGGTGCGCCGGCAGGTCTGGCCACTGAAGCTGGGTGCGCGCCAATGGTTGGTAGCCGGTGGCGCCGATTTCGCCCAGTCGCACACGATCTCGCCGGGTGATACGGTGCAGCTGTACACCATGCTGCCACCTGCAGATGAGGTGCTGCGCGAGGCCATCGGTGGGGGGCCCCGTATCGTGCGCGATGGTGTGCCCTCCATTGAGCATGAGCAGGAGAGTCTGAGTGCCAGCTTTGCCACCGACCGCCATCCACGCACCGCCATCGGTTTCTCGCGGGATGAAAAGCGACTGTTCCTTGTCACCGTCGACGGCCGTCAACCGGGCCACAGTGTCGGCATGTCACTGGAGGAGTTGGCGCACCTGATGTCGACACAGTTGCAGCTGTTCACAACGTCGCGGACCAGTGCGCACCAGGCGATCAATCTTGACGGTGGGGGGCAGACGACGATGGTCGTGCGCGAGCAGGTCGTCAACCGCCCGTCCGATCCGACGGGGGAACGGTCGGTGGTCAATGCTCTGCTCGTGATCATGCCCAGCGGCCGGGCTGAGGGCTAGCGATAAGGATGCCCCGATTCCAAGCCGCCGACCTGAGGCTTCTGGGCAGCAGCCTCTTCACCCACGTGGGTGTACCCGCTGACGAGGCCGAACTGGTAGCCGACCACATGGTCGAGGCCGGCCTTCTGGGGCACGACACACATTCCGTATTGCGCTTTCCTCAGTACACGAACATGGTCCGTGAAGGTCAGGTGAAGGCCGGGGCCCCCCTCGAGATTCTGCGGGAAAAAGATGGCGTTATCCAGGTAAGTGGTGGTTGGAATTTCGGCCCTGTGACGGCGACGCGCGCCATCGAGTTGGCCATCGAGCGGGCGCAGACACGGGCGCTGGTGGCGATGACGGTGAAAGACTGCAATCACGTGGCTCGTCTGGGTCGCTTCGTCGACATCGTCGCTCGTCAGGGCAATCTGATCGCCATTCTCTGCGCCAATGGGCACGGTGCTGATCTGGCGGTCGCACCCTACGGTGGTCGCGAGCGTCGGCTGCCGACCAACCCCCTCGCCGTCGGCATTCCGACAAAGCGGGACTGGCCCATCGTGCTGGACATGACGACGAGTATGACGTCGGGGGGTGCCCTGCGCGACTACAAGAACAAGCAGATGCCGGCCCCTGAGGGCAGTATCATCGATGCCGCAGGACAGCCGACAACGAATGTCGACGACTACTACGGACCCCCACCGGGAGCCATGTTGCCACTCGGATTTCCGCTGGTTGGGCACAAGGGCTTCGGACTGTCCCTGATCATCGATATTCTCGCCGGCGGCTTGTCGGGGGGTGGCTGCAGCCAACAAGATTCTCCGGAGACCGGGAATGCTCTATTTCTTACGGTATTCGACATCGCCGCCTTCAGAGACCTGCCTGAGTTTCATGACGAGGTCGATCGGTTCATCGACTGGCTGAAGTCGTGTCCGCCCATGGAGGGCTTCGACGAGGTCATGCTGCCCGGAGAGAAGTCGCATCGGATGTATCAGCAACGACAACGGGACGGATTGGATGTGGATGCCACCGCCTGGGATCAGATCGCGGCACTGGCTGACGAACTGGGCATCGCAACACCCGCTCCCATTTAGTTGACCAAAAGTACCCAAGGAGAATTAAAAAAAGATGGCGAAACTGAAGATCGGAATTGTGGGTCTCGGTGGCATCGGTAACAATCAC
>DPVW01000056.1:3957-42152 GCA_003529325.1 Candidatus Latescibacterota bacterium | reverse complement strand
TCGTTATTCCGCGGTGTTCAACTTCACATCTGCCCAGACGAAGTCGTGATCGCTCATGTAGTGGCCGTTCTGCTCTTCGCGGATGATCTGCGATGCCGTTGGTGTCACGGGGCCGCGGGCGAATATCCAATCGATCTTTCCTGATGAACCATCGTCGTCGGCACCTCGGAACCCGTGAAATGTGTCAGGATTTGTGTCGCCGTGCAGGGCGGCATGAGTGTCCTTCCAGCCGCCCTGGCGGAACCGCTCCAACGCGGCATTCGCACCATCACAGTTCATGTCACCCGTCAGCAACTGCGGGTAGCGGGCGGGGTATGCGGCGGCATCCTCGACGATGAGTCGCGCCTGTTCTTCGCGTGCCGTCTGACCCACATGATCGAGGTGGGTGTTGACGTAGCGGAAATCGACTCCTGTCTCACGATCACGCAGGCGTACCCAGTTGGCGAGTCGTACGCAGGCGCTGTCCCATGAGCTCGATCCAGTGACGTGGGGAGTCTCTGACAACCAGAACCCGCCTTGCGACAACAGGCTGAAACGACCCGTGCGAAATAGGATGGCGTTTACCGGGCTGGTCGTGTGCGGTTCGTCCACCATACCCCACGCCGTGTATTCGGGCAGTCCCAGGCGCAGATCATCGTACTGATCACGCTGTAGTTCCTGGAATCCGAGCAGATCCGCCGACTGGGCACGAATCACGTTGAGACAGAAATCGCGTCGCCGAGCCCAGTGATCGTCGCCGTCTTTTGCCAGCGATGTGCGCACGTTACAGGTCATGACGCGCATTGGTCCAATCCTCTTCTTCAGGGGTTAAGGAACGACGCCATCCACCGACTTCACTTCTTGTTACGATCTTTAGTCCTGGCGACGGGCGAAGAGGGTGAAACTTTCGGCACTGTAGCTGCCGAAGACACCGAGGCCACCGTCGACGTGAAAGATGGGTCCGCTGTCACCATCGGCGCCGGACTGGCCGTTGAAAGCGGTTGTGTAATAATCGAAGTAGTTGGTGTCTGCCGCCTGCAAGGTGATACGGTAGTCGCCGGTAAAGCGCACACCAAACCACCAGAAATCGGAGCGCAAGCTATCGGCGGGAATCCAATAGTCGACGACGCGTCCCCAATAGAGTTCGTCCCGTTGGTGACGCCAGAACTCGCCGCGACTATCGGCTTCTTCCGCGATCTGATCCCAGTCCTGTTGATCGCGGTCTCGCAACCACTGCGCGGTGCGCCCGTCCGGGCCTTCGAGGGAGATGTGGCGCGCAAAATACGCTTCCAGTTCGCCGATACGTCGATCGAGAACGACGAGGGAGTCTTCGCTGACCAAACCATCGAGACGTTGGCGTCTGGCGATGACGCTGTCGAGATCGGCCGTCAGTGGTTCGGCTTCCGCGCCTAGGGTGGAGACCCACTCCGCCTCGACGATGATGACATAACCGGCGGCGCTGGGACTGCGGTCCCAGAAGAACTGCCCCGGATGCAGCAGGTCACCAAATGCGTCAGCATATCTCTGCAGGTAACCGAGGGTGTCGCCATCGACGCGGGTCACCTTGGCTCGCAGAGGCACGGTGGTGTGGGCACGAAGTTGGCGCTCGCCATGGGTCGCGGTCAGGTGGTAGGTCTGACCCTCTTCGATGGGCATGATGTTGTGCGACACGTTGTAGGTCCCTGCCTCACTGCCTTGCTCCGACAGAGTTACGCTGTGATCATCGGCACGGAGGGTGACGTGTGCGTTGGAGACGGGAATGGTGAGCCCCTCGTAATACCGTTCGGGGGGGATCGTCTCCTGCAAGCGGATCTCGGCATCGACCCCCGGAGAGAGAAAGGCTTCCACATACAGAGTTTGTGGCCGGTCCTCCACCTCACTCGGTTTGCTGCAGGCCCCGTGCAGCAGGATGAGCAGAAGCAGGATTGAGACATGGCCGGCAATGGCGAGCGTGTGTCGTGATCTCTTCACAGCCGCCTCAGAAGGAGAAGTCGATGCCGATACTTGGCAGGAAGGGCAGCATGGAAAGTGCCTTGCGAGTACCCGGTTTTCGCTTCCGCGCCTTGCCATCGGTCCAATAATAATTGAACACGTTCTTGTGGTTTCTCATGTTGACGACCTGCAGGTATACCTTCATCTCCCAGCTGACGAAGAGGAATCTGCGGGCCAACGAGGTGTCGAGTCGCTGATAGTGTGGTAGGCGTACGCCATTCAACTCGCCCTTTTCCTGGAAGGCCCAGCTTAGACCGGAGGGTAGTTCGACTTCACCGGAACCAAAGACCTGCGTGTACGGTTGGCCGCTGGCACGAGTGAAGCGTGAATTGATCGTCCAGCGTTTGCCGAGACGCCAGGAGTGAATGATGTGCAGCGTAATCCGTCGATCGAACTTGGAGCGATAGGTTTGCGGTTGGTCCTGGGCATCGAGATTGAGTCCATCGATGGTTCGTTCCGTGAGTCCCGTGTTCAAGGCAATCCAGCCCGTCTGCCGTCCCGCCCGCTTGCGCAACAGTATGTCAAAGCCGTAGGCCTGGCCGTCTCCGCGGCGGAGGATGTCGCCAATCTCGATCGATTCCTGCTCGTCATAGTTCAACTCGTACAAACCGACATAGTCTTTGTAGTACACCTCGACGTCGACGTCCATCTGGGCCAGCTTGGTCTCGACACCGGCCACATAGTGTATGGAGCGACTCGGATCAGCCGTGGAATCGGCCAGGGCCCAGACATTGGACAACAGCGAGATGCCCTGGAATTCACGAGCCAGGCGGAAGATATACTGGTGGTAGACACCGGACGCGGCTTTCAGATAGGTGTTGAGCCCCAGTTGATAACGAATGGCCAGCCGGGGTGAGAGACCGGTATACCCACCATTGGAGAAGTGGTTGAAGCGCAGACCCGGTTGAATTCTGAGACGTTGCGATAGCGACCAGTTGTCCTGGAAATAGAGGGCGTTATGGAAACCTTCAGTGTCGATGTTGACCCAGTTCTGTTCCTTCTCGCCGAAGTCATATTCCATGGACATGCGCTTGACGAGATAACCAAGTTCCAGACTGTGGTCCGGTGTGGGGAGCCAGTTGATGTCGCCCTTGAGAGACAGATCGGTGAGCCGATTCGTCTCCTCGAGAGTTGTGTCCTCAGCCTTGAACAAGGTCTGCGCCTTGAAGCGGCTGCCGGTAAACAGGAAGTTGCCGAACAGATTGCTGGCGAATACGTGAGTCCACTTGCTGCTGATGGTGCGGTTGCCCCACTCCAGCTCAAAGTCGATGTCATCGACGCCCAAATTCAACGCGTCCAGTCCGGTATACGCCGCGATCGTCAGCTGGTCATCATGTGACAGCACCTGATGTGTCTTTCCCTGCAGATCATAGAAGTAGTAACCCAGGTCGTTCGAGCCACTGGCGGCGGCGATGAGTGGGTCCAGATGCGTGCGTCGGCCCGCCACCAACCAGGAGCCGCGAGCCACCGGCCCCTGCAGGGTCAGGCGGGAGGCGAGGAAGCTGGCACCACCAGTACCCTCCAGGCGCTCCTTGTTGCCCTCGTCGGTGATGACGTTGAGCACCGACGACAAGCGGCCCCCATGCCGGGCAGGATAACCGCCCTTGAGCAACTCCGTGCTTTTTGTCGCATCGGCGGGGAAGGTGCTGAACAGGCCGAACAGGTGGGAGGCGTTGTAGACATCGGAGCCATCGAGCAGGACCAGGTTCTGGTCCGGTGTGCCCCCACGAACGTAGAGGCCTACCGAAAAGTCAGACAGAGAGGCGACACCGGGCAGGGTCTGTATGGTTCGAATCGGATCCGCTTCGATGGCGGCGGGCGCTGCCTTCAGTTCCGCCGGACGCAGGGAGATGCGGCTTGGGCTGGGGTCGAAGTCGACGACGTCCGTGGCATCTGCTTCGATCACGGTGGCCCGCAGCTCGATGGCTTGCAGCGACAGTCGGACATCGATGACGACGTCGGTGTCGATGAGAACTACATCACGTGTGAAGGTGGCGAAGCCGATGTACGATACGACCATCTCGTGGGTGCCGGCAGGCACGTCGGGAATTACGTAATAGCCGGCTTCGTTGGTGATACTGCCGCGGCTCTCGCCCTTCAAATAAATGGTGACGAAGGGTAGAGACTCGCCGTTACTGGCATCGTGGATGTAACCGGAGATATTGGCCGCTTCGGCCATCGTTGCCAGACTCAGCCAGAGTCCGACAACCCACATCAGCCACCACAGGAACCGGTGCCGCAGCCGGTTCAGCTTTAGCTGCTCAGCTTTTCCCCGTGGAGCCGAAACCGCCGGTACCGCGGTCGGATTCATCAAGCTCTCCCACCTCTTCCCACCGGGCCTGTGTTACTGGTGCGAAGAGCAGTTGCGCGATGCGGTCGCCATGTTCGATGCTCTGCTCCTCATCTGACAGGTTGACGAGAATGACTCCTACGTCGCCGCGATAGTCGGCGTCGATCGTGCCCGGGGCATTGAGCACCGTGAGGCCCTGCTTGAGGGCAAGGCCACTGCGTGGCCGAACCTGGCCTTCATACCCGGCGGGGATTTCGAGACGCAGACCGGTCGGGACCAGGGCCCGGGCCCCGGGAGCCAGGGTGATCGCCGTGTCGAGGTGAGCGCGCAGATCGAGTCCGGCGCTCGCCGCAGTTTCGTATGCAGGTAGCTCGTTTGTTGTGCCACGCAGGACGCGGACCGTCAGTTGGGTCATGGAACCACCCCGCTAATTACGGCCGGCGAATTCGGCCTGCCAGCGGTCACGTAGAGCGCCGACGTACACCGAACCCAGCACATAGACGATGGAGCTGAACAGACTCAGCACGCCGGCGATAAAGACCATCAGCAAGCGCCGGGGTCGTGCCGGCTTTTCCGGTGCCCGTGCCACGTCGAGGACCTGAATCGTGGAGGTTGCGTTGTCCTTCTCGATGAGTGCTTCCGCCTTCTGCTCGAGCAGCATCTTCATGAGGGCCGCTTGCACGAGTACGTCTTTCTCGATGTTCTGATAACTGTGCGCCACCTCCGGGATCCGGCGCAGGGGCAGAAACAGATTCTCATCCAGAAACAATCCCTCCAACAAAGCCTGACCCGTGGCGGAATGTGGGGACAGTTGTGCTTCGGAACCATCACGGATGAAGACCAGTGCCTCCTGGCGCATCAGCAGTTCCTTCTCCAGACGCAAGACATCCGGGTGGATGGCTGAAAATCCGGAGAGCAGAAGGCTGCGACGCTTGATGACCAGCTCCATGGCGGCACTCTGCATCTCCGAAGCGGCACGAATTGTGGCGCGCGCCTGATCTTCGATGGAAATGGCGTTGTGTTCCTCCTGGAAGCTCTGCAGCCGTCCCAGTTCAGTCTCCAGTTTCGACTCCTCCTGTGCTTCGAGTCGAGAGATAAACTTGAACCGGGCGCCCGCAGTTTCCTGGGATAGGCGGATATTGGTCGAATCGAGATAGAGCACGTATTGGTTGGCCATGTTCGCAGCCAACTGCGGATCACGGGCCAGCACGGAGATCATGATCGTGCCCTGCTCGCTCTTGCCGATTTCGGTGTGGTTTGCCAGAGCGTCGATGGCATCCTCCAAACTGTCTGTCTCGTACTTCTCCATCAGGGAGAAGTACGAGACCATTTGCTGGCGCAGAGTTGGACTCTGGAGAATGGCGACGAAGATATCGGCTGGCGTGCCCTTTTCGCCCAGGCGCAGGGACGGGATTGGCAGCTCAGAGAGCAGGTCGGCGAAACCAAAGCCCTGTTTTTGCTCTTTTGGCGGCAACAACTGCACGACGGCCTGGTACTCTTCCTCGAGGACGAGGCTCAACCCCGCAGCGGCGATACAGACGGCGAGTGTGCCACCAATAATGAGGCGGCGTCCCGCGATCAGGGCAGCGATCAGGTCGAGTACGTCAATACGAGTACGATCGGTGTCGGTTCGATTCATGTGGCTATATCGCACGGACCAAGAGGATGAGGGTAAGGGCTTCGGCAGTGGAGCGTATTGTCTCCTGGACGAATACCCACCAGTCACGGTATTCTTTCTCAGGGATCCAGATTTCGTCTCCAGCATAGACGATCAGGTTGCGATTAAACTTCTCGCGCTGACTCGTGCGGGCTCGGATCAGACGTGCACCAGACTTGTCGGCATTGAAGCCATATCCCCCCGCCTGCTCCAGGTAGAAGCCGGCGCGCCGACCTTCTTCGAAGTTTACGAGGCCCGGGTTCTGCAGCTGGCCACTCATGCTAACCGTGAGACGCCTACCCGGAACGTGGACGACATCTCCCCCTTCGAGGAGGACGTCCTGGGTCAGGTCCCCTTCATCAAACAGGCGCTCGAAGTCGATGGTCAAACGGCCGCGTTCCTCGCGCTGCTTTGATTTGAGGTAGGCGCGTTCCTCCGGCGTTAATTCGGCGTAGCCACCACTTGAGACCGTCAACTGCAGGCGGATCAATTCCGGGTCGCGAATGGCTCGGTATTTGGCGCGGATGACGCGGGCTTCCGCAAGGGAGGCATTCTCGGTAAAGCCGCCCGCCTGAGCGACAAATTCCGAGAGCGTCGTTTTTCCCGTAGTGATGCGGTAACGACCCGTGTAGCTGAGTTCACCGTGTCCAAAAACCGTCGGCGTCTGACGCCAGTCGGAGCGGGTGCGGATGAACAACATGTCCTCCGGCTGCAGGCGTACATCACCAATGTCCTCGATCGTCAGTGTTGGGCTGCCCGTCTCCTGTTCGATGAGCGGTATGACGACGGTCGAGTCTGTCCCTTCGACGAAACGCCAGATCTCTACCAAGGCCAGGGGGGCACTACCGGAAACACCGCGAGACAGGCGTATCAGGTCGTTCACGGTGTCACCGGGGCGAAATTCCTTGTCCCCTTCCTCGTTCACCGCGCCATAGGCATAAACTCGATTCTTGCTGAAATTGATATGGACGAGGTCACCCATGAGCACGTATGGGTTGTGCCGGATGTCCCCGGTAGCGAGGAACATGTCCAGATCGACCTCATCCACCGTGCCGTCGGCATGGGTGACACGAACCGAACGCCGCGCAATGGGCTGGTTGGTGCCACCGAGGAAACCACCCGCCCGTTCCAGCAGATCTGAAATCCGCGTCGCCGGGGTTATGATGTGCGCCCCCTGGCCCCTGGGCACGGCACCGGTGATGTAGGCCGCGAAACGCCGCATGCTCTGCAACGACAGCGTGATATCCACGCCAGGGTACTTCTCCCCTTCGGCGGCGGCGATGACCTCCGCCTTGACGTCGGCCAACGTCCGTCCGGCGACGTCAAAGGAGCCGATCGTCGGTACGAGAGCAAAACCCTCTGGATTCACCTCGAAGCGGATGTCCTGGTCGAATTCGCCCCAGATGTAAAGCTGAATCACGTCCCCGGGGCCGACGATGTAGCCTTCGGGATCGATCTCCCGGTCCTGGGAGATGCGCAGTCGCTGCACATCGTCCCCTTCGGGCAGCAGCTGTCGGCCCTCGATACCATCCGCCAGCATTGCTGGAGTTTCGGTGCCGGGAATGCGTCGTAGCTCTGCTTCCATGCGCTCGTTTTCCGCCAGCAGGTCGTCGAGATCCTGGGCGATCGCCGTAGCCGCCGACAGGGCGACCAGGCATGCGGCAAAACAGATCCTGTATTTCACTTCAGTCGATCTCCGTACTGGCGCTGGTAGTACGCCTTGTAGTCGTCCCGGTTGCGGATGTCCCGCCACCAGTCCTCATGATCCACATACCATTGGATCGTGCGTTTCATGGTTTCTTCGACACCGACGGCAGGGGTCCAGCCAAGGGCTCTCAGTTTGTTCGAATCAAGGGCGTAGCGCTGGTCGTGTCCTGCCCGATCTTCGACGAACTGAATCAGTGACTCTGACTTGCCAAGTTGGGCCAGGATGGTGCGGGCAATGTCGATTCCGGTGCAATCGTTGTCACTGCCGACGTTGTAGACCTCGCCGATGACACCTTCGTGCAGGACCAGGTCGATGGCACTGCAGTGGTCGTCGACATAGAGGTGATCGCGAACCTGCATGCCATCACCGTAGACAGGCAATGGTTTGTCATCGATGGCATTTGTGATGTAGAGGGGTACCCGTTTCTCGGGGTACTGGTAGGGGCCGATATTGTTCGATGCCCGGGTGACGACGGTCGGTATGGAATGGCTCAGGTGGAAGGCGTTGACCAGCAGCTCGGCACTGGCCTTGGTCGCCGAATATGGGTTGCGTGGCTCAAGAGGGAAGCCCTCGTCCCATTCACCCTCGGCGATGCTGCCATAAACTTCGTCGGTGCTGATCTGATGAAACCGTTCTACGCCGTGGCGATGCGCCGCGTCGAGCAGGACGTAGGTACCATTCACATTGGTGTGCAGAAAGTCAGCGCTACCAAGGATGCTGCGATCCACGTGGCTCTCGGCGGCGAAATTTACCACCCAGTCGGCCTCGGCCACGAGTGGGTCGACGACATCGATGTCCGTGATGTCGCCATGGACGAAACGATAGCGTTCGTCGTCAGCGATGTCGGCGAGGTTGGCCGGGTTCCCCGCGTAGGTCAGCTTGTCGAGATTGACCACCCGGTAATCGGCATAGCGGGCGAGAATATGGCGCACGAAGTTGGCGCCAATAAAACCACAACCACCGGTGATCAGCAGGCTTTTCGTCATCGGACTCTCTGGGTTACCCTACAGGCGTGAAAACGACCGGGCAAGATCCAGTCGGCGGCGGTCTCCACCGTATCACCGGGACTTCGCCGTGGGCGACCGACGCTGACGTAGTCAAAGCCGAGTTCGGCCATCTCGCGTGGGTCATAGACATTGCGGCAATCGAGCAGTCGCGGTGATCCAAGAGCTGACTGGATGCGGGGCAGGTCCATGTTGCGGAACTCGTTCCATTCCGTCATCAATACCAGGACATCGGCGCCGGCAGCGGCAGAATAGGGATCGTCGAAGCAGACCAGATCCGGAAACTGTGCTCTTGCTTGGTCCATGGCGACGGGGTCGTAGGCGCGCACAGTTGCCCCCTCGCGTAGCAGCACATCGACCATCTCCATCGCTGGCGCCTCACGTAGGTCGTCGGTATCGGGTTTGAAGGACAGGCCCAGCAGACAGACGCTCTGCTGATCGAAATCACCGATCAGGTCACGCAGTTTCTCGATCATGTGTCGCCGCTGCCGCACGTTGCTCGGGTCGATGGTCTGTAGCAAAGGCGCATCGACACCCGCCTGGCGGGCGGTCGCCGCCAGACCTTGCACGTCCTTCGGGAAGCAACTGCCACCATATCCGGCGCCAGCGTACAGATTGCGCGGACCGATGCGTTCATCCAGACCCATGCCACGAGCGACGGCGGTGACGTCGGCACCGAAGGCTTCACAGATGTTGGCGATCTCGTTGATGAAAGAAATCTTTGTCGCCAGCATGGCATTGGAGGCGTATTTGATCATCTCCGCGCTCTGTACGTCGGTAAGCACCATGGGCACGTCACTCTGATAGAGCGGACGGTAGACGTCGATGATGGCCTCGAGGGCACGTCGACTCGAGGCGCCAATGACGACGCGACTGGGGTGCATGAAGTCGTCGATTGCCGAACCCTCGCGCAGAAACTCCGGATTGGAGACGACATCGATATCTGCATCCGGCCGGACCTCGACGATCAAAGCCCCAACTTCATCACCGGTACCGACGGGGACCGTCGACTTGTTGACGACGATCTTGTAGTCCTCCATGTATTGGCCGATGGAGCGGGCGGCGGCATGTACGTACGACATGTCGACTTCACCGGATGGCAGAGAGGGTGTGCCCACGCAGATAAAAACGATGTCACTGGACTTGATGGCAAAGGCTACATCGGAGGAGAAGGACAGGCGCCCCCGCTCGCGATTGCGTTCCATCAACTCCCCGAGGCCGGGCTCGTAGATCGGAACCTCGCCGCCACGCAGTCTCGCGATCCGTGGTTCGTCGATATCGACGCAGACGACGGCGTTACCGAAGTCGGCCAGGCAGGCACCGGATACGAGACCGACATACCCGGAGCCCATCACACAAATTCGTTTCACTGGGTTACAACTCCGTCGCCATCGGTGGTCGAAGCATCACGACGATGCGAATCCCTGCCCACACACCGCCCAATCGCCGTCGTGGAATCTCTACAGTAAAGCGCCCTCCGTGGAGGAAGGCGGCAGTACCGACCGGCTTGCCGCACAACAGGTTATGCGGGAAAAAACCGAACAGTAGAGGGTAACCCCAGACCTCTGTTGAGTCAACGCTCAGGCGTCGGTGCTGGCACCTGTCAGATATCGTTGCAGGTTGGCCAACAACTGCTCGGCGAGACCCTCCAGTGAGACGCCCCGAAGGCCGGCTAGTTTCTCCGCAACTTCGCGCACCCGCCGGGGGTGCCCCGGGATGCCGTCGACCGCAACAGGAGCGTCACTCTCCAGCAACAGCAGATCGTCATTGACTTCACAGGCGACGGTCGCTGCCTGTTCGTTGGCCAAAATGGTCGGTCCCACAGAGACATAGATCCCCTCGTCGTTGCAGATACGTGCCAACTTTTTCGACTCGGTGAACCAGTGCATCTGCACCGCCAGACCGGTATCACGATGGAAGGCGACGGCGTGCTCCAATGTCTGTCGCAGGCAGCGACGGGAATGCAGGTTGACGGGCTTGTGATGACGGGCGGCGGTGGCAAAGTGCAATTCGAGGACGCGCAGTTGTTCGGCCTGTTGTTGTTCTGACGTCGCCCATTTGTAGTCGAGGCCGGTCTCACCGATGACGGCGACGTCGGCGGCTCGTTCTGACAGCAATGCCAAGTCTGGCGCCAGTCTGTCGAAGCCGCGTTCCGTGACAGTGCAGGGGTGGATACCGAGCCCGGGAAGAACCTGACCGGGGTAGCGCCCGGCCAGGGCAAGGACGGCGCTCATGGAGTCGACATCCTGGGAGACGGCGACGATGGGAGAGACACCGGCGGCTGCGGCTTCGCCGACGGCATCTTCCGCCAGCTGATCAAGATGGCAGTGGCTGTCGGCAAATGGTAAGAGACTGTCCAAGGGGTGGACTCAGCTCTTCAAACCGGTGGCCTCATCGAAGCCGAGCATGAGGTTGAGGCACTGCACCGCATTTCCGGAGGCGCCTTTGCCGAGGTTGTCCTGGCGGCCCACCAGTACCAGACCGATACCTGGATCGCCAAAGACGAACAAGTCGAGACGGTTCGTCAGATTGGCGCCGTCGAGGTCGAGAAAACGACCCTCCCGCATGAATCCTGATGCATCGGCAGGGGCTACAGGACGCACAAAGGGCTCACTGGCGTAACGATCCTGCCAGATATCGAACACCTGCTGAGCAGTCGTTCCCGAAGACGTCCAGGAGGCAGCTGAAATCGGGGTGCTCGTCAACATACCGCAGTAGCTGTGATCCACCGACGGTACGAACAAGGGCGGGTGCAGAGTGCCGCTGAATTTCTGCATCTCCGCCACGTGCTTGTGGGCACCGTTCAGATCATACAGACAGAAGCCCTGAGCCGCATCCCCCTGGGGACCTGGTGGCATTCCCTGATACGCCTCGATCATCTTGCGACCGCCACCCGAATAACCGGAGACGGCGTTGACGATGAGTGGAGCGTCGGCGCGCAATAGACCTGCTTCGATCAAGGGCCGTACGGCGAGCAGAAATCCCACCGGGTAACAGCCACAATTGGCGACTCGGTCCGCCGTGCGGATCGCCTGTCGTTGGGAGGGTGACAACTCGGGAATACCGTAGACCCAGTCGTCGTCCACCCGCCGAACCGTGCTCGTATCGATGACCCGTGTGCCACTGCCTGGTTCGATCAGTTCGAGGGCTTCAGCGGCGGCGTCATCCGGCAGGCAGAGAATCGCCAGGTCGACTTCATTGAGCAACTCCCGACGCGCCGACCTATCCTTACGCTTGTCTGGGGCGATGAGGCGAATGTTCACATCCTGCCGGTTGCCAAGCAGGTCACGGATGCGCAATCCGGTGGTACCTTCCTGGCCGTCGATGAAGATTGTCGGAAGATCGGTCATGACAACTCTCTTGAATAATTATTATATCATGATGAATAAATACTAACTCATGAGCTTCCCTTCGTCAACGGGCTGGCGTCAGCGCCGCAACAGTGGTTGGCAATATCGCGATATCGTCGACGGTGCCGCCACGGGTTGGACCGGTCTCGAGTTCTACGCCCGTCGTTTCACCCACTCTTCTGAGCAAGAATGGCGACAACGATTGCAGGCGGGGCGGATGCGGCGTGGCGACGAGGCAATTGCAGCCGACACGGTGTTGGCCGCCGGCGATCGTCTGATCTATCACCGTGCCCCCTGGACTGAGCCGGCGGCACCCCGCTGGTTTGCGCTATTGCATGAAGCAGATGGCCTGCTCGCCGTCGCCAAACCAGCGGGGCTGCAGGTGCTGCCGGCGGCCGGTTATCTGCAGAACACGCTGCTCGACGTCGTGCGCGAACGAAGGGGTCCCGATTGGGCGCCAGCCCACCGACTCGGACGAGGTACGACAGGGCTCGTGCTGTTCGCCAGCGATGCCCCAGTGCGCAGAGGCGTTGCCGCCGCCTTTCACGATGGCAGTCTGGTCAAGGTCTATCGCGCCCTTGTTCAGGGGACGGATCTGGCGGATCGATTCGAGGTGGATGCAGAGATCGGCGCCATCCCGGATCCGACGATGGGCAGCATCCACGCAGCCGTCGATAGGGGTGGGCGATCATCACGTTCTTTGGTGCGGGTCATCGAGCGGCGCCATGAGACCGACGCCAGTCTCGTCGATGTTGAGATCCCCACGGGGCGGCCGCACCAGATCCGCATTCACCTGGCGCTGGCGGGACATCCACTGGTGGGGGAACCCCTTTATGGGGTAGGAGGAAAACCACGCACTGGGGCAGTTCGGTCAGCTGCCCGTCCCGGGGACATCGGCTATCACCTGCACGCGATGTCTCTGCTACTGACGCACCCCGTCACCGGGGGCCAAATCTCTCTCTACTGTCAGCCGCCGTTGTTGTTGCGCTCAGTCGTTGCTGGTTGAGCCAGTTCGATCTTCTTGATGCGAGTCAAGGTGTCTTCCATCAGCATGCGATTCGTCGCGATCAGATCGGCGACGATGCCGGTAAGGAACATCTGAAAACCAGCCAATAGCAGTACAGCTGCCAGAATCACGGACTGGATGTGCAGCTCACCTTGTTCGGTAAAGGCGAGGTAGTAGAGAAACCGTAATCCCAGAGCAACGCCCAATAGAAATGTGACCCCACCGAAGGTGGCGAAGATCTTCAGTGCCTTGTAACGAGCGTATGTGCGCAGGGAGATCGAGCCCGATTTGAGAACGAACTCACCGACGTTGGAAAACAGCCGCGATTCCCGGGCTTTCGGATTGGTGCGAATTGGCACGACGACGACACCCCAACCATCCTGCCCGGCCTGTACCACATGTTCAGCGGTGTGATCGAAGTCGGTGAACATCGAAATCTTCAGCGCCGCCTCACGCGTGTAGGCGCGAAAGCCGGAGGCGACATCCGGAATCTCCAGCCCGCCGAGACTGGAAATGACGCGACTGCCGAATTTCTGCAGTGTGCGTTTGAGCCAGCCGAAGTGGCCGATATCACCGGTCTGACGATCGCCAATGACAAGATCCGCGCGACCTTCCAGGATCGGTTTGACCAGCTCACGGATGTCGCCGCCGAAGTACTGATTGTCACCATCGGTATTGATGATGATGTCGGCGCCGAGCCGCAGGGCGTTGTCGAAGCCCGCCTTGAAGGCGTGCCCCAGGCCACGATTTTGCGGAAAGCGGATGATGTGGTCGACACCGCACTCCCGCGCAACTTCGGCGGTGCGATCCGTGGAGCCGTCGTCGATGATGAGGATCTCGACACGGTCAAGTCCCTCGACCTGACGTGGGATGTCGGCCAGTGTCGCCGGCAGCGTCTCCTCCTCGTTGAGGCAGGGGATTTGGACGATCAGTTTCAACCCCAGCTCTCCTGTTTGATTTGTGACTTGTCGAGACCCCTGTCGCGCAGCAGGTCGAGTACGTGTTCGATAAACCGCGGCTCCGGCTCGACACCATTCTGCCTGGCCTCTTTTCGTTCCCACGGCAGAATGCCGGGACCACAACTGTAGACAAAGCAGTTGGATGGATCCGGCACGTATTTTGAGATCAACTCGGCGTCGATCCGACCGCGGCGACTGCTCGGTTCTACATCAACCGGGTCCTCACGAGTCAGGCAATGGACGATTTCGAGATGCTGAGGATGACGCCGTGCCAGATCGGCAAATTCATTGTAATAGATGATATCAGCTTTCGTCTTGCTGCTGTAGAGCAATACGTGACGCAGGCCATCCGCAACGTGCAAACTGTGTTTTATGAGGGCGAAGTTCGGCACGATGCCGGAGCCGGCGCAGACATGCAAAATGTTGTCTGCCTTTGACTGTATGTCCTCCGGTAACGTATAGGCCCCGGTGAACCCCTTGATGACGACGGGAGTGCCGAGGGCACAGTTGCGCGTCAGCGATGGCGACAGCACCGGAGGATATTTCGACTCTCCGGGCCAGAAGCGCTCTTCCTTGATCGTGATCAGCACATGTTCTTCATGCGGCGCCGAACCCATCGAGTAGGCCCGTGGTTTTTCCTTGCCTTCTTTGATCTGTTCGAGATAGGCGATGGTCTGCTCGAGAAAGGCAAACTGGTGCGGATCGATCGTGATGAACTGACCCGCCTTGTAGTCGTGTGGTTCATCCCCGATATCTAAAAACAGCGAAGCCGTATCGGGCGTTTCCTGGTGCACGCCGGCGACCGTTGCCTCTATCTGGCGAACCCTGCGCCGCACATCGACCGTGTCCACCACTACAGGTCCGATTCTTTCGTCGTCATCAAGTCTTGTTATTCAGCAAGGGTGAGTCGTTGCAGACCACGGCGGAGTTCCGTCGTGATCGGATCGCGACTAAGAGGTGTACCCAGGGCTCGGGCAAGGCCGGTGATATCTCCCTTGTCGGTGGCCAGCATGCGCCCTGCAAGCAGGAGCAAGAACAGGATGTGGTGGCCATCGAGGGCGTCACCGTCGAGAGGTGATTGGGCAACCACATCGGCGTCGAGAAGGCTGATGCCGCTGCCATCGACGCTCGTAGTATACTGAACGGCTCGACGCTCGGTCCAGTCCCAACCGAGCTTGGACAGTTCGAGGAACGTGACTCGTCGGCGCTGTTCATCGACGACGATATTTGCCGGTTGATAGTCAGAGATACCGAGTTTCGGTGTGCGCCTGCCGAGCCGCTCGCACAGAAGAAGCACTTGTGCCACCAGGGCCTCCGCTGGCTCACTGCCGCATGATCTGCGCCACAACCCGAGCAGAGCCTTGGTCGCCAAGCGGGGAACGTCTGCCCAGCCCGTGGTCAGCTCTTTGGCCGAGGCACCGGGTATGACCCGGCTCGACCAGTCTATCTGCGCTTCCTGTAGGTGGGTCTCGATTCGTGTCAGTTGCCGCAGAATCTGTGCCGCCAGCTGTCTCCGGGTCGATGCCTCGAGGGGGGTGACGAGCACGTCGGCGACGGTCTCACGTCCGGCATACTCCAGCAGAATGATCTGCGCCTCCGGATCGATGCCAAAGGGCATGGGCACAGCCGCACCGCATCGTCGCAAGTATCGCAGCGCGTCGAATTCCACCTGTAGTAGATCGTGTGGTTCGTCTCGGGTCAGCAAGCCGTAGAACTGCTGTTTGGCGATGATACGTCCACCCTCCGCCAACTCCACGAGCCACACGTCTTCCACCCACCGGGTGATGGAGAGAACCGCGGGCGAACCTGGGACGAGGTCGGGGATACAGGCCATCAGTCGCGCACAGACCTGCTCATTCCACTGCGCGTCCGTGGGAGGCGTGGAGGCTGTCCGGCGCGGCGTCACGCGTCGAAGAGGATCACCTGAGCGACGACCTTGCCGGCTTGATTGTTGTGATCCGGATGATCATTCATCGCCAGCATCAGGGTGCCTGCCGTATCTGCAATGATATCGTGCCGACTACCCACCGCGAACACGGGGCCATCGCCGATACGGGCGATCAGGGCACCGACGTTGGCGCCTGGGAGCAAGTAACCCTCGCCGGCGGGGTGACTATAAATGCCATCGGCGCCACACCAGGCGATCTGGTCGCGCATGTCCGGCGACCAGGTTTCCTCGACGTCGAAGACGAGGCGCTGAGTTTTGCTGACGACGATGAGGCTGTCCTGCCAGGTGGGACTCGGGCGCACAGTGCGCAGAATTGTCAGTGCCATGCACGTACGGTAGCGGTTTGTGACTATACCGGCAATGCGCCAGCTCCGCGCCGCTCAGTCGATCTCCGGTCCCAGTCGCAGGGAGTGCGTCTTTATCAGACACCACGCCGCCAGACCGGGTGCCAGTGCAAGATCGGCAACCGCTTCCGGCGTGACCTTCACCACGAGTGGGTGGCCGACATCGATGGTGACGAGGCGGGTCGCGCCCACTGCGGCGATCTCGGTTATCATGCCTTGCAGTCTGTTGCGAACACTCAGCCCTTCGGGGGGCTGCCGCGCAAGAATGATATCATCCGCCCGTACGCCGACGAACAGCCTTGTTCCCACCGGTCGGTCGCAAAATGGGATGCGCAGCATCTGGTCACCACAACGAGCCGTGCAGGCGCTCTCCTTGCAGTTGAGGATCTCCACAGGCAGGACATTCTCGAAGCCGAACTCGTCCAACAATGGCAGCACGCGCGGATCTCGGGAGACGACGGAAAAGTCACCATGGGCGAGAACCTGGCCCTGCTGCAGCACGAGCACCTGCCTTGTCAGTTCCAGGATCTCGGCGACAGAGTGGCTGACGTAGAGGATGGGGATGCCCAGATCCGAGCGCACATGACGCAGATACGGGATGATCCGGCTCTTTAGCCCCTGGTCGAGAGAGGCCAATGGTTCGTCCATCAGCAGCATACGTGGTGAGGACAACAGGGCACGACCGAGGGCGACGCGTTGGCGCTCGCCGCCGGACAGTTGCTGCGAGGGCCGTCCCAGCAGGGGACCGATCTCGAGCAAGTCGATAATCTGCCCAGGTTCAAAGCGGCGCTCAGCGGGCTGCACGCGCTCGTATCCGAAGCGCAGATTGGCGTCCACCGACAGGTGCGGGAACAGCAGATCGTCTTGGAATACGAAGCCGAGTCGACGCGCCTCCGGTGGTCGATCCGTGCCCTGTGAGGAGCAGTACAGAACATCGCCATCCAGTTCCACATAACCGGTGTCTGGTCGCGCGAGGCCAGACACCAGATTCAACAATGTCGTCTTGCCCGCCCCGGACGGCCCGTAGATCGCTGTCACCGGCTCCTGGCAGATGACATCGACATCGAGGCGGAATTCGGGCAATTGGCGCTGCAGCCGTAGGGTCAGCGTCACGGGGTCGCCTGTCTGTTGCGGCTACGTCGTGCCGCCCATTCACTACCCACCAGGGCCGCCAGTGACAGGCCGATGGAGATCCAAACCAGGCGCAGAGCGGCGGCCTCTCCGGCGGGCTGATTCAGATAGGTATAGATCGCGGCGGGGATGGTCCGTGTCTGACCGGAGATGTTGGCGACGAAGGTGATCGTCGCACCAAACTCACCGAGACTGCGGGCGAAGGCGAGCAGGGCGCCGACCCACAAGCCCGGTGCCGCCAACGGCAGGGTGACGGTGAAAAAGACCCGCCATGCTCCTGCGCCCAGAGTTCGGGCAACCCCCTCCAGGCGCGGGTCGACGTGCTCGATGGCGAGGCGGACGGCACGCAGGGATAGCGGAAATGCGACGACGGCGGAGGCCAAAACGGCGCCTTTCCAATCGAAGGCAAGTCGGATGCCGAGACTCTCCAGCACCGGGCCCAACCAGCCTCGGCGGCCGAAAGCCAGCAGTAGTAGATAGCCGGTAACCACCGGCGGCAATACGAGGGGCAGGTGACAGAGGCCATCGACGAGCAGCTTGCCCCGAAAGTCGCATCGAGCCAGCAACCAGCCAACGCCGACCGCGACGGGCAGGGTCAGCGTCACGCTGGCGAGGGCGACGCGCAGCGACAGACCGAGAACCTCCCACTCCGCGGGACTGAGGATTTCCACCTGGCTACTGAGCCGTCAGCACGGTGAAGCCATGACGGTGAAAGACCGCCTGCGCCGCCGGCGATCGTAATGTGTCCAGCCGGCGCCTGGCGGCCGCCGTCGTAGGCCCGGCGACAAGGGCCACCGGATACCGGATCGGTATGTGTAGACTGTCTGGAATGGTCGCCACGATCTGTACCCGTGGGTTGGTGGTGGCGTCGGAGGTGTAGACGATACCGGCAGCACATTCACCCCGCTCAACCCAGGCCAGAACGGCCCGCACATCCCCTGCCGGTGCCAGCCGGTGAGCCAGTGCCGGCCACCAACCCAATGCCTGCAGTGTCTGCATGGCGTAGATCCCTGCCGGTACATGGGAGGGGTCGCCCAAGGCGAGACGTCCTGCAAAAGCCCCGCCGATATCAAAGGTCGGCGCCAGTGTCAGGGCGAAGCCTTCATCGCGTGGAGCGACGACGACGAGATGATTGCCGAGCAGGTCGATTCGAGTTGTGCTGTCGATATGTCCCCGCGCCTGCAGGTGGTCCATCCAGTCCAGGCTGGCGGAAAGGTAGAGGTCGGCGGGAGCGCCCGCTTCGATTTGGCGCGCCAGCATCGATGAACCCCCAAAGGACAGGCTCATCTCGGGGTGTCGCTCCCGTGGCCACAGTTCGCGCAGAGCGCCGGTGAGACTTGCGGCCGCGAAAACTGTGACCCTCTCTGCCCGCGCCGGGAGCAGGCTGAAAGCAAGCAGGAGGATCGTTCCAGAGACACACGAGACAGGGTTGTGGGAGCGGCTCATGGCCAGAGATTGGTGAGCAGGTGACGCAGCGTCAATGGCCGGCGCAGTTTCGGGAGCATACCTTCGGCTGCGGCAAACGACTAAGACTGGGAGTTGGACAATGGCGATGGACGCAGACGCAATGCCTGACAAAGAGGAGCTTCCAGGCCTCGGCGAGCTCAGCAGAATGCTGCAGATCCCCTGCCCTTCGGGGCGGGAGGAACGCATGGCGGCGCACCTGACGGCTCGGTTGCAGCAGCTGGGTGCTGAACCCCGCAAGGACAATCAGGGCAACCTGTGGGTGGAGCTGCCCGGGCGCGAGTCGGGGCCTGGTGTCGCCATCGCCAGCCACATCGATGAGATCGCCATGGTCGTAACGGCCATCGAGGCGGATGGCAAGCTGCGCGTGCAGCGCTCCGGCGGGCTCTATCCGTTCAAGCTCGGTGAGGGCCCGGTCGTCCTCGTCGGCGACGGGCAGGATATCCCCGCCCACCTCAGCTTTGGCTCGGGGCATACAAACGACCCAACGGATCCGGTGGCGCAGTTCAACAGTGGTAGCCGTGGCATCACCTGGCGAGACTGCCACTTACTCACCGGTCTGACACCGACACAGCTGCAAGAGAGCGGCGTTCGTGTCGGCACCTGTGCCGTGCCCGCCGCCGGCAGGCGTGGTCCCAACCTGTTCGGTCCCGCCGATGACCCGCTGGTATCGGCCTGGTTGTTCGACAATCGCGGCGGCAGTCTGACCCTGTTGCAGCTGTGGTGCTGGTTGCGCGACGCTGGCGTGACACCCCTGCGCCGCCTGAATCTGTGTTTCCTGGTGCAGGAAGAGTCGGGGCTGCTTGGGGCCAAAGGCTGGGTGCGGCGCAACGAGGTGGAAACCTTCGTTGCCGTCGATTCCACACCGATGCCCAGAGGCACAGACCTGACGCTGGACGGCCGCCCCGGAACTTGGTCGCGCGATTCTCAGGTGCACTTCGATCAGGGCCTGATCGGCGAGCTTGCCGCTGCGGCGGGACGTGCCGGCACGGAGCTGCAATATGCCGTGTACTCTGCGGCGGCATCCGATGCCACCGGTGTGCTGCAGGTGGGTGGTGCCGAGCGCTGTGCCACCATCGGCTATCCGCGAGAGAATTCGCATGGCTACGAGGTCGTGCGCTGGTCTGTCTTCCAGCATCTCACCGCCACACTCGGTGAGTGGGTGGCATCCTACTAGGTTCAATGGATCTCAAAGGACAACGACTCGCCTTGCTCGGCTTTGGTGTCGAGAATCAGGCCCTCGGCGCCTGGCTGGCGTCACGAGGCTGTTCTTTTTCGGTGTGTGATCGCAGACCTGAAAGTCGTGTGACCGATCCTGCGTGGGATGGATCGGTGACACAGTGGCGTCTCGGCGAAGCGGCGCTGGCTGACCTCACCGACTTTGATGTCCTGTTCCGGTCCCCCGGGATTTCCGCGCGACAGACGGAACTGAATGCCGCAGTGGCGGCGGGGGTTCGACTGTCCAGTGGCACCGAGCTGTTTCTGCAATGCTGCCCGGCGCCGGTCATCGCTGTGACGGGGACAAAGGGCAAGGGGACGACGGCATCTCTGCTCATGTCGATTCTGGATGCAGCCGGCGTCGCCGCCCGGATTGGTGGCAATATCGGCATACCGCCTGTGACCTTTCTCGACGAACTGAGCGCCCACGACCTCGTCGTGCTGGAACTGTCCAGCTTTCAGCTGCAGGATCTCGGTGCCAGCCCGCAAGGCGCCGTGCTGCTGCCCGTCGCCACAGATCACCTGGACTACCACGAATCCCGCTCGGAGTACGTTGCAGCCAAGGGTGAGATCTGCCGACATCAGCGATCTGACGACTGGGTACTTGCCGCTGCCGGTTGTGCCACGGCAGAATCACTGGCAGCACGCAGTGCGGGACGGAACCTGACCTTTGGTGGCCGGTCACCTGACCGGGGAGATGGTTGCTGGATCGAAGATGGGCAGGTCTGGTGGCGTGACGGCGAGCCCGAGGCGGAGGCTGTTGCCAGTCTGTCGGACGTGCGTCTGCGTGGTGATCACAATCACGACAACGCCTGTGCCGCCGTGGCGGCGTCGCTGCTGGCTGGGGTGCCGGCAGAGGCGGTTCCCAAGGGGCTGCAGGCTTTCCGTGGACTGCCGCACCGCCTCGAGCAGGTGGGGTCTGGCGACGGGGTCCTCTACGTGAACGACTCGCTGGCAACGACACCGGAGTCGGCTGCCGCCGGTCTGCAAGCCTGGCCGGGGCAACGGGTGATTCTGATTGCCGGCGGCTCTTCAAAGGGTGCAGACTTTGAACCCTTGGGAATCGCCATCGTCGCCGCAGCGGCGGCTGTGGTCACCATTGGTCAGGAGGGACCCGCGATCGCCCGGGCGGCGCGAGCGGCAGGTTTCACCGGGCCGATGGACGAAGACTGTGCAACGATGGCACGGGCGGTGGCGGCCGCAGCGGCGCGGGCGGTGCCGGGAGATGTCGTATTGCTGTCCCCGGCGTGCGCCAGTTTTGGCATGTTTGCCAGTTATGCGGACCGGGGTGAAGCCTTCCGCCGAGCGGCACTGAACAGGTAGTGGCGTGCTAGATATTGTACATCGGAATATGGAGGCCGCACTCCTTGGCCTCCTGGGGATCGATGCGGTCGTCGGAGTTGAACCAGCGCCAGCGTCCGGCACGCTGGTCCTCGTTGGCGCTCACCGGCGTGGAGCAGACAAAACAACCGATACTCTTGTACCCCTGATCATAGAGTGGGTGACGGGGGACGTCATTTTCTGCGATGTAAGCGAGCAGACGATCCTCGCCCCAGTCAGCCATGGGGTTCAGCTTCAGGATCTGACGGCGGGAGCCATACTCGCCGACTGTCATGCCCTTGGCCGTGTCCTTGCGATAGTCTGACTGGTCCCGTCGCATCCCCGAGATCCAGCAGTCCACAGTTTTCAGCAGTTGCTCGTTGGGTTTGACCTTGCGCACCTGGCAGCAATACTGCTGCAGGGTCTTGGAGTCGAAGAACAGGTATTCGCCAAAGCGGCGTACCATGCCCTGCAGTTGCTCTGCATCGGGTCGATACACCTCGATGTCGATGTCGTATCGCGCCTCGACATCGCGCAGAAAAGCGTAGGTCTCGGAGTGCAGTCGCAGGGTGTCGATGGTGGCGTAACGCAGTTGTAGTCCTGCTTCGACTGCCATGTGGATCATGGCGACGCCGGAATACTGGAAGCTGGTGCTGAGAACGACCCGACCGACGTCGAAGGTGTCAGCCGCCCACTGCAACACGGGAAGGGCGTCCATGGACTCGAGGTCCTGGCTGTCAAGAAGGGTCGCAAGGTGCTCGTTGTGCGCGTCCCACTCGTGGACGGGGTCCGTAGCTGCACTGGTCGTGGGTTGTGTCTGCGTCATTGGCTCATCCGGGAGAGCTATGTAATATAGAGGCAGAGCGCCGAATCGAAAGCATAAACGGATTCTGCGCATTTTTTCCTTGACATTGTAAAAGGCCCCCGAATACTTTCATCCACGTCCGGAGGAATCCACTTCCGGACCCCGAACGAAGACTCATGCTGATTCTATTCGAAGCCATTCGCTGACGATGTCGCGAATCCGCAACCATCTCGGCACGACCCTCTCTGCCATGAGAGTTCTCTCTGGTACGGGTCATTCTGCCTTCGGCGCTGGCATTTCCTGGCACCGGAATATGGACGGCGCCATGGCGCGCTTCTCTGGCGCCTTCGGCGTCTGGCAGACAATGCCACGGTTCGGGTGTGCTACGAAGCTGAATGTTGAACCGGTACAGGATACCGAGGCGACTGAACGTAAAAAACTGGCCCCCATGGCGACCATCCTACAAACGGATGTAGCGGCCATGAAGCCCCATACGGGGCCTGCAGCAGGGAAAGAAGATCCCGGAGGATGAATCGCTGAAATACCAGCGACACCAGCCGTAGGGATCGGATCCCTACGGCTTTTTTTTGGCCGGCTGCAGGCTCTGAAAGTATCAGAGATTTGCAGCCGGCCTTTTTTGTTGGCCAGCGCAGACGCTCCCGATGAACACGGTACGGGAGACGCCGTGCGAGACGCCCATCGGCACCAGCCCGACACAATCGGACAGGTCCTGATCGGCGGGGTCCCAAGGGAAATGATGCTGTTGGTCGCAAGAGTAGGGCGCCCGGGCCGCACATCGATTTCCCACGCTACAACAACCGACCCGGTGGATAACCGGTGGCCTGAGGAAGCCGCCGAAGTGTCCGCCCAACCAGGGAGACCGGCCACTTTGGGCCGCTTTCCCGGCGCATGAGAAAGAGGGAAGGAACAGATGCAGAAAGTTCCCGTTGAATGGATCGAGCGTGCCGCTCGGGTTTACAACAGCAACTCCGACGCCTGCAAGGCTCTGGGGATCGCAGGAGGCACCTTTGGTCGCCTGTGTCGTCAGTATGGTATCGAAACTCCCTTTGCACGCCAGCGCAGTGCCCGTAGCCGGGCGCGCAGGGCATCATAATCGCGTGACAGTGACAGTGGGCGTAGCGGACCCGGGGACCGGTGAAGTGAGTCCAGCACCGGTCCCCGGTCGGGCATGTCGAAACTGCTGGAGACAGCACCCGCCGACGTGGCGGCAAGAGTCGCCGCCGTCGTACCCACCGATGAGGATGTCCTCGTCCTGGTATCGACGGACATCGCTGAGGACGGCGCTTGTTATGGCGAGCGATGGTTGGCTCTGACGGCACAACGACTCGTGTTGCTCACGTCCGACGACGAGTCCGTGTGTATTCGGGTGGATGAGATGTGGAAACGGAAAAGGAAATCCAGCAGGCCATGCACCGTATGGTCGAGGGACGCACGACCTTCGCCATCGCCCATCGTCTGTCAACGTTGCGGGATGCGGAGCGACTCGTCGTCATGGAAGAAGGTGGAATCGTGGAAGAGGGCAAGCAGGATGAAATGATGCAGCGCAAAGGGGTGTTCTACGGTTTGGTCGAGATACAGCAGGAAGCGTCGAAGATCATCGCCATCGCTGAGTAAGGAAACCACGGGTGACGACACAGACACAGATCAAGGTATCCTCGGAGGGCATCTCCCCCTTCCGCGAGGACTCCCCCGGATGTCATTTCGGCGGGTGTGGATGCTGCCACCGACAGCGATGAGCGTGTGTGGATCCGCATCGCTACGGACATGGCTGAGATCGACGTATTCTCCGAACGCTGGCTGGTGGTCACCGACCGACGTCTGCTGATCCTTCATGCCAATGAGGCACACGCCACAAATGGCGCGACAACGGCTACAGTGCAGCAGTTTCCGCTGAGCGAAGTGCATTCGGCTCGCGTCGAGCCACTGGTAGGTGGTGGCAGACTCGAAGTGGAGCGCAGTCGCTGCGCCCGCTGCCAACGCGTCCTGCCGGAAAAGGATGGTGTCTGTCCCGCCTGTCTGAGCAAGCTGGACACGCTGAAACGGTTGCTCGCCTACATGGCGCCATACCGTGTCCGTGTGGCGTTGCTGCTGGCGATTCTCGTCGCCGAGACTGGTCTCGACCTGCTGCCACCACTGATCACCGAACATATCATCGACAATGTCCTCATTCCAGCGGCCAACCTTAACCTGCTCTTGTGGTTGGTGGGCGTCTTGTTGTGGGACGCACTACCTTTGCCATCGACTATCGACGTTGCGCTCGGCGGATCGCCTGGTCGTGCTCGACGCGGGGCGAATCGTCGAGGTGGGCACGCACGAAGAACTGATGGCACAACAGGGATTTTTCTACAAGCTTGTACAGACGCAGCAGCAGTCCTCGGCGCTGACGACAACGAAGAATGGAGCGGTGAAGTGACCGACGAACAAGCCAAAGCCAGTAGCAACGGCGACGTGAAGAAGCACACACCAACGCCGATCACTGTTACCCATCCAGAGGATGTCGACATCAGCAAGGTACGACTCTATCGTGAGCCGGAGTGGAAGTTGCGACTCACTATCGAAGGGGACCGCTCTTACATCCATGTCAAGGTCGTGCGCGCCGCGCCGTTGTCTCATCCATCTCGCTACATCTGTCTCCTCGACGCCAAGGACGAGGAGGTGTGCATGATCCCAGATATGAAACAGATGGATGACGAGATGCGGGGCATCGTGCAGCAGGAGTTGGACCGGCGGTACCTGACATCGACGATCGAGTCGGTGTTGTCGATTCGCAACGAGTTCGGCACGTCATACTGGGACGTGGAATCGAACCGAGGTCGTCGTGAGTTTGTTGTGCAGAATGTCGCCGAAAATGCCCAGTGGTTGGGCGATCATCGATTGTTGCTGGTTGATGTGGATGGCAACCGATTCGAAATTCCCGACCTGGGTATATTGGACAAGAAGAGCCTCGGCCTCGTGGAGATGGTACTCTAAAGCCCCCGGAGATAGACTTTGATGGAACGCGTCGAACCCGCTGTGCTGGAAGAACTGGCACAGTTCGATTCACCCACGCTCTTCAATGCGCTCGTAGAACTCAATGGGTTGCCCAACGAGGAGTACACGGACCATACGATCCGCTCCCTGCTCCCCGGGCTGGGGTCGGCTCTGGGGTATGTGGTGACCGCCGAGATTACGACCAATGACCCGGACTCATCGCAGTTGCCATGGGATGATTATTACGAATGGCTCAATGGGCTGGAGGGGCCGCTGCTGGCTGTGATGAAGGATGTCGACTCCCGCCCCGGACGCGGTGCCAGTTTTGGCGATGGCATGGCCGGGTTGCACCAGCGGTTAGGTGTCGTCGGTGCCGTCATCGATGGTACGGTGCGCGACGTGCCCGGCATCGAGCGTGTCGGTCTGCCGATCTGGGCGTGGGGCACCGTACCCGGCCACGGGGTCTTTTCCATCCTGCGTTTTGGTGAGTCGACGACGGTGGGTCAACTGCGGGTGCACACGGGGGACCTGATGTTTGCCGATGCTGACGGCTGTGTGCGGATCCCGGTGGCCCAAGCCGCGGCAGTCGCTACAGCGGCGGCGGGAGTACGTAAGATGGAAGCCGAAATCCACGGCTTCATACACTCCGACGGCTTTTCCTTCGCCAAATGGAAAGCCCGCAAGCAGGGCTGAGCTCACTCTTCCTGCGGTTCGCTTTCGGGCTCGGGTCTCCACGTGCCCGGTGCGTCGAGACCGGTCGCTTTGATGCCACGCAGCGTCGACATCCCCAGTTGACGACTGCCCGCACGTTGCAGTGCTTCCGGTGCTGGGAAAATACCAGCGAGGGCTCCGGCGAGGCGGTCCACGGCGATGCCATCATCGCTGGCCAGGATGAGAGGGTGCAGAGGATGTTCGTCTCCGAGCAGGTCGAGGACCGTATACTTCACCTCTACGAGCAGGGCCAGATCAACGAGGCGCCCGGCATGGTCTTCGTCGACGTCCCCCGCCGGTGGGGCAACCAACCCCCGCAGATTTTTCAGACCACTCAACCCGTCCTGATAGCGCGCGACATTGATCACGGCGTCGCACTCAAGCAACGAGATGGGCATAGGGTACAGGTCCGCTACCTCCCCACCATCAGGTACTTCGATGGTTTCGACCTCCTCCTGCTCCAGAGCCAACAGGTGGACCCCCATCGATGTGAAGCTCTCCGTCGCGATCAGCGCCTGTAGGCCTGCGATCAAGCCCTCAGGCGCCGTTACGCCTGATCCCGGGACACCCCCCACAAGGAGCGAGATTTGCGCCTCCGGAGCGATGTCGTGCAACAGCAGAACGATGGCGCGAACCACCTCCAGATGCTGAGCCAGGGCGCCTGCTTTCATCGGCGTGTGTCCAGGCCGCACCAGCACTTGTCGGGCGGATGGGTCGATCGCTCTATGTAGTCCCCCCGATAGGTAAAAAGCGCCGCGCACGAGATCCTCGATCGTCGGTGATGCCGGGGCACCCGGACCGGAGGTCGTGCCGATGCCAACGACGGCGACGTAGCCGGGGGTCACCGCCGAAACGGCATCGATACCGATAGGGTAATGAGACCAGCGTCCCAGATGCAGGGCGGTGGGGAGCGCGAGCAAAAGGCCAGCGAGGGCTACGTGGGAACACAGTCGTTTCACCGGCGATCCTCCCGTTGGCTGATGGCCAGAGAGGCGGGTCTGGGACCGCCCGTCGCCCAATCGAGCAACTCGACGGTGTGGATCACGGGCACTGTCGTGGCGGCGGCAATCTGCTCGATACAGCCGATATTGCCGGCGGCGACAATGTCTGGCCGCAGACTCTCGATGTGTTGAACCTTGCGCTGCTTGAGAGCATCGGCCATGTGGGGCTGGAGCATGTTGTAGGTGCCGGCGCTGCCACAGCAGATATGCCCTTCAGGGACCTCGAGAATCTCGAAACCGGCATGGCGCAACAGTTGCCGCGGTTCGTCGGTTACACCCAGGCCGTGCTGCAGGGAGCAGGCGTCATGATAGGCGACCTGCAGCTGTGGCAGGTCGATCGTGCCGCCGAACCCGAGTTCGGTCAGCACCTGCGAGATATCGCGCGTGCAGTCGCTGACGCGGGTGGCGGCAGCAGCGCGCGATGTGCCGGCGAATATATGGCCATACTCCCGTATCGCCGTCGTGCAGCCTGAGGTCGTTGAGACGATGGCATCGACGCCCTGTTCCAGCTGCTCGTGCCAGCCATCAACGGCGCTCTCCATGTGGCGCCTGCTGTGGTCTCGTTCGCCCATGTGGTAGGGCAAGGCGCCGCAGCAGGTGACGCTCTTCCCGACGATGACATCGGCGCCGTGACGGGTCAGTACGCGGATGGCGGCATCGTTGATTGAGGTGCCGACGACGGACTGAGCGCAGCCCGTAAGCAGGGCCAGGCGCAGGCGACGATGTCCCACGGCAGGGAATACGCCATGGCTCGAGAGTCGTGCCGTCGCCGGCATGCGCTCAGGCACCATGCTGGCAAGTCGGCGCAGCCGTCGTGGCAGCAATCCTATCAACGGACGGGCGAGAACGCCGATTCGCAGAGCCTTGCGAAAGCGCGCCGCGTCAGGCAGCAGCCGGGTGAGCAGGTTGCGCTGCCAGCGATCGAACCAGCTGCGTTTGTGCAGACGCTCCAGCAGCGGGCGACCGTGGTCGAGCAGTCTCGAGTAGTCGACGCCGCTGGGGCAGGTCGTCTCACACGACAGACAACCGAGGCAGTTGTCGATGTGTTGCGCCGTCGCCGACGAGGCGTCGATGTTGCCCTCGAGCAGATTCTTCAGCAGATAGATGCGCCCCCGTGGACCTTCCAACTCGTTGCCAGTGAGCAGATAGGTCGGACAGGTGGCATTGCAGAAGCCACAGTGTACGCAGGTGCGCAGCACGGTCTCGGCATCGCGCACTGCGGCATCGGTGCGGCTCGCTTCAGGGATATCGGTACGCAATGTCGTCGGACCCGCGCAGAGAGGGAAGGGGAATCGCCATCTGTGACCTGCGGCGATCGACAACTCCTCGTATAGTTCGGTGAGAGACGTCCCGGAAACCTACCGCCGGGGCAGCACGTTCACAAGGGATTGCGAGCCGGTGAATATCGAACAAGATCAGCCACTGGCGCCGCTGACCAGTCTGCGTCTCGGGGGACCCGCCCGTTATCTGGCACGCTGCACCAGTAACGGGGACCTGCGGGAGGCACTGGTGTGGGCGGCGGAGCGTGGTGTCTCCGTGCATGTGCTGGGGGGTGGGAGCAACACCCTGTTCGATGACGCCGGCTTCGACGGTCTCGTCCTGCACGTCGGGCTTCAGGGTGTCGACATCCTCCGGGCAGATGAGGCAGCCCTCGTCACCGCCGGCGCCGGTGAAGACTGGGACGGTCTGGTCGCTCACTGCGTGGCTGATGATCTGTCCGGTATCGAATGCCTCTCCGGGATCCCCGGTCTGGTGGGGGCGACGCCGATTCAGAATGTGGGTGCCTACGGTCAGCAGGTGGCGGACTCCATCGTCGAGGTCCGAGCTCTCGAACGAAGCACGCTCGAAGAGGTCACCTTCAGCAATGTCGACTGCGATTTCGCTTATCGCACGAGTCGCTTCAAGGGGGCGGATCGTGACCGCTACATCATCACCCGGGTCACCTACCGCTTGTCTCGATCTCGCCCCGAGATCCGCTACCCGGAACTGACCCGTCGCCTGCAGGCGGATGGTGTCGATCTGCAGGCACTTGCCCCCGGCCGGGTGGCTTCCGGCGCTGTGCGAGATGCGGTTATCGCCGTGCGTCGCAGCAAGTCAATGGTGCTTGACGAAGGCGACGCCAACACGCGTTCGGCGGGCTCGTTCTTCCTCAATCCGACGTTGTCAGAGGTACAATTGGAATCACTGCAGGAGCGTTGGGCAGATCAGGGCGGAGAGGCCACCGATATTCCCACGTTTGCCAACGTGCAAGGATACAAGGTTGCCGCCGCCTGGCTCGTGGAGCGCTCGGGATTTGCCCGGGGTACACGTCGAGGAAGTGCAGGAATTTCGCAGAACCACGCCCTCGCTCTCGTCAACCACGGTGACTCGGCGGCAGACCTGCTCGGACTGGCGGCCGAGATCGTCACCACCGTCGAGACAACCTTCGGTGTCACCCTCGAACGTGAACCCGTCTACGTGCCCAGATGATCGACACGAGGTGTTTCGCCACAGTTTCCCTTTACCTGAGATAGCCCAATGCTCAAGACTGCAGTCGTCGGAGTTCGAGGGGTCGGACGTGGCCATGTGCAGGCACTCACCAGGCACGCTCGGGCAAATCTCGTCGCCGTCGCCGACATCGACACCACCGCCGCCAGCGCCCTGGTCGAGGCGGTCGATGCTCGTGTCTGTGCCAGCCTCGACGAACTTCTCGATGACGTGGATGGACTCGACGCGGTCATCATCGCCACTCCCCATCACCTGCATGCGCCGATGTCGCTGGCTGCACTCGAGCGGGGCCTGCACGTCTATGTCGAGAAGCCGATCGCCATCCGCATCAGCGATGCAGACCGTATGGTGGAGGCCGCCGATCGGGCGCAGCGGGTGTTGGCCGTGGGACATCAGTATCGCACGTATGCGGGAAACCACCGGCTCAAGCAGATCATCGACAGCGGCGCCATCGGTCAGGTGCAACGCGTCGTCTGGCAGTGGCTGGAAACCCGCCCCGAATCCTACTACGACCGTGATCCGTGGCGCAGCAGTTGGGCCCATGCCGGTGGGGGCGTGTTATTGAACCAGGCCAGTCATGATATCGATCTGCTCTGCTGGCTCCTGGGCCCCCCAGAGGAGGTCTCGGCGACTCTCATGAATCGCGGACACCGTCACGAGGTGGAGGACACAGCTGTGGCGACGGTCCGTTTCGCCTCCGGCGCACTGGCGAGTCTACAATTCAGCACCTGGGACCGATGCCTCAACTACCGACAGATCGCCGGGGAGAGTGGCAGCATCCTGTGGCAGGATGAGCGCAATGCCAACGTGCCGGACAGACCCGAGGTGTTCCGCATCGGTCGCTACGAGCGGCCTCTGACGGAATTGATCGGTCGTAAGGACGCCGCCCTCACCGGTCGTGCGGTGCCCGCGTGGGAAGATGTCGACTGTGGCCAGGTGGCGTCGCCGAGTCTACTCGACAGCTTCATCGCCGCCGCCCTCGATGGTGGCATACCCATCACCGACGGTCGCAGTGCCCGAGTGACGACGGAATTGATCTGTGCCATCCTGCTGGCTGGTATCCGACGCGAGGTGATCCGCCTACCGGTGGATCGCGATCTCTTCGATGAATTGTTCGATGATCTGATCGCAGGTCGAGCGCGTTTACTCAGTTCGAGTTGACCGCAGCCAAGGCTGCGTGGATGTAGCCAAAGACATAAGCGTAGCCGACGCGACCCGGTTCCGGACCGGAGATCCCCGGTACGTGATCTGGCATGATCATGTACGGATAGTCGACCTCTTTCAGCGTGCGTAGGACTTTGATCATGTCCACATCCCCCTCGTCGGGGAAGACCTCGACAAATTTGCGCAGACCGCCTTTGATGTTCCGGTAGTGGATGTTGAAGATCTTCTTGCGCTCGCCGAAGTAGCGGATGACATCATACACCTCTTCCGCCGGGTTTTCCAGACACTCCGACATGCAACCGACGCAGAAGTTCAGACCATTGCAGGGACTGTCGTACAGGCTGATCAGTTTCTTGAAGCCTTCCGACATCCCCAGCACCCGATCGACGCCTCGGTAGGTGTTGCCCACACCGATCCCCGGGTCGGAAGGATGGCATGCCAGCTGGACATTGTATTCTTCGGCTACGGGAATCACCCGCTTCAACCAGTAGTCGATCCGCTCCCACATTTCGTCGGCGTCGGCAGGGCCATCCTCGAACTCCGAGGAACCCGTCGCCCCTTTCTCTCGCGGACTGCCCTTCGTGATCAGTTCTTCGTAGTCGAAAGTCGACAGGCGGGCGCCACCGCGGCCCGTCGTCGATTCGGTGCGCAGATGGCCGAGGATGGTGATGTTGTAGTTGAAGCCGCGAAGCCCCGCTTGTCCCGCCATACGAATCACGTCGCAGACCAGGTCGAGTTGGCGCTGACGCGCATCACTGGGTTGCAGAAAGATGGCACCCGTCGCCTCGTCCTTGAGGGCACTCCCCGAGCCGATCAGGTGCATCATCTCGAGGTCGATCCCGTATTTGGCGCAGCGTTCGCGATAACTGGTCAGCAGTTCTGTGGTCCATTCGCTGAGGGGCTCGCTGGGCGTCGTGTCGATATTGTTCACGCCAAGCTGTGCGAGCATCTCCAGATCGTGATCTTCGGCGAATCTGCCCTGTGTTCCGATGTACATGATCTGCTCCTTTGGGGAATTTTGATCCGTGGTCGAGGCGGAGTTGTCTGCTACCAGTAGTGCATCGCATCCTCGAACAGGGCGGTCAACTCCTGGGCCTCGGCTGCCCGTGGCGACAACTTCGTCACCCGATGCTGCGGTAGCGTGCCTTCCACCAGGGCGGGAATGTCATCGGCGGTGTAGCCCAGTGCCTGCAGTCCATTCGGCACATCGAGTCGCCGCATGAAGTCGATGATCGTATCGGCCAACACCTTGCCTGCATCCTCCGGGGTCGCTGAGGATAGATCCGCGCCAAGGACGCCGGCGGCGTGCAGGTGTCGTTGTGGGTTGGCCTCAGCGGTGAAACGAAAGACGGCGGGGGCATTGACGATGACGGCGTTGCCGTGTGGCACCATGGCGTGATCGACGTCATAACCAGGGGGCATGTAGTGGCGCACCATGCCGGCGACGGGATAGGACATGCCATGGGGGAGATGGACGCCGGCGTTGCCGAAGCCGATGCCGGCAAAGGCTGCCGCCAGCAGCATCTGACCGCGGGCCTCGTCATCGCCGGCGACGGCGCGGGGTAGATACTGGGCCATCATACGCAGCGCTTCAAGTGCCCACAGATCCGAGATCGGATTGGAGCCCTGGTAGGAGGGTCGCAGGATCGGACGCTCGGGGCGTGGTCGCTGGTCGAAGGGAATTGCGGTATACGATTCCAGGGCGTGGCTGAGCACATCGAGTCCGGTCGAGGCAGCCACCGCCGGTGGCAGGCTTTTCGTATTGTCGGGATCGATGAGTCCCAGTGTCGGCTTCAGGCGACGATGGGCGATACCGGTTTTCGCCTTCATCTCCACAAAATCAAAGATGGCGACACCCGTCGTCTCCGAGCCTGTTCCCGCCGTGGTCGGGATGGCGATCAGTGGTTTGAGTGGTCCGGGAGCGGGCAGTCCTTTGCCGATAGGGGCGTTGACGTAGTCGAGGAAGTCCGCCGGTGGGTGCGAGGCGTACAGATTGGCCGCTTTTGCCGTATCGATGCTGGAGCCGCCGCCGACGGCGACGTACCCTTCGTAGTCGCCCTCGGTGGCGATCCGGATGGCGTCCTTGAAGGAAGCGTCGGTGGGCTCCACATGGACGCCATCGTAGAGGTCGTGGCTGACACCGGCGTCGTCGAGTGACTGACGGACTACGGCGACCGGTGGTAGCGCGGCGAGGTTGGCGTCGGTGACGACGAGGACGCGACCCAGACCCATGTCGGCCAGATCCATGCCGACTTCTGCTGTGATGCCGGCGCCAAAACGAATGGCGGAGGCGGCCATTTCAAAAGCGGTGTCCCGTTCCATAGTCAGTCGGTGACCGGGCCGGGAACCTTGCTGAAGTCGCGCAGGAAACGGGCGACTTCAGTGGCGGCGATGTCGAGCAATTTTTCCCCCAACTCGGCGGTGGCGGCGGCAGGATTGTCGGTGTGGCCCGGACCCTTGCCCCAGGCGCCGTAGGTCTGCACGACGGCGCCCGTGAGATCGACATCGAGGCCGGAGCCTTCACCCTCCATGTCCCGTACGCCAGCGCGTGCGGTCTCGTCGACCCAATCGGGGCGCAACGAGAGAATGGCGGAGGTCTCGAAGTGACCGGCATGTCCTGGGATTCTCGGTGCTGGCAGCAGACCTGCTTCGACCATAGCCGGTTTGGCGATATCCCAGTAGTTGGCGGAGGCGACGGTCGCCGGAAAGTCGAGACGGTTGACGAGATCCTGGCTGGCCATGCCGACCAGATCTTTGTTGCCTCCGTGACCGTTGAGCACGACGAGATGGCGGAAACCGGTGCGCACCAAACCCTCGAGAACTTCCACGACAACACCCGCAAAGGTCTGACTCGTCAGCGAGATCGTGCCGCCAAAGGGATAGTGATGATGCGAGCTGCCGAAAGCCAGCGGCGGCGTGATCACCACCGGCACGGTATCAGCCGCCGCCAGTGCTGCACGCTCGGCGACAGTACTCACCAGCAGCGTGTCGGTACCTACCGCCATGTGTGGCCCGTGCTGCTCGGTGGCGGCGGTGCAGAGCACAGCGATCGCCGTGGGGGCGATGGCCTTGATCTGCTCACGAGTCATCTCATGCATTTGAACGGTCATCGGATCTCCTTTATACGCCGGCAGCGTCGAGCAGACGGCCGACAATCGGGATGGAGGCATCAAGCAATTGGCGGCCCTCGTCAGCGCTGGCATCGCGGGGGTCCTGTCCACCGACGCCCTGAGGCCACACGCTGCGGTCCTCGTCCAACTGCCCCAGATCGGCCAGTTTCGGGCGCAGCGCCATGACCAGCGACGTCTCATTGCGGGCGGCGTGATCCATCTGGCTGCGCCAATGTTGGCGCACCTCAGCGGTAACACCAAGAAGGTTCATGCCAAAACGTTGTTCCCGCTCGGGCAGATTGGCGACCCACGAACTGCGAGACGGACCGTGGCCATCGGCGAAGACGGCACGGAATCCGGCACGCTTCAATTGTGCCAGTATGGCGTCAACGAGTTGCAGGAACAGCCCCTGGCTGAGCCAGTAGCAGCTGCCATCGAGTTGTCGGTGCGGATCGGTAACGCCTTCCGCCGTGTCCATACCGACAAGGAGTCCGCCATCGGACTGTAGCGTCGCACGGTCGGGGCCGAGGTGTATGGGGGGCATGACGATGCCGCCGAAGCGACTGGCGCATTCGCACATCAGTCCCTCGCTGATGATGGCGTCTGCACCGAGGGGCAGGTGTTCTCCGTGCCATTCCAGGGTGCCCAGCGGCAGGTAGGCGACGGGGCGCTCGGCGAGACGGGCCCTGAACTGGTGTGGGCGCAGGTCGCTGTAGCGCACGGTGGCGTCGCTCATGGACCTGTTTCCTCGGGTGCGGCGAGGGCCGCTTCGTAGTCGGCGACGTCCTGGCGGCTGCCGATGGCGAGTGGCACGCGCTGATGCAATGTCGCTGGCACGAGATCGAGGATCGGCCCGGTTCCGGTGCTTGCTGAGCCCCCAGCCTGTTCCGCGATGAAGCCGAGGGGATTTGCCTCGTAGACCAGCCGCAGCTTGTCCTCCGGCGCCCGTTCTTCAGGCGGGTAGAGGAACAGACCCCCTTTCAACAGATTCCAATGAAAGTCGGAGACGAGGGAGCCGATGTAACGCGCCGCTCGCCCGCTTCCTTTCAGGCCGTCAACGAAGGCACGCACGCGCGGGTCCCACCCAGGGGCATGTGCTTCGTTGACGCTGTAGATGGTACCTTGCTCCGGCATCTGGATGTCATGGTGGGACAGGAGGAATTCACCGATTGTCGGATCGAGGGTGAAACCGTGGACGCCCGAGCCCGTGGTATACACGAGCATGTACTGGAGCGGTAGATAATGTACCCAGCGCACAACTGCTGGCGACCGGGGTGCAGAAAATCGGCCAGCTTTAGATTTTTTGTATCGGTGCAGCGGTAGATCGAGAAGATCGTCCCGATGCTGACGTTGACGTCGATATTCGAGGAGCCGTCGACAGGATCGAAGACGAGGACATAGGTGCTGGGGGATGGGATAGATGTCTTCCATCTCCTCCGATGCCATACCGGCCAGAAGCCCGATGTGGTCGAGGGTTCAGATCACGGTCCAGTTGGAGAATTCGTCGAGGGCCTGCACCTGCTCGCCATGCACATTGGTGCGCCCCGTAAGCCCCATCATCTCGGCAAGTCCCGCCTTGTTGACCTCGCGGCCGATGAGCTTGGCAGCGGTGGCGATCTCTTCGAGCAGGGCAGTGAATCTGCCCGAGACACCGGGGAAGCGGCGTTGTTGTTCGACTAGGAAACGGTGAGCGTCGTGCCAATGTCCAACGGTCTTGCCTCCTCCTGTTACAGGTCATCGCCGCCATATCCCATCTCGCGCCAGATCTGCTGGCCCTTGGCCAGTCCCTGCGGGTCCGGATCCCGGAATCCGCGGATACTGGGGGGTGGCTGTCCCGGACCGGCATCCGCAGGCCAGGGGGACCAGTGGTCGTTTTCGAATGCAGCGCGACTCGTCTCGTCACGGAAATCGGGCAGGGCTACGGGTGTGCCCTCTTCGAGTGCGCTTTTCCAGGCGACGATGCCCACCGACGACATGGCGACACCACGGTAGACGTCGAGAAATGGGGGCTCCCCAGAGCGGATGGCGTTGGCGAAATGAAAAGGGGTCCAGAAATCCCCACCACCGTGGCCGGCCTTGCTGGCGAGGTCGCCATGTTCCGGCCATTCCGGCTTGTACACACGCTCGGTTTCGACGCCCTCCGGCGTGTCCCATTCTTCGTGCCAGACGCGGACCTGCCCTGATCCATAATAGCCGTCCCCGCGGGTGATCTCCATCGCCCCCCGGTCGCCGTGTACACGATACCAACAGCTATGTCCCGGCAGGATCAGACCGAAGAGGCGGAAGACGGCGCCATTGTCCATGCGACAGAGGATGACGGAGCCGGCGTCGGATACGCGTGCCACATCCCGCTCAACCCGGTCGCAGGGGATGGACAGGGCGTTGACGCGGACCGGCATCGTGTCGGTGATGTAGACCAGGGGCGCCAGGGCGTGGGTGCAGTAGTAGGTGGAGGGTATCCAGTTGCGCCAATGATTGCGACCAGGGGACAGACGGAGACGCGAATCCTGCGTCATCGGGTGATTATACTCGCCCTCAGCGTAGGTTGCTGCGCCGATCTCGCCCGTCCGGTAGAGGCGTCGCATCTCCTGATTGAACACGGTATACGGGTAGTTTTCGGCGAACATGTAGGTGCGACCGGTCTCCTCGACGGCGCGACAGAGAGCGACGCCCTCGGCGAGGGTGGTGTTGGCGGCGGTCTCACTCATCACATGCTTGCCCGCCCGCAGGGCACGGATCGCAAAGGGGGCGTGCTCGTGGAAATAGTTGGCCAGCACGACGGCATCCATGTCGTGTTGCAAAAACCGCTCGTAGTCGGTATAGGTCGGCACGCCAAATTCCCGGCCCGCCTCTTCGAGCTTTTCCTCCCAGCTATCACACAGAGCGACAAGCTCCATGCCCACTCTCTCCGAGGCACCGCCGGCAAAGGAACGACCGCGGCCCACACCGATGACTCCGACTCTGATCCTGGGCTCTGACATGCAGTCGAAGAAAGGGAATCATGCAGGTCCCCACCAGCTTGCGGCTGCCCCGAAAGGGTGCGTACACTGACCCTCATGCCTTCCTCCACGCACGGAATGTTAACCCTCGACGAGCTGCGGGAGCAGGTCCGAACCGGTGAGGTGGATACGGTTCTCGTCTGTTTCCCCGACCTCTATGGTCGTCTCGTGGGCAAACGGGTCACCGGCTCCTTCTTCCTCGAGGAGACGGTGGGCGCCGGTATGCATGCCTGCGATTATCTGCTCACCGTCGATATGGAAATGGATGTCGTCGACGGCTACGCCTTCGCCAACTGGCACCGGGGTTATGGGGATGTACACTGTGTGCCCGACTGGTCGACCCTGCGCCGGGCAGACTGGCTCGAGCGCTCGGCTCTCGTGTTCTGTGATCTGCAACGGGGGCCAGACCATGAACCGGTCGCGGTGGCACCCCGGACACTGTTGACGGCACAGATCGAGCGACTCGCCGAGGCGGGACTGCAGGCCCGATGTGCTACAGAGCTGGAGTACTACCTGTTCCACGACTCATACGACGAAGCACGCAAGAAGAAGTACGATGATGAGGAGTTGCAGACCTGGGGCGCTTACATCGAGGACTATCATCTGCTGGCGGCAACAAAAGCTGAAGGGTATCACGGCGCCGTTCGGCGTCACATGAGCGCCTCGGGTGTGCCGGTGGAGTCCAGCAAGGGGGAGTGGGCTCCCGGCCAGCATGAGATCAACTTCCGCTATAGCGAGGCGCTGGAAATGGCGGACCGTGCCGCCCTGTTCAAACATGGCTGCAAAGAGATCGCTATCCAGCAGGACTGCTCGGTGACCTTCATGGCCAAGTGGCATACGGACCTGGCCGGCTCCAGCGCACATCTGCATGTGAGTCTGTGGGATGCCGAAGGACGGACAAATCTTTTCGCTAACGGCGACGGGAGCTCCGAGTCGGAGACGTTCCGTCACTTTCTCGGTGGGTGGATGGCCCACGCCCGCGCAATCGCACCCTTCTATGCCCCTTACCCCAACTCTTACAAACGGTACGTCTACCAATCCTGGGCGCCGACGGCGATCGCCTGGAGCCGGGACAATCGGACCGCTGGGTTTCGGGTCGTGGGCAGCGGCGACTCCCTGCGTATCGAGTCACGTATTCCGGGTGCCGACGCCAATCCGTATCTGGCGCTGGCAGCAACCCTCGCCGCCGGCCTGGATGGCATACGACAACACACGGAGCCACCCGCGGAGTTTGTCGGCGATGCCTACGAGGGCGCCGATCTCACCCGCGTGCCGGCAAATCTGGCCGAAGCGACGGCGGAGTTGGCGAATTCTGCCATGTTGCGGGATGCTTTCGGTGAGGATGTCATCGAGCACTATGTGCACTTCTTTCAGACCGAACAGCGTAAGGCAGACCAAGCCGTGACCAGCTGGGAGCGGGCGCGCTATTTCGAGCGTGGCTAAAAGGACGTGACGGCACCCATCATCGGCTTGATCACCTACTACGCCATCGCCGTACCCCCATCCGTTACCCGCGCCGTGTCCGCGTGAGCGGCACCCGCCTGGCGGGCAAGATCG
>DPVW01000056.1:3438-3643 GCA_003529325.1 Candidatus Latescibacterota bacterium | reverse complement strand
ATCGCCTTGATCACCGGAGGGGCCAACGGCATCGGGCGCCAGACGGCACTGCGCTTTGTCAGCGAGGGCGCCACTGTCGTCATCGCCGATGTCAACGATGACGCCGGCCAGGATGTCGTGCAGCGGATGCAACAGCTTGGTGGTCGAGGCATGTATGTGCATGCCGATGTTTCCCGTGCCGCCGACTGTGCCGCCATGATCGAGG
>DPVW01000056.1:2990-3118 GCA_003529325.1 Candidatus Latescibacterota bacterium | reverse complement strand
CGCCGAAGCCTCCTATGGCGCGCTGCATGTTCTGTTCAACAACGCGGGTATTTCCCACATCGATGATGCGGATGCAGTCGAGACCGAAGAAGGGGTGTGGGACCTGACGATGGCGATCAACCTCAAGG
>DPVW01000056.1:0-2683 GCA_003529325.1 Candidatus Latescibacterota bacterium | reverse complement strand
TGACGATGGCGATCAACCTCAAGGGGGTATTTCTGGGCTGCAAATTTGGCATCCCAGCACTGCGCCGGGCCGGGGGTGGGTCGATCATCAATATGGCCTCTTTTGTCGCTCTTCTCGGTGCGGCGACACCGCAGTTGGCATATACCGCATCGAAAGGGGGCGTGCTGGCCATGTCCCGCGAACTGGCCGTGATCCATGCACGCGAGGGAATCCGTGTCAACGCCCTCTGTCCCGGCCCCCAACACACGGAGATGTTGATGAAATATCTCGACACCGAGGCCAAGAAACAGCGTCGCCTCGTGCACGTGCCGATGGGTCGTTTCGGGCAGGCGGAGGAGATCGCCAACGCCGTACTCTACCTGGCATCGGACGAAGCCTCCTATGTGACAGGGACGAGCTTCACCGTAGATGGTGGTGTCACCGCCGCCTATGTGACCCCCGAGGATGCGACGTGAGTATGTCTCCTCCTACTACTGCGGCAGCGGTGATCTTTGACCTGGACGGGACGTTGCTGGACACATTGGCTGATCTCGCCAATTGTATGAATGCCGTGCTCGCCGCAGGAGGTTATCCAACGCATCCTGAGACGGCTTACCGGTATTTCGTCGGTGAAGGCATGGAGACGCTCGTGCGACGCACCTTGCCGCCCTCCTGCCGAGGCGACGAAGAAGTGGCTGCTCGGCACGCAGACATGCGCACCGAGTATGGCAGACGCTGGTCCGAGACTTCGCGGCCCTACGCTGGGGTGCCTGAAATGCTGGACGGACTGACAGAGCGCCAGGTGCCGCTGGCGGTACTGTCGAACAAACCAGAGGATTTCACCTGCCTTACGGTACAGACGCTGCTGCCGGCGTGGAACTTCGCCGAGGTTCGCGGTATGCGACCCGACACCCCGGCCAAACCGGATCCCGCCGGCGCCATTGCCATTGCCGAAAGCCTCAAGATCGACGCGGCCCAGACGGTGTACGTCGGCGACACGGCGACGGACATGAAGACGGGGACGTCGGCAGGGATGTATACGGTGGGTGTTACCTGGGGATTCCGCGAGCGGGATGAATTGGTCGCCCATGGAGCCCACAGAATCATCGATGCACCCGATCAACTGATTGATCTGGTATGACAAACTGCAGCAGGGGAGAAGAGAGATGAAGCAATATTTCAAGGGCATCGGCAAAGTAAAATACGAGGGCCCCAAGTCGAAAAATCCGCTCGCCTTCAAGCACTACAACGCCGATGAGGTGGTGGGCAAGAAGAGCATGGAGAACCACTTGCGGTTCTCGGTCGTCTACTGGCACACCATGAAAGGGGGCGGCACCGATCCCTTTGGACCGACCTCTGTTTACGATCGACCGTGGGACAGTTCAAGCGATCCCATGCAGGTCGCTGAAGACACGATGCGGGCGGCCTTCGAATTCATCGGCAAACTCGGCGCCCCATTCTGGGCCTTCCACGACCGTGACATCGCTCCCGAGGGTGACAGCCTGAAGGAGTCGAATGAACGACTCGACCGCATCGTGAAGTTGGCGAAAGGACTGCAGAAGGATACGGGGGTGAAGTTGCTGTGGGGTACGTCGAATTGCTTTTCCAATGCTCGCTTCAGCCATGGTGCTGGTACCAATCCAGATCCCCACGTATTCGCCTGGGCGGCAGCGCAGATCAAGAAAGCCATGGAGTGCACCGTCGCGCTCGGTGGCGCCAATTACGTGTTCTGGGGTGGTCGAGAGGGCTACTCAAGTCTGCTGAATACGGATCTCAAACATGAGCAGGAGCAAATGGCGCGCTTGCTGCACATGGCTGTGGCGTACAAGAAGAAACTCGGTTTCAAGGGGACGTTGCTGATCGAGCCGAAACCGAAGGAGCCTACGACACACCAGTATGACTACGATGCGGCGACGGTCCTGGGTTTTCTACAGAGCCACGATCTGCTCGATGAATTCAGCCTGAACATCGAGGCCAACCACGCAACCCTCGCTGGTCACACATTTGAGCATGACCTGACGGTGGCCAGCGCAGCCGGCAAGCTGGGCAGCATCGATGCCAACCGAGGCAATCTTCTGCTCGGTTGGGATACGGACCAGTTCCCAGCCGATCTCTACAGCGCCACACATGCCATGATGGTCATCCTCAAGCAAGGCGGTCTGCGTCCCGGTGGCGTGAATTTTGACGCCAAAGTACGACGTGGTTCGGTCGACGTGGAGGATCTGTTCCATGCTCACATCGGTGGCATGGACGCCTTTGCCCGCGGTTTGAAGGTGGCGCAGAAGATCATCGACGATGGCGTCGTCGGCGATTTCGTCAAACTGCGTTATGCCGGCTGGCGCAAGGGCATTGGGGCGAAGGTGATGAAGGGGCAGGCGACTTTCGACGACATGGAGCAGTTTATCCACAAGAATGGGGAAGCGGTGCCCACCAGTGGTCGCGAAGAATGGCTGGAGAATGTGATCAACGGCTATCTATAGCCCTTCGTCGGTACCGCGAATGGTATCCTCCACTGTCGTGAGGATGTCGGTGTACTGGAACTCCAGCTCTCGCTCCGCCCGTGTGCCGTCAGCCTGGATACTATTGGTTACGGTGCGAGCCGCATCGGCAGACAGACCCCAGTGAGGTGGACGGCCCGTGATCGTGGACACCCCGGTAAGGACTCGGGCGGTAAGTCGTGCCATCCAGTCCGGCATTTCAAACC
>DPVW01000349.1:55403-55667 GCA_003529325.1 Candidatus Latescibacterota bacterium | reverse complement strand
AATTACCCCAACCCATTCAACCCATCGACTTGGATCCCGTACTCGATCGCCTCGAGCACAGTCGTCGAACTCACGATCTATGACGTGCTCGGACGACGGGTGCTTGACCTGGTATCGGGTCGGCAACCGGCAGGTTCCCATGTGGCCAGCTGGAATGGCACCGACGCAGTTGGCAGAAGCATGGCGCCAGGGGTCTACTTCTACCGCATCATCGCAGGCGGAGTGCGGGAAACACGCCGCATGGTGCTGGTTGAGTAGCCGGCG
>DPVW01000349.1:0-55069 GCA_003529325.1 Candidatus Latescibacterota bacterium | reverse complement strand
CGCTAAACAGATCACGCCGACAGGATCACCTCGGCGACGCTTTCGGGTCCACGCACGCCGAGATATTCACCCAACGTAACCGAAACTGAGAGGCACCGATGAGGGTAAAGTTGCAACAGGCAGTGTCCCTCCCGACGCGGCTCGTCATACGGGCCGAGCAGGACGATCTCGCCATCCGCATCCCGTTCCAACTGCGGCAGATCTTCATAGCGCCAGGCATGAGGGTTCAAGCGACCGATGGGCTTGGTCTGCGCCTCCACCGTAATCGACCGCAACGCGGCGGACAGGAGCGGGTTGTCGGTGCCAAGCGTCACTTCGAATTGCAGCCAGCGTCCCGCCGGTGGCATCCATTTCCCATCCAGACCCTGCACAGCTTCCCATGCCGACCACCCCTCCCCTGCGTCCAGCACGGGCGTGTCAGAGAAACGAACCCGCACTTTGACCTCGGCAGGGGCCGCCGCGCCCCCGCCCTCGCCCGCCACCTCCCAGGTCGCTAAGCAAACTTCGAGCGCCGCCCCCCGGGATCTCGTCGGACCCGGATCCCGTGACATCGATAGCCGCTGAGCGGAACACGCCTTGTTGGTGGTGGCGATCAAGACTCAGGCGAATACAGTATTCGCCATCGATCTCCCCCCTCTGACCCAGGCCATCCTGTTGCCAACTCGCCCCACCATCCCTGCTCTTTCTACTTCGCCCGACCGTTGCCGCGGCGGTTCGGAACCACATAAGAGTTCGCTGTCGGCGGCAACCATCACCTGCCAACTTGGTGCCCCTGATTCCACCCACATGTCGACGGTGTTGCTACCGGTGCGCAACGCACCCACCGACAGCTCGACGACGAACCAGTTGTCGAAGTGGGAGGGCGCCCAATCGACGTGTAGTAGTGTTTGCACTGCGGCTCTGCGTACTTCGTCGGCGGTCGCACGACATCGACGCCATTCACCGACAGCCACAGCGGCACCTCGTTGTTCTCCGGTTCCACGCCGCACCAGGTCAGCCAGGCGGCACTCGCTCTGCCGTCGTCGAGCACGAGTTCCTTGCGAATCCGCAGACCCACCTCCAGGACTTCAAACCACGCCCGTTCCGCCACCCCTTCCGGCTGGCCGATGGCGCTGGCATCATCTTCCACCAGGACACGATTGCTGAGCTCGATCTGCCCGGCTTCCTCATCGTAACGAAGGCCCATCAGTTGGCCCCCGGCTATTCAGCGCTGCCGCGTCTAGACGCAATCGGAAAATCTGTGTCGTCACTTTTCTACCCAATCCATTTCGGGTGATCGACGCCAAACTCGTCGTAACCGGCACTCAGGAACCTTGCCTCGCCGCTGGGCACGTCCAGCAACCACAACTCCGACCGCTCTCCCGTCAGCGAACGGCAGAAGGCGATCTGCCGCCCATCGGTCGATGGCGTGGCACGGAAATCCCAAACCCCCGGTTCATTTTCGCTCACAACACGTATCTCTCCGGAAAAGGCATCCAGCAGACACAGGTCCGTGCCACCACGAGCCGCCTCCGGGCGGAAGTCGCGGTTGAAATGATCGTCGATGGTTGGATTCTCCTGCAGTGGCCACGGGGTCACCGAGTCCGGCTTCAGCCGGACCCAGGTGACCCAGCGACCGTCGGGCATCCAGTGCGGGATCTCGGAACCGCTACCCTTGGTTTCAGGGCCCCCATACACTGGTGACAACCAGTGGGAACGGTCGTCGGTCAAGCGCCGAAAATCGGCGCCATCTGGCCGCACCACACAGAGATCTGCACGCATGTGCTCGGCGTCATCGTGGTGGTGACAGTCGGCGAAGCACAACCACTCTCCGTCCGGCGACCACGTGGGTCCAAAGAAGAGGTGCGCCGCATCACCGGCGACTTCGACCAGTCCGCTGCCATCCCAACCCATGACCGAAATGCGATAACCACCACGCCTCGACGACGTGTGAAAGACAACTCGCTCACCATCCGGACTTGGTTGCAGACAGTAGGAGAAGCCATCGTCGGGCAGTGGCACCTCGGTGACATTGCCACCATCGAGATCGCTGACGACATGGCGATTCACGCCGCCCTGATTGTGCCCCGTAATGATGCGCCCCTCGCCTGGCAGCAGTCCCACAGCACTGGCATAGGGTACGGGCCGGTAACCCACCATCAGCGGCTGCAGATCCTCGGTCTCCATGTCGTAGAGCCACAGATTGGTCTGCGTCGAGTCGACGTGGCAGATACCCGCCTCGATGCTGAGCACGACGATGCGCTGGCCGTCGGCGAATGTCAGTGCCGGCTGCCAGTTTACCTGACCCTTGATACCGAAGCGGTCGAAGTCCACGAAGGTCGTCGTCGCCGAATTTGTATCGACGACGCCGAAACTCGACCCACCACCCCCCTTCTCTCCCCGGTAACTACCTGGGTTCACACTGTTGAACAGGATCCGAGCCATCGGTCTCCGTGAGGTCATTGGTTACATTCTGCGATGAAAGCAACCACAACCACCGCCCCGGAGCCACCCCATGCAGCAGTCCTACGCCGATGTTGTCGACCGGATCCAGGCCCTCGACGCCGCCGACTGCGAAATCGTCGGTGCCGCCACCGGTCACCCCATGTGGGGGTTGTCTTGCGCTAACAGCGCACAGGATCCGCTCGAAGTGCTGATCACCGGCGGTGTGCACGGCGACGAACCGGCCGGTGTCGAGGCTGTGCTGCAGTTTCTCGAGGGTTTTGGTGCAACCTATCTCGAGCATTGTGCTTTTACCGTGATCCCCTGTGTCAATCCTTCCGGCTATGAAGCCGGAACACGCGACAATGGCAAGGGCCAGGACATCAATCGTGCCATGTCCGACGACGAGGTCGTCGAGTCCGTCACCTTGAGACGCATGCTGCAGGGACGTCATTTCGAACTCTGTTTCGACCTGCACGAGGACTACGAAGCGACAGGATTTTATATGTATGAAGCGCAGCGTGACGATCGACTCCTCGGCGCCCAGATCGTCGCGACGGTGAAGGCGGACGTGGGCCCCATCGACAGTGACGAAAATACCGATGCCGGCCTCGATACGCCGATCTCGGAGGGGCTTTTCGGCATCAACCCGAAGTGGCGCCACAAGGGCTGGTCTGCCTATGGATACTTCGAAGCTGCCGAACACGGGATCCTGCCCGAAACCCCGTCCACAGCGTGGCCACTTGAGCAGCGGGTGGCGGCCCATCATGTGGCACTGCGCATCGCCCTCGACCATTACACAGGGCGTAACGGACGTCGGAGTGAATCATGACCAACACAAGACAGATCATTCCTTTCGGTGGCATGCGTCGCACAGAGCGCCGCGTGCACCCCCTCATCGACTATCTGCTCGTGGCTACCGGCAAGTCCCGGGTCCGCGTCTGCATCATCGCCACAGCCACCGGTGACAGCGCCCAGCACTATGAGGGCTGGTTCCCGCCGGAGCGGACGTGGATCACCCACCTCAGGTTGTTCGACCGGACGGTCACCGATCTCCCAGACTTCTTGTGTGATCAGGACTTGATCTTTGTAGGGGGTGGCAACACGCTGAGCATGCTTGCCGTGTGGCGTGCCCACGGGGTCGATGTGGCACTGCGGGCCGCTTGGGAGGCGGGGGTCGTGTTGACGGGGGGCAGCGCCGGATCGCTGGCCTGGTTCGACTGCGGCACGACCGATTCGTTCCATCATGACCGGCTGGAGCCCCTGCATGACGGTCTCGGTTTTCTGTCAGGGTCGCACTGCCCGCACTACGACGGTGAGGCCCAGCGCCGGCCCCTGTACCAGAAGTTGATCGGCGACGGTTTCCCTGCAGGCATCGCCATCGACGAGGACGCCGCCGTGCACTACGAGGGCACCGAGATCCGCGAGATCGTCAGTGCTCGCACCGGCGCCACCGCCTACCGCGTGGAGCGGAACACAGATGGACAGGTGCTGGAAACCGCCCTGTCGGCCCGCTCACTGGCCCCCGCCGAGGTGGGAGTGGCAAGCTGAGAGTTAGTCTGCTGCTGGTGTACCCAGACTTCGGTGCCGCTGTTGCCACTGCCACTTGTCGCTGCCCGAGATCAACGCCCGATGCTGCGGCTGCACCTGCGCCTCGACGAACCCGGCACTCGGCTCCTGCCCATTCCACGCCTGAAACATCGTCGGCGTGTACCCACCGATGACGATCACCCGCTCCCGATCACTGGTCAGATGCCCGGTGGCATGGATCAGTGCTTCGCCGAACAACAGGGTCGAACCCGCGGGGGCCACCACTTGGTGGATTAGCGACCGGTCCTCGTAGGCGCAGTCGATGATCTCCTCCCGCGAAGCCTTGATCTTGTGGCTGCCCGCAATGCAGACCGTGCCCCCGTCGTCGGGGCCCAGTTCGGTCAGATTCGTCAACGTCTTGACGAAGGTGCAGTGGTAGAGGCCGTTCTCCGTGTAGGTGCCGATATCCGGACGTGTGCCGGTATGGAACCCGTAGCGGCCATCCCACTTCGTCTCTGCCGCCCGCGTATTGATCACCGCCTCGGACTCCTCCAGACGCACCGTGCCGCCCACGAGTTCTTCCACGAGCCCCACCAATCTGGGGTGTGTGAGATAGTCGTAGATCGCCTCATCCGCTTCGAGGATGTGGGCGAAGTGGCGATGGTGTGGGTGATTGGCGCCGAGACGGCAACCGCGGACGTATTCTCCTTCGTCGGCGGCGAGCAGATCACGCTTCAGTCGCTGCATGCCTTCGTGCAGACGGCCCACTTCATCGGCACTCAGCGTGTTCTCGATGACGACGTAGCCGAACACATCGAGGTGATAACGCTGGGCGGGGGTCATCGCCGGAAATGGCCGAACAAACTCTGCGCTCGTCATCCCCTCACGCCTCCTCCGGGCGCCCGTATTCATCCGGCGGCCGTGAATTGGGCGGCCAGTACCCATGCCGTGACTGGGTCCACGGTTTGCCGCACATGGTCGACAGGACCGTCCACTCGCCGGGACTTGGATCAGGGTCCGGGTGGAACAGAAATCGTTCACCCCCCGCCTCCTGCGTGGCCCGCAGGATACCCTCCAGATCACGCGCCGGCATGGGATCCCCCGCGTGTGGATTGCGGCCGGTAGAGACCCAGAAGATCGTCTTGTCCACGTCGCCGATTGCGGCCAGGGCCCGACTCGTCTCCTGATATACGAAAGAGGTGAAAAACTCCTCGGGGAAACCCATCTCCAGATCGACGAGAGAATTCACCCCGGGTAGATCGAGGCCGAAAAGATTCCGCAGCAGCAGAAAACTATCTGCCTCACTCAGCGTCGGATTCCATTCACAGAACTTCTGCACCCAACGCTGCACGGTGCCATACATGCCGTCAAAACCACGGTGCCAGTAGTAGTGCTTTGGAAAGATGTAATCGAAATACTTCGGCATCTGCTGGTAGTTCTGTCCCGTCAGCGACGACCATGTCGTGATTCGTGGGATGCCGCCGAGTTCGACGTATCGATCGACGCCATCTAGCTGCGTGCGGGCATCCTGCCAAGCCTGCACCGAGCGCTGTTGTCTGGCGCGCAGCCAGTAGAGGGCGTCCTCGTTGATGTCGAACAGGTTGAGTCCCGCCAGCAGGCCACCGGCAGCCTGATAGCGCACCACGTCGGGGGTGAGATTGTGACAACGGTCGCACATGTGGTCGATGCCCCGCTGCAGGCGGTCGACGTCGAAGCCCATGTCGCCGAACTGGGTGCGTTCGTGGTCGCGCAGTTCGAACAGTTCACCACCATGGTGCCAGGCCAACTCATAGTGATTTTCGCCCGGGCCATCGACGATACAGCCATCCACCTGTGGATAGCGATTGATCAGACTCTGCACGTGCGCGGTGGTACCGGCATTGAAAACCATGATATGCCAGTCGCGTCGCTTGGCGTCATCGAGCATGTCGCTCAAGGCCTGTTCCTTGGCCTCATCCCGGGGTTCTGCAACCGGTGGCTCCAGACCCAGATTGCGATAAGCTGCCGGGTCTTGTGGAAAGGCGGGCACATTGCCGCCGCCTTCCTGCATGAAGAACATGCGTCCCACCACCAGGCCACGCACACCCCCTTCCTCCCAGGCGTCAAAGACCTGCTGGTAGTTGTCCAGATAGCGCTCGAGAGGGTTGAAGGCAAAGACCCAAAATTTCATAACTCTTCCAGTCGTTGCGCCTGCTGCACGAATTGAATCCATAACGGACCATCACCCACGTCGTAGGTCGCCATCGGTTCCAATACGCCGGCGTCACCGATACGATAGGAGACGAGGCGCCCCGTGTTCTGGCCGGCTGAATAGAGGTACCGTCCCGTGGGATCGATGTCGAAAAAGCGCGGCACCGCTTCAGTCTCGTATCGATCGACCAACTCCAGCGTGCCATCTTCGATGACCCGAAAATGGGCCAGCGTATTGTGGCCGCGATTCGATGCGTACAGATGAGCGCCGTCATGGGTCATCTTGATCTCAGCCGTCGACATGCCCTCCATGTCCGTGCCTGTTGGCAGGGTGGAGATCACCTGGAAAGATGTCAGGGTGCCCTGATCGGGATCAAAGTGGTGGGCGGAGACGGTACAACCGTCCTCGTTCACCGAGTACAGTAGATCCTTCGTCGGGTGGAAGACGAAATGCCGTGGCCCTTCCGGCGTTTCAGGCTGAATGAAGGCGGGGTCATTCGCCGTCAGTTGCCCACTGCCGGCGTCAAAGCGGAACTGGTAGATCGCATTCGCCGGCATCGTGTGCGGTACGAAGGCAAAACGATTGCTGCGATCCGTCTGGACACTGTGGGCGTGGCCGGCTGTCTCCACCCACTGCAGCGGTTCGGCGGACAGATTGCCGTCGCCATCGATTCCATGCACCGAGGCTGCACCGTCACCGTAATAGGTGGCCAGCAGGTAGCTGTCCGAGTCATCGACGTAGAGGTATGGGGCGCTGCCCCCCGAGACCCCGCTGATCCGCGCCAGACCCCCCGTATTTCGATCGATGGCGTAGGTGACAAACGCCTGCTGCGAGCGCATACAGGCGAACAGCCAACGCTGTTTGGAATCTGTCGCCAACGCCCCGGGGCCCCCGCCCATGTCGATATCTGCTTTGGCCGTCAGGGCGCCAGTGCTCTCATCCATCAGGAAGTGGGACAGAAAGGTGCTACCCGAATTCGATACATACACGTGATAGGGCATCCGCTATTGCTCCTCTGGCTGGTGCCGGGGGTTGATGACTCAGATGGGAAAGCTCTCTCCATGGGGACGCCAGGTCAACGCCGGTGGCGCGCGCCTGTCGGTGCACCTAGTGTTTGGTCATGCGGATCGGAATCCCAAAGGATTTTCGCCAGTATCTCTCCCTGCGTGGAGATTCCGTTACTGGCCAGGACCAGGCCTCCCACCAGCCACTGACGGGACGCGCCCTGGCTGTGGGCACCTTCCTGTCCTTCTTCCTCGGTGTCGGTGCCAACTACGCGGACATCGTCATCAAGGGCAGTTACATGACCCTCGACTTCAGCACGCCGGGGGCGCTCTTCCTCTTTCTGTTCCTCATCGGAATCTGCAATACGCTGTTTCGGGCCACGGCACGTCGCTGGTGGATCTCAGCGCTGGTCACCGTCATTCTTGCCATCGCCGGCCTCCTGCACCTCAGCCCCTTCGACAACATGCCCCTGTACGATCCAGGGGTCCTGCTCACTCTCTTCGCGGTCACCGCCATGGCGACGAATACGCTGCTGGCGGCGACGGGGCGCGACCTGGCACTCAACCGTTCCGAACTGATCGTCGTCTACATCATGCTGCTCGTCGTCGCCTCCGTTGCCACCATGGGCTTGTGTGAGGCAATTCTACCAGCCATCAGCGGCTTCTTCTACTACGCAAGTCCCGAAAATCAGTGGCAGTCGATCCTGTTCCCCCATCTGCCGGCGGCCGTGATCGTTGATGACGGCAGCGATAACGCCGCCTTCTTCGAAGGGTCAGGGATTAACTACACAGTCCCCTGGACCCTGTGGGTGCGCCCCATGGCGTTGTGGGGCATCTTCCTTCTCGCACTGTATATGACGATGGTCTCCATCGTCGTCATTCTGCGCCGCCAATGGATGGACCGGGAGCGTCTGTCCTATCCACTGGTGCAGGCCGCTCAGGCGATGATCCGTGGCGAAGACTCCGAGCAGCTCATCAATCCCTTCTTCCGCAGCCGAGTGATGTGGGCCGGTGCCACTCTGCCCATTCTTGTGGGCCTGTTGACGGGGCTGAACAAATACCTCGGCACATTTCCCATCATCCCCACGGCGTGGGCGATTCCCATCGGCTACGGCCAGTCCCTCAATATGACGTTCAGCTTCGCTGTCGTCGGTTTCTCCTACCTGATCGGACCGGACATCGCAGCCGGAATCTGGGGATTTGCCTTGCTGTCGAAGGTGGAGAAGATGTTCTTCGTCGCCAACGGTGTGACCAAACAGCAGGACATGTGGGGCGTGCGGGTCACCGAGTTGATGAACTACCAGGGCCTGGGGGCCCTGCTCGTCTTCGTCCTCATCGGCCTGTGGGTGGGTCGCGAGCATCTGACACAGGTGGCTCGCCGCTGTCTCGGACTCGAGTCAGATCTGACCGACGATGACGAGATCATGTCGTATCGCGCCGCCGTTCTCGGCGCCTTGCTGGGCTCGGGGGTCATGGTCGCGTGGCTCGCCTGGCTGGGGACTCCCCTGTGGGCAAGTCTCCTGTTCGTCGCCCTCACCATGGGCATTTTCACCGGGCTGACCCGAGTGGTGGCCGAATCTGGTGTCGCCGCCATCATCACCCCGATGAACGCCCCCGATTTCATGATGTTCGGCCTGGGATCCAAGCTGGTGGGCCTGCAGGGCATCGCCAACTTTTCTCTTGGATACATCTTTCTCGCCGACTTGCGAATCTTCTTTATGGGGGTTGTCGCCACCGGTCTGAAATTGATCGAAGGCATGAGCAAACAGGGTCGCCGCACGGTTTTTCGAGCGATCCTCATCGCCCTCTTCTTCGGCATCGTCGGGTCTTTGTACACCGTACTTGAGATCGGCTACCGCAACGGCGGCATCAATTTCAGTGGCTGGTTCTTCAAGAGTCTGCCCATCCGCATCGGCACCGTCGCCACCAAGGCCATGGAACCGGCGGACATCTACTGGCCTGGCATCGGCTTTCTTGGTCTTGGCGGCTCCGGCATGCTGATTCTCACATGGCTGCGGCAACGCTTGCTCTGGTGGCCCCTTCATCCTCTCGGATTCCCGATCATGACCAGCTGGGTGGTGGACTGGATGTGGTTCAGCGTATTCTTCGCCTGGATGATCAAGGTGACCATCCTCAAATACGGTGGCGCCCCGCTGTTCACGCGCAGCCGTGACTTCTTTCTCGGCATCATCGTCGGTCGCATGCTGATCAGCGGCTGCTGGCTCGTCGCCGACTATATCACCGGGACCGTGGGCAATCCCATTTTCTGGATCTGAGGAAAAAGAGCATGACAACAGCTCCCGCAACGATGTCCAAACCCTCCGGTGCACCCGAACCACACTCATTATGGAATACCGATTCGCCAAGAGTACACCTGGGTACACAGCGTTTCATGACCACCGACGATGACCTTGAATTTCTCAACCGCCATGGCGTCGAGAATATGGCGCTGAATCGCATGCCCCTCGACCGGGAGTTTGGTTGGGATGTGGACTGGCTCGGCGCGCAGAAGGAGAAGGCCGCCGGATATGGCGTCGATCTACAGATGGTCGCCCTGCCCATTCAGCAGATGAATGCCGATGGCGGCAGCACGCCGAATTACATGCTCGGCGACTTCGACAGGGGCGAGGAAGAAGTGGAGCTGGTCTGCAAGATGGTGCGTGCTGCAGGCGCCGCGGGCATCCCGTCGATCAAGTACTTCTTGTGCGAGATGGAAAATCAGCGCACCGAGAGTGTGCCCCCGGGACGGGGCAACACGCGCTACTCCACCTTCGATCTGTCACAGGCAGATGCTGACTCGCCCCGGTATGATCAACCGGTAACTGCCGCACAGAACTGGGAACGTGTCACCTTCTTCCTCGAACGCGTGATCCCCGTCGCCGAAGAGGCACAGGTGCGTATGGCCTGCCACCCCTGTGATCCCTGGTTGCCCCCCGGATTCAAGGGTGTGGATCGCATTCTCGGCGGTGCCGACGGCTTCAAACAGTTCGTCGATATCTGCCCGAGTCCCTACCACGGACTCAATCTGTGCCTAGGGTGTATGGCCGAAAGCGTCGAAGATCCAGTACAGGAGGTGCCCAAAATTTTGCGTTATTTCGGCGAGCGCAAGAAGATTCACCTCATCCACTTCCGCAATATCTTCGGCGGCCGGTGCAAGTTCCAGGAGGTTTGGCCGGACGAAGGGGTCATGGATATGTACGTGCTGATGAAAACTCTCCATGAGGTTGGTTATCCGCACATGGTGGTGCCCGATCACGCGCCGGCCAGTGATGCTCCCGGCAGCCGCGAACAGTCCTTCGCCTTCCAGTTCGGATACATCCGCGCCATGCTGCAGGCTGTAGAATCGGTCCGGGGTGGCGCATGAAGATCATCGCCCTCGAACCGATCCCCATTCTCGTGCCCCTGAAACAGGGCCTGACGACGAAAACCGCTCACGGGGAACACATCGACTCACCATATGTGCTGCTCAAGGTGCATACCGATGCTGGACTCGTCGGTCTTGGAGAGGCGACTCTCGCCCCGCGTTGGAGTGGCGAGACCAGTCCTGGGTGTGTCGCCGTTCTACGCGACGTGCTCGCCCCCGCTGTGATCGGCGCCGATCCCCGTGACGTGCGTGACATCGGCCTCCGCGTCGGCAAAGCGTTGCGCCTCAATCCCTTCGCCAAGGCCGCCGTGGAAATGGCCTGCTGGGACCTGGCTGGCAAGGCGTCGGGGTTGCCCGTCTATCGGCTACTCGGTGGCAGGGTGCGTGCCGCAGTCCCCATGAAGATGGTCGTGGGTGCCTTCGACGTGCCCCGGGCGGTGGCGCTGGCAAAGCGATTTCTCGATGGCGGTACCCGTCATCTGAAAGTGAAAGTTGGACTCGACCCGACACAGGACATCGAGCGGGTCCGTGCCGTGCGCGAGCTCGCAGGCCCGGAGATCACCATCGGTATCGATGCCAACTGCGGCTGGAGTCCTGCCACGGCCAGACGTGTTCTGCAGGAGTTGCAAGCCTTCGACATCCTCTTCGCCGAGCAGCCTGTGGGCACCGATGATCCTCGGGCCCTCGCCGAAGTGCGTGCTGCAACGACGATTCCAATCATGGCCGATGAGAGTGTCTTTACACCGCAGCAGGCACTCGAGATCGTGCGCCTCGGTGCCGCCGATATCCTCGCCGTTTATCCCGGCAAGAACGCCGGGATCTCAGGCTCCCTCGCCATTGCCGAGATCGCCGCCGCCGCCGGTCTCTGCTGCAGCATGGGCAGCAACCTCGAACTCGGCATCGCCACTGCCGCCATGCTACATCTTGCCGTCGCCTGCCCGACGATCGACTCGGAAAGCTATCCGGGTGATCTTCTCGGCCCACTCTACCATGAGGCGGACATGATCACCGAGCGACTGACACTGGGACCGGAGTTGGCTCTGGCGCCTGAGGGGCCCGGACTCGGTGTCGAACTGGACGAGGATCAGGTCGAACGTTTTCGCGACAGGAGCCAGCCATGAGTCGACTTTACTACAGCGAAGAAGGGCGCGTCCTTCCTGGACATTGTGAGGAACTGACCCGCTTCCGCCAGGCACGCAAACACCTCGACCTGCCGGCTACCGAAGCGCCGGCGCAGATCTGGATCCTTGCCCGCGCCTATCCGCAGTGCCACACGCCACTGATATTGTCCCTGAATGGCATTGATGTAGCAGCTGTCAGGGCACAACGCCCGGGAACCTGGTTCTGGCATAGGGTTGATGTCGAGGCCAGTGCATTTCGTCCAGGACCCAACCACCTGGATCTGTGGACGGACACGAGTGCCATGGACGGCTGGTCGCTGGCACTTGAGGCGGGGCATGCACTACCGCAGAGCGAACTCAGCGACGACGGTGGATCCACCTGGCGGCGTGAACGCATGGGATATCTGAACACCGTTCTCGCCGAATACGTCGTGCGCGTGCGCCTCGCCGAGGGGGAGGATCCGGCGCCGGCCGCCGTTGTCTGGGAAGACCGCGATTCACCTCGATTGGCGAGTCTGCGCAAGCGGGTGCCGAGTTCTGCATTGGGTGGCGGGCCGGTTCTTGGTCGGGCGCGCGTGCTGTCGAGTTGGCTTGCCGCCAGTTGGGAGCATACCGGGTCGGCTCGCGCCGAGCAGTATGCCCCCTGGGATGCGGAGACGCTGTTGTCCTGGGCTCCGGCACAGAAGGGCCACAACGGCAAGCGACCTATCGCCATGTGTGTGCACTACGCCGCCGCCCTCGTCAGTGCCGCTCAGGCCGTTGGCATTCCCGCACGGTGCGCGGTACTCACCGAAGCCGTCAATGGCGTGCAGGGACACTTTGTCTCGGAGATATGGGAACCGGAGTTGGCCAAGTGGGTTGTCGTCGATCCAAATGCAGACGCCATGTTCGTGCGTGACGGTGTTCCCATGTCGATGACCGAGATTCAAGCTGCCGGGGATGGCATCGGTGATTTGATCGAGTGGGGGTCAGGTACTGAGTTTCAACTCACCTTCCCGCACATCGTCGAGTTCGCCGAGCAGAATTTGAAGAAGGGTGTATGCTTCGCCCACCGAAGTGTCTGGCACCGCGCCGACCTGCTCAGTTCGCCCTGGATGTCCCCGCCAGGTCACGGCTCCCTGAGCTACTGCGAGACCGGGCTGGTCTGGGAGCGGCGTGATCTGGACCGTGGGTTCGGTATGTTCCCCTCATTTGCTGCTGCGACCTGGTTCGATGCGGAACCTGAAGGATGGAATGGATGACGAATTGGCTACCCCTTGAGGCTGACGCTGAGACCATCAGCCGGCAGTTCCCACAGCCCCTCATGGCCCTGGCAGAGGGCACGGTGCCCGCCCTGGTGCTACGCGGCGCACACCCCGCTGCAGATTGTATCCAACTCATGGCCCGATTCGAGGAGCGGGGATATTTCTCGCAGGACACGCTGGTCAAGGAATCGCAGCTCAGCGGCGGCCCCTACCTCGACCTGGGCACGAGTCTGGGACGGGTTGGCGCAGACCGGGAGAAATTCTTTGCCCATGCAGAGCGCACGCACGCGCTGTTTCCGCGGCTCTTCGACGGTCTCGCCGATCCGGTGCAAACCATCTACCGCAACCTCAACCTGTTGGCGGGTGGAAAATCCGTGCAGACCGCCAAGGAGCCGGATGGTCGGCGCTATGGGCCGGCGATCTTTCGCATTTATCATGGCGAACAGGGTCACAGAGCCCACATCGATTCGGTTCGCCGACGCTCCAAAGCAGGCTACGCCGTGGGCCGCTTTACTCATCAGTTCGCCGGTGTGCTATGTGTGCAGAAAGGCACGGTCGGCGGTGAGCCGACCCTTTATCGTGCCAAGGGTGAGGGGGAAATCGAAGGGGTACTAGAAAGGGGTGAATTCGGGACCTATGCCGAGGCGCATGATCTGCCGCGCGTGCAGATCGAGCTCGATGTGGGCGACCTCTACTTCTTCTATACCGAAAACGTCCACGAGGTGCCGCTCGTCGTCCGAGACCGAACGCGGGTGGTCCTGGCCGTGTTCGTGGCGATGTCGCCTGAGGACGAGCAGATCTTCGTCTGGTCTTGAGGGTTGCTGTCAGTCGGCGGTTGTCACTCAGGGACGCCCCGCAGTTCGCGCAGAGTGGGATCCGCTCCGTGATCCAACAGCCAACGGACCGCCTCCAGCCGGCCGGAGTTGGCATCGCCTCGATCTGATTCCAGTTGGCCGCATAGTTGAGCGCGATGTTCAACGCATACTGAGTGGTTGCCAGCGAGTCGGGTAACTCGCGGTCGGCGAAATGCAGCGCACCCTCGACCAGTTGCAGATCCTCGTCGAAACTCCGTAGACCGGCCAGGTCTCCAAGGCCAGCAGCCCGACGCAGGTCGAGTTCGAATCCCACCTCTGCAAGGGCCTCGATGATCTGCCGCTCACCCTGATTGACGAAAGCAAACTCAATCTGCGTTCATCCGGAATCGTCGGGTCACCCCCAGCTTCGATGAGCATCAGCAGCAACTCGGTCTTGTCGCCATCGCGACGCAACTCCGTACCGGTCACCGCCAGGGCTAACAGTGTATTGCCTTCGTCCGTCTGTGCGTTGACATCGGCACCACTGGCGATCAGCACCTGTGCCGCTCGGGCGTAAAATTGATGAGATCCTCGACTGTAACGCCCTGCAGATCGAATGCGGCGGGACGCGTCGGAAAGGGTTGTGTCGGAGAGGCCTGCTCTCCTGGCATCTCGGAGGCAGGGACGGCACGCTCCTGGATCGGCCAGACCGGTTTGCCTGTAACCCTGTCGAAGACAAAACAGAACGCCTGTTTCGTTACTTGTGCCACCGCCTGGATCGGCTGTCCGTCAACGACGGATCCAGCAGGATGGGGGCGGCTGGGATGTCGTAATCCCACAGTCCGTGGTGGATCAGTTGGTAGTGCCACACCCGCTCACCGGTAGCGGCATTCAGACAGACCAGACTCTCCCCAAACAGATTGTCCCCAGGCCTGCCACCGTAGAAATCGTTGTCAGGAGTGCTGAAGGGCAGATAGAAGTAACCGAGGTCGTCATCGGCGGTCATCATGGACCAGACATTGGCGGCCCCGTGCTTCTGCCAGGCCCCGGGCTCCCAGGTGTCGGCGCCGAATTCGCCGTCGTGTGGGATGCTGTGAAAGGTCCAGACCATGGCACCGGTGCGAACGTCAAAGCCACGCACATCCCCGGGCGGCACGAGCACCGGCTGATCCCGTCCAAGACGCCAATCCATCCCGGAGGAGCCGACAACGACGACGTCGCGGCAGATGACCGGTGGAGATACGGAACCGGTCCAGTCCCGCGTTCCCGCAATGACTTCTCCCACGGCCGTGACAGCCTCCCGATCGGGGTACCATACGGGCGTGTGGATCTCGGCGGCGTCGTAACCTGTGCGTTGAAAGAAGTAGGGCACGTGTCAGGTTCAGCAACACGGTTGAATCATCGATGATGATCGACAGTGGCACCCTGTCGAGGGCATGTCGTGTAATCTCGGCTTTCATGTGACGTCCCTTTTCTTTTGTTTTCCCCGTTATGCACATCGACGAAATCCAACGGGCCATCGACAGTCTGCCACGGGAACGGTTGCTGCACCTGCCGACTCCCTTGCAGCCTCTCGATCACCTGCGACAACTCATCGGTGGTCCACGGGTCTGGATCAAGCGCGATGATCTGACGGGTCTGGCCTTTGGCGGCAACAAGTCCCGCTACCTCGAATTCACCCTGGCCGCCGCTCGTGCCAGCGGCGCCGATGCCGTCGTCCTCAGCGCTGTCGTGCACTCCAACCACTGTCGCCAGTTCGCCGCCGCAGCCGCCCGCCTCGGTCTCGAAGCCGTTGTCGTTCTGCGCCAGGACGACACCGCCATGGGACGCACGGACCCGGCGACGGGAAACTACCTGCTCGACCAGCTCTTCGGCGCCCGCATTCGCGTCTGTGCCGCCAATGATGTCGCCGCGACGGTGGCTGAGGAGATGGATCGACTGCGAGCGGCGGGTCGGCGGCCCTTTACCGGTCTCTCGGCGCTACTCTCCCGCGTTGCCTACATACAGTGCGCTTTGGAGCTGGCCGTCCAGTGCGATGCCGCACAGATTCAACCCGCCACGGTCGTCATCGGCTCAGGCTCCAACAGTCTCGCCGGGCTGCTGGCGGGCTTCACCCTCCTTGGACGAGAGATCCCCTTGTTGGGTACGCCGCAAGGGCATCTGCGGGATCCCGAGCAGGCGCCGCAGCGCCTCGTCGATGCCGCAGCGGAGGCCATACGGCATCTGGGCCTGGCAGTTGCGATGCCGCCGGCCAGTCTGGTGCGTGTGGATGACGGTTTCGTCGGCCCAGGCTTCGGGCATCTTGACGCACCGACGCTGGCGGCGATCCGGCAATTGGCCCGGAGCGAGGGTTTGCTCGTCGATCCGGCATATACCGGCAAGGCTTTCAGCGCGTTGCTCTCAGGCATTCGAGAGGGCCTCTGGTCGACAGATCAGGATCTGCTCTTTGTGCACACGGGAGGCACGCCACTGCTGTTCACCTACAGCGACGAATTGCTGGTGCAACAAGGCAACCAGTAATATGGACGGCAGCCGGCTTTGTACTGAGATTCGCTCACCATGATTGATCAACACAGCGCCGCCTGACATGTCGGACACCGACCTCGCGCTTCAGGGCCGTAGCGTAACCTACCGCGGGATCTTCGTTGGTGCTGTAATGTGCGCCATCATCGCCGTAGGGATTCCCTACGGCAGCATGGTCGTTCAGGGCACCCGCCTCGGCCTGAGCTCCTGCACACCTGCGGCCTTCTTCCTGCTCTTCGTTCTGTTGCTGACCTTGCAGATCGCGCTCGGCGTCATCCGTCGAAGTTGGGCGCTGAGTCGAGCTGAGCTGGTAACGGTCTTCATCATGATGGCCGTCGCCACCGCGATCCCGACCCGTGGTGTCACCGGCATGCTGCTGCCGATGATCACCGGCACCTTCTACTACGATACGCCGGAGAACAATTGGGGAGAGTTGATCCATCCGATGCTGTCGGATTGGATGGTCGTCAACAACGTGACGGCGGTAAAACAGTTCTATGAAGGCGGTAGCGGCTCCGTGCCGATCCCCTGGGACGTATGGCTGCCACCCTTGTTCCGCTGGTTCACCTTCTATGCCGGCTTCTGGCTGACACTGGTCTGCACCATGGCCATCCTGCGCCGCCCATGGGTCGACCACGAGCGCCTCGTCTTTCCCCTCGCGCAGCTGCCCCTGGCCATGATCAGCGACGAGGACAGCGGCGGCGCATCAATCGTCAAGCCTTTCTTCAAGAATCCGATCATGTGGATCGGCCTGGCGATCCCCTTTCTGCTCAACAGCATCAATGCTCTCAGTTTCTACTACCCGTTCATCACTGCCCTCAATCCGGTGGCCACAGTCGATCTCTTCCGGCACTCGGTGATCCTCAGCCTGCGCGTCAACTACTTGATGTTCGGCTTTGCGTACTTCATCAGTTCGAATATCTCCTTCAGCCTCTGGTTCTTCTACCTGATTCACGTCATGCAGGTGGGGGCTTTCTCCGTCCTCGGTATCCACAGCCCCGAAGAACTGGGACCGTGGACGGGCAGCGGGCCGGTGGGCGCCATCATGGGCCACCAGATGATGGGTGCCCTCATCGTGCTGGTCGTCTTTGGCTTGTGGACCGCCCGCAGCCATCTTCGCCAGGTGTTCCTCAAGGCGATTGGCAGCGCCCCGGAGGTGGACGACAGCAAGGAAATTCTCTCGTACCGCAGTGCCGTTCTGGGTTTGGTTGGCGGGGTCCTGTTCATGGGCTACTGGCTGTGGCGGACTGGAATCCCTGCCCATATCGTACCCCTCTTCATCCTCTCCGCCCTCATTATTCTTATCGGTCTGGCGCGCATCATCGCCGAGGCGGGGCTGCCGACGATCACCCCGGAAATGATACCTGCTGGCTTCGTCGTATCGGGAGTAGGTGTGCCCGCACTGGGCATGCAGGGCATGATCGCCACGGGGTACACCCTGGCGTGGGCAGGAGATCTTCTCGTATTCATGACGGCGCCCCTGTCGAGCGTGCTGCGCCTCAGCTCCGAAACGACGCAAGGACGCAAGCGATTGGTTGCGGGGATCGGTATCGCGCTGACGATCAGTCTCGTGCTGTCGATCTGGTTCTTGCTGTACCTCGCCTATCGCGACGGTGCGCTGAATCTGCACCAACAATACTTTGGCACCTTCGCCCAGTATCCCTCGCAGTTCGCGGCACAGAAACTCGCCAACCCTTCCGGGCCGAGTCTGATCGGTTGGCTGTGGACAGCGGCCGGGGGGGTTGTGATGTCCTTGCTGATGCTGGCCAGACACCGTTTCGTCTGGTGGCCGTTGCACCCATTGGGCTTTGTCGCCAGTCCAGGCTGGGCGATGGACTCCGTGTGGTTTTCGGTTTTCCTCGCCTGGATCATCAAGGTCGTGGTGCTCAAGTATGGTGGCCCCAGTCTGTACAGCAAGACGAAGCCCCTCTTCCTCGGCATCGTTCTCGGCCAGTTCATCGTTGGCGGAATGTGGCTCGTCATCGATAGTTTCACTGGTACCGTAGGCAATTCCGTCCCCGTATACTGATGCCTTCACTCATCGCTCGGAGTACTGCAACCCGCATGACCGTCGCCACGCCTCGATCTGCCCGCTCATTGTGTTCGATATTCCTACTCCTGGCGTACACCTGTGCTGCCGGCTTGATGGGCTGCGGCCCCTCTGACCCGGTCGTGGCTGAGATCGCCGAAAAAACCATCACCGCTGACCAGCTGCGGACGTTCGTCGAGAAACTTCCCGGGGGTCTCAAGAGCCCCCATGAAGGTGATGCCGCCCGTCGGCATTACCTGCAATCTCTCGTCGACCGACAATTGATGCTGCTCGAAGGCCACCGGCGCGGCCTCGATACAACCCGCGCCGTCACCGGTGCGGTGGACAACACGACGCGCTCCTGGCTGACGACGCTGTATCTAAGCTCGGTCGTGGCACCACGGGTCCAGGTAGATACTGAGGATATTCAGCGTCTCATCACCGAGCGCGGCTATGACCGCGAACGCAAGCTGAATGCCATTCTCGTACATACCCGCGAGGAGATTGACACCGTCGCCACCGGGCTGGCAGAGGGTGTCACCTTCGCGGAGATGGCTCGTCGTTTTTCCCTCGACGATCGTTCTGCCGCCCAGGGCGGCGAGTTGGGTTTCGTCGATGTCGAAGCCGCCGAGCGTTCCTACGTACCCGCCGATGTCTTCCGCGATCTGCCCCTCGGGCAGGTTTCGGAACCCCTCTCGGCAGGCAAGAGTTGGCACGTTGTCCGCTTCACGGAGGATCGCCCAGCGGACCCCACGAAGGCACGCCATCAGCTCAAGGAAGAGCTCTATACCCAGGGCTTGCAGCAGGCGCAAGAGGAAGAACAGGAGCAACTGCGAGCCCGCTTCAGCCTCGTGCGGCACGACGAAGCGCTGTCGTTGATCGTTGACGCCTATCGGCGGCAGAACACGACCAGCCTCGACAACAGCGACATGCCACTCTACACCTTCGACGGTGAGCAGGTATCGGTGCGCGCCGCGCAACAGGTGTTGCGAGGTGGCGCGCCACCTCGTGTTCTGGCTCAGAGGGAAGGTGCGATCGCGATCCTGAACCGGAGAGTGTTGGCACCGAGAATGTTTGCTCATGCCGCCATCGTCGAAGACCTGGTCGATGGCGCCGAACTCGAAGAGCATCGCCGGGAATTGCGGGAGGACATTCTTCTTGCAACTCTCCGGCGCCAGGAAACAGACATGGTCGATGTCTCCGAGATCGAAGTACGGCAGTTTTACGACGATCACCCTGAACAGTTCGTCCATGAACGCTCGGTCTGGGCGGAGGAACTGCTGTTGGCTACCGAGTCGGAGGCCCGGCAAGTGCACCAACTCATCGTGGACGGCGCCGATCTGGCCGAACTCGTCTCTCGCAGCCTGCGCGCCGACGCCGAAAGGCGGAGTGCTCGCCACCACTACCATCCTGGTGAGGTCGCCCTGTACCCGCGCCTTGTGCCAGCGATGCTTGCCGCCAAGAAGGGCGAGCTCATGGGGCCACTCGAGGTGGACGGTGGCTGGTCGGTTTTCCGTATCGCCTACGCCAACGAAGGCGGCATCGAACCATTTGACTCGGTCCAACGCCAGGCACGGGCGCTGCTGCTGAAACGCCGGCAACAGAGCGCCCTCGGTGCATTTCTGCAACACCTTCGAGATACGCACGCCTCAGTGGTTGTGATCCATGCCGAACATCTGGCCAAGGCCCTGCCCGACGAGGTGCTCTGATTCCGCGTCGCAGAAAACTCTCTGCACACGCCGGGTTGCGCCACCCCGGTGCCTGGGGCGTTGTACTAAGCGTCGTATTGCTGACGGGCTGCGAGCCGGAGCCTGATACGGTAGAGCGCCAGCTAGCCGCCTCGTCGACACAGGTTCAGACCAACCATCGGCAGGGCCTCGTGCTGAACAACCGTGGTGCCCTCTTCCTCAAGCAGAACAGCCCTCGACGGGCGCTGAACACGCTTGTGCAGGCCGCTGAACTCGCCCCGCGATCGCCAGACGTGCACTTCAACCTCGGTCTGGTGCATGCTCGCCTCGGCGATCACGTCGATGCCATTGCGTCCTTCAAAAGGTCCGCTGAGCTTGGCTTCCAGCAGCCCCGCCTCGACGTCGCCCATGGCCGGTCATTGCGGGCGCTCAATCACTACGGTCAGGCTGCCGAAGCCTTCACCCGTGCACTCCAGGTCATGCCCGAAAGAGCGGATCTCCATCTGCACCGGGGAGAGGTCCTGCGTGCCATGGGTAGTCTCGACTCCGCTCTGAGTGCCTTCGGTGAGGCGGTACGCCTCGACTCCAATCTCGGCGCCGCACATCGCTATCGTGGCGAGCTGCTCGCCGCCAGCGACAAGCAGGCGCCGGCGACCGCTGCCTATGCCCAAGCCGTACGGGTGGATTCGGCCGATGTTACAGCCCTGGTGGGACACGCCGAGGCCCTGCGGCACCTCGGACAGCAAGACGAAGCGGCGGCATCCTTGCAACAGGCCCTGTTGCATGCACCCCGCCTGGCGCGGGCCCATTACGTGCTGGCGCGAGTTGCCGAAGCAGCAGGTCGTCCTGAGCAAGCCTCTCGCGCCCGGCGAATCTTCCAGCGCCTGACCGAATCGCAACGGCACTTCGACCAGGGCCTGGTGTATGCACGCCGTGGGCAGTTTGAGGCGGCGGACAGCGAACTTAGTCGTGCGATTGAAGTCGATTCCAGCTTTGTCACTGCGAGGTTGCGACTCGGCGCTCTGCGCCTGGAGGACGACCGACCGGCAGAGGCCCTGACCGTGGTCCAGCAGGTAGTGGCTCGTTGGCCCGACGCCCCTGAAGTCCACAATCTGACGGGCGAGGTCTACCTGCAACTCGGGGAACCGGCCAAAGCCCTCATCGCCTTCGCAACCAATCTCCGTCTCGATCCATCCTCCGTGCCTTCTCATGTGGGCATGGGCCGGGCGCACTTCTCCGAAGCCCGTTTCGAAGAAGCACAGACCGCCTTTCGTCTCGCCCTGAATCTCAATCCCGACGCCCCGCAGAGCTACTTCTACCTTGGGCTTATCTACGCCCATCTGGGCCACGCTCGAGAGGCGGTCGCCAGCCTCCAGCAATGCCTGGCTGTGCGTCCACGTCATATCGAGGCCCACTATCACCTCGGTCGAATCCTGGGCAACAATGGCGACCTCGCCGCCGCCAGAGAACAGCTGGCTCGCGTGCTGACTCTCGACCCGGATCACGAGCGCGCGGCCGACCGTCTTGCTTCGCTGGAGAGTCCGTGATCAGCTCGCGATATGTAAGCGCAGCGCTCGCGTTGATCGGATTTCTGACGTTCTGTGCCCCGGAGGATTCCAGGCCGAAGGCGGCACTGACCGGACTCGAGGCAGCCCAGGAGCTGATCTTTTTCGGCGAGTGGGGAGCGGCGGCAGACAGCCTGCGTTCCGCCGGCCGATCCGGAGCGGACCCTGTCACGGTAGGACTGGCGCTGGCGCATGTGCAACTTGCGACGGGACATGCTGAACCCGCCAGGCGCTGGCTAGACGCGGCGCCCGTCGAGGCGCAGCAGCGGTCGCTCTACCACGTGCTGCGTGCGTGGCTGATGGCCTATGATGGGCTGGCCCTGAGGTCCCAGGTGGCGGCACGCAGCCTTTTGCAGAGACACCCGGAATCGATTGAAACCCGGGTGCTGCTGGCGCGACTCGCGTTGCAGGCAGCCACCATGGACCTGCAGCAAGCTCGGGTCTTATGCAGCGAAGTTCTCGATCGGGTTGCCAATCACCGTGTTGCCGGACGCATGCTGGTGGAAGCCGTACTGCGCAGTGGCGACTTCGCCGAGGCTCTCACGCTGGGACAGCAGCAAGCCGACAAACATCCCGACGACGGGTACCTGAAGATGCTGGTGGGCACCGCCGCCCTGTGGCTTGGCGACCTCCCCGACGCCATCGAAGCGCTGCGCCGCGCCACGGATCTTTACGCCGACAATTACGCCGATCGTCTCAAGGCGCTCTGGCTGCTCCGTCAGGCGTACAACAGACAAGGTGGGTATCCGGACGACCTGGAGACACAGTATCGATTCTATGCCCGAACCGACCCCGCAGCCACGCCATCGGTGCCCCACTTCGTCGATGTCGCCGCGTCACTTGGCGTCGACAAGATCGACCGGGGCCGGGGCAGCAGCTGGCTCGATTATGACGGCGACGGCGACTGGGACCTGTTCAGCGTCGGCATCCACGTTGAGCACGGCCTCTATCGCAATGATCTCGAGGGTTTCTCCGAGGTTACCCAGGTCATGCACCTGGCGGATCCACTGGGCGGCTGGGGGGCTTCCGCGGCCGATTGCGACAACGACGGCGATCCCGATCTTTTTGTCACCCGCGACGCGTGGGAAGGCGTTGCCCCCAACTCATTGTACCGCAACGATGGTGACGCCGGTTTCACCGATATTGCCGATGCCGCCGGCGTCGCTGGCCTCGAGGCGAGCTTCACCGCGACCTGGGCCGATTTCGACGTCGATGGGCGTCTGGACCTGTATGTCACCAACGGTGTCATCGCCGATGGCGGTGCCAACAACCTGCACCGCAACACGAGTGACATTGGTATTGTCTCCTTCACCGATGTGGCGAATTCCGCCGGCGTCGATGACACCTTGAAATCCATCGGCACCGCCGCCGGTGATTACGACGGCGACGGCTGGCCCGACATCTACAGCGTCAATATCGGTGGACCCAATCGCCTCTTCCGTAATCAGATGGGCGCATCCGGTTCTCTTGAATTCGTCGATGTGGCGCCACAGGCTGGCGTTGCCTTCCCTGTGGAAGGCGGATATGTCACGTTCTTCCTCGATTTCGACAACGACGGCGCCCTCGATCTGTTCGTTTCTACCATGAGTAGTTTTGAAGACGTGCTGCACAGTAGCGTTGAAGGGCGCGCCGTCGAGCCCAACCGGCCCTTCCTCTACCATAATGAGGGTGACGGTTCTTTTGCTGACGTTGCGGTGCTGGCCGGACTGGGGCGGTCCTTTGGCACCATGGGCGCCGGCGTAGGCGACGTCGACAATGATGGCTTGCCGGACCTGTATCTGGCCAATGGTGGACCCGAGATGTCCCGCCTGGAACCCAACATCCTGTTTCTGCAACGGGGGGATGGCACCTTTGCCGATGTCACAGAAGCCGCTGGTGTGGGCAATCTGGGTAAAGGACACGGTGCGACCTTCGCCGATTACGACGCCGATGGCGATTTGGACCTCTATGCTGGTCTTGGCGGTCACTACAAGGCGGATGTCTGGCCCAATGCGCTCTACCGCAACGATGGTCCCGTAGGCGCCTCCCTGTCGATCCGGGCGCTGGCGGGCGGACGGGATGTCCTTGGTACTCGAATTACTGTCCACACAAGCTCGGGACCCGTATACGGTCACCTCGCGTCGGGATTTGGCTTCGGCTCGACCAATGCTCCCCCGGTGGTCGCCGGGCTGGGCAGGTCAAAACCAGAACGCATCGAGGTCCTTTGGCCAGGGGGAAAGAAACAGACGTGGAAAGGGCTGCCCCCCTCCGGACACATCATCCTGCACCTTGGTCAGGTGGATCCTGAGATCCTTTCACCTCGACATCCTTGACAACCGCAACGCTCGTGCACTACATCTTGCCTCATATTCGGTGCCTCTGACGCTCGAAGGTCTGGCGTACAGACCAATGCGAGGTAGACAATGACAACCCTGTTCGACTCCACACGGCGCTGGCTGCCGCTGTTGCTGTTCTTTGGATGGGGACTGGTGTGGGTCGTTTCGGCTGAGGCACAGAGGCGTACCGGGTACCGTCTCACCAACAACGCGGTCATCGTTGAGGACGCCGCACATTGGCAGCGTTGGAGCCTGCCGGTCCACGCCGTTGATCTCGATCCCGCCGGAATGGTGCGACCACATCATTTCCGCACCCACTACAACATCCTCGACGATCGCTCCACCTTCACCCGACCGCTGGCCGAAGTCAAGCGGAGAAGGGGGGAGACGGCGATTCTCAACGTGGACAGTACCGAAACCCTCGATGTTCGGGGCGAAGTCATTCGCGACCGCAAGGACGTACCACTCTATTCCTACTTCCTTCGTCCTGGCATAAGTCGTGTCGGCTCAAATCCCGCTGATGCCGCCAACATTCTGGATGGCGACCCCACGACCTTCTGGGAGCCCGATCCGGACGATCCGTTAGAGAACTGGTGGGTGGAAATTGACCTGGGCAGGGTCGTCCCCGTGGATGAGTTCCTGCTGCACTTCGTGGATGAGGAGCTGGGTGACCCATTCCGGCAATTCCGCGTTCTTGTTGCACCGGATCAGGACCCGGTGACCCAGGACTCCGACAAGGTGGATTTTGTCTCCGTGGGCGGCACGAATGCACCCAACGAGTCGATCCGCTCCTTCTCGATGCTGCTGGAACAGATAAATTCCAGCCTCGAATGGGAAGGGCGCCTGGTAGAGACGATCCGTATCATCGTCACCGACTCCCGTCGGGGCCGAGGACATCTGCTCGATGATGAAGCGGCGTGGCTCGACCTGTCCGCCAACGAACGGGGAGACATCGTCTATTACATCCGCGATCTGCAGGGGGTGGAAGAGCCCGTGGAACGGGACATTTACGACGCCCTCGACGAGGCCCGCCAGGGGCGCCTCAAATACTACAAACGGGAACGCCCGCGCCTGGCGGACATCGAGCCGCTCGGATTCGGCGACAACATCAGCCCCGGCATCATCGAAGGGGGTGGCAGCATCTTCCTCACAGGCGGAAACTTTGCTCCAGGCCCCGCCTTCGACGGTGATTGGTCCACCAACTTCCTGCACCTTGTGTATTCACCAACCATCGAGCGCGGCATCCTCACCGTCGATATGGGCGCCACCTTCTGGCTCGACGCCATGCGCATCTCATCGGCACGGCCAAGGACATTCATCGACGGCTACATCGTCCGCGGCTCGGACGGCTCGCGGGATGTGAGTGGGCGCATCAAATGGGCTCGGATCAGTCCTCGAACCCGCGAGGACAACAGCCTCGATCGCTTTGAGCATCTGCTCGACCCCTATCCCGAACCGCAACCCTTGCGATTCCTGGAAGTCTCCGTCGTCTCCTTCAACCCGGCGCGCCGCGGCGGTTACAATACCGGTCCCAACATCGCCGAATACCAATTGTTTGCGCGTGGATACCCGGCGGATGTGACCTTTACTTCCGACTTGATCGAGTTCAACGAACCACGGCACTTCGGCGGCATTACCTGGACAGCGGACACACCCCCAGGTACGAACCTGCAGATCCGCACCCGCTCCGGTGATCTGCTCGGTCGCGTACTGCGCTATTTCGACAAGTCGGGTCAGGAGATTACGTACTCTGCCTGGAAGAACCTGCTGGGGAGCTTCAAGGGTCCGGCAGACACGACCTTCGTACCGACCTCTGGCTGGTCTCCGTGGAGCCGTAGTTATGTCGACCAAGGCGAACGCGTCACTTCTCCAGGCTTGCGGAAGTACATGCAGATCCGGGTGACGATGACCACCACCGATCGCGATGTGGCAGCGGTGATTGATGGTATCCGTATCGATCTTCTCGAGCCTGTGGCTGAGCGCGTTCTCGCCGAGATTACCCCCACCGAGGTAGCTGTTGCCGGAGTCCTGGACACATTTGATGTGTACCTGCAGCCGAACTTCATATCTTCGCCAAACAGCAGTCTTGGCTTCGACGAGATCCTGCTGTCCATGCCCTCCTCCAACGGTCTCGAGTTGCTTGCAATCGACGTCACCAAGGGTACCGGGAGGGGCCAGCACTTCGCACGCGATGCTGACGACAGCTATGTCGATGCCTCGGGAGCGATGCTTACCGTGTTGCGCCAGCAGGCGGATTCGATCTGGGTGCGCCTGCCGGAGCCGGTGAATATTCTGCCGGACACGACGCGCGTGTATCATCGCATCACCGTTGAAGGCGAGCAGGTTCCTGTCACCGACGATGACCTCCCACTCTCAGCCCCCTCCTGGGGGTTGCTTGCCGCAGAAGAGCAGGGCGACGTGCTCTACTTCCAGCGTCTGTCTTCCGGAGATCTGGTCGAGGTCGATCGGGCGGACTGGCTAGACCTCGAAGAAGCCGACCAGGGGCCAGTCCGCTACTTCCGCGTCCTCAGGGGGGATGGCGGCGAATATGCCTTCGATGATCTCGGCAACAGTCTCGACAGTGGCACATACGCCAGGCTGTCCGCAAGCGAGAAGGGCCGTGTGATCGGCCCCGGGCCCCGGCTGCGCATCCGCTTCCAGTCACCTGTATACCTCAATGGCACAACGGTGGATCTGGCGGTGCGCCAGACCAATGGTGGGCTCTCTACCGGAGCGCCTTGGCAGGCCGTCGAGGCCGGAGACGCAGAGCCCTCGATCGACGCCAACACCCTCTCTCTGTCCGTCCCCCTTGGCGGCGGCATTGTCGAGGACCTGGCCATCACCCCCAATCCCTTTACACCGAACGGTGATGGGATCAATGATGTAACCCAGATCGGACTGTCGATCTTCCGTATCACCAGTCCTAGGGACCTTGAGATCAGCGTCTACACTCTTTCAGGCCGGCGCGTGTGGAGCGACTCTCGACCCGTGAATACCGGAAATCAGTCCGTTCCCTGGAACGGGTTCAACGCAGAAGGACAGTTGGTGCCGCCTGGCATCTACATCGTCAAAGCAGAACTCAACATCGACGACGACAGCGCCAGTACGATTCTGACGCGTAGTATAGCCGTCGCCTATTAGGAGGAATCCTGTGGCTGTAAGGAATATGACCCGCCTTGCCCTCTCCTGCCTCCTCGTCCTGGTGGTGATCTCGGGGCCGGCTTCGGCGCAAGAGGACTACGGTACCCGCATCGGACAGGTTCAGCGCGGCGGCGATGTGTCCTTCCACCCCACCGGTCCGGGGGTCCTGCATGGCGCCCTCGACCCGGCGGTGCGTCGCTGGTTCGTGCCGCAGGAACTCTTCAATGAGTATCGCTGGCGGCAGTGGGAGTACTCCAACTATGCTCGCGACCACTACAAACGCTACGTCAATGTCCTGCTTGAGGGCGATTACTACTACGACCTCTATGGTAACTTCGTCACCAAGGGCTGGTTGATCTTCAACAACTCCCAGAGCCAGCCCAGCCAGTTCGGGTCCTCGGTGCTCAAGAGTGGTCGTTTCGGCCAGTGGTTCAGCGGCGTGCTCATCTCCGGTGACTCCAAGGGTGAACATCACTACGCCCTGACCATGAGCGACAAGATCCGCACCACCCTGACGCCCATGACGTTCTCCAAGCCCCAATGGGATGGTGTGCAGTTCGACTATGCCGCCGACAAGTATCATGGAACTGTCATTTACTCTCGGCTCAGCCGCCCAGGTGGTATCTCCACCAGTGATCAGCAGTCTTTGGTGACCAACGCCACGTCCCTCGTCGGTGGGCGTTTCACCGTCGATGTCGGCGACTTCGCCACCCTCGGCTTCACCACTGTGAACTCGCATCAGTCGAACACCCTCATCGACGGCTTTACAGGCAACCCGATCAGCGGCGAGCTGACGGTCTCGCAGAACAAGACCTTGTCCGTCATCGAGGTCGTGTTGCGCGACGACTCGCCTGAGGACGGCATCGGCGGTGCCGCCTTCTTCCCTGCCGGCTCTGACATCATCGTCACCTACACCGATGGTTCCGTCGAGCGTGGCAAGGAGATTCGCTTCGAGCCGGTCATCGAGGGCGGTTTCGTTCGCGAAGGTTTCCTCTCCGCCGATGGCACGGAGGAGATCCGCCTGCTCTACGACTTCGACAGCCCCGCCTTCGTCAACCGTGCCAGCGGTTCAAAAGAGGAGATCTCGAAGGTTGAGTTCCGTTATATCCTGGGTAATGATTACCAGGTCTGGATGACGTCGGACAATCAGTTGAACCAGTCAGACGACTCGGTTCTGCTGCTGGTCAGTCAGGCGGACGGCAACGTGCAGGACAACACCAACCTGCGACTCGTCTCCTTTGAGTATGGGCTACCGACGGCGACGCAGATCTGGGGCACCACCCTCGAACTCAAGGAGGTCTTCGGCTTCGACTTTTATGGCGAGTATGACCTCAGTTATTCATACCGCAAATACCCCAACGTGGTCACCAGCACCCACAAGAGCGCCTCGGGCATCGGCGGCGACCGCGCTGCCGAAGCGTGGATGATGAACCTGTCGCGCAACCAGTATCCCTGGTTCGTGTTCGGCGAAGCCTACAGCATGGATCCACGCTACAACACGAGCACCTTTACGACCCAGGGTGACGGTTTTATCGATTACGAGGACAGCCGCATTCACATCGTCGAACTCGTGGACGACAATGACGACCAGGACCAGATCCCGGATCTGGTGCGCAAGGACTGGCAGGCAGGGGATCGCACGGTGTACCCCGGTTGGGACGAGAACAACGACTTCATCTCCGACTTCAACCAGAACGACAACCGTTTCCTCAGCAACAACATCCCTGACTACGATGAACCTTTCCTGCGCCACAATGTCGATCGCCCCGAATTCCTGTATGGAATCGACCTGAACAACAACTTCTGGATCGATCGCTTCGAGAACGACGAAGAGCCCGATTATCCGTATCGCAAGGATCACCGTGGATTCAATATTTACGGTGGTCTCAACGTCACACCCGATATTCGGGCAAGCATCGGCGTCCTGCGTGAAGATCTGATCTCGGCAGACCAGAAGAACCACACCAATTACGCCATGCTCACTGTCGACCGTGACCTGGCCAGCTGGGGTCGCTTCCGCGTCTTCGAGATGATGAAGGATGTTAAGGACGATATACCCAACGAGCTTCTGCAGTGGCTGCCCAATGCCAACATCCGCACCGGTGAGTCGACGAAGATCGAGGATCCGCTGGTGGGGCGTGATGCCTTTGTCAACTCTTTGTGGCTGGGGCATGAATACGACTACCGTGGATTGAAGACGGAAAACTTCCTCAAGTGGGACCTCTTCGAGTCGCGTCTTGATGCCGCCGAGCGTGACCTGCTGGATCAACTCAACACGAATTACTTTTTCGGCATCGTCAACCGCGTCAGCTACACCTTCGAGGTCGGCCTCATCGACATCGAACCACGCTGGAAAAGTGTCTTCCGGCACCAGACTTTGGACGCCGTGTCCAGCGACAAGAAGCGATCTCTCACCCAGTTGGGCGGACTCTTGATGAGTTTTCCTCTGCTCACCTCGACGCGCATGCAGGCCGGTGTGGAGATGACATTCCACAACGACATGCGGCGCAACTCCGATGACTTCAGCGGCGTAGTCGGCGCCGCCCAGTTCTCCAACCTGTCCGCCTATCAGGGCTACGCGATCACGACCCAGGTGGGGGTCAAGATCGACCGTCGCAATCCCAAGGGTGGCGACAGCGTCACCGTGACGCAGACCTTTATCACTGCCTATGCGGGTCTCGAATAAGTACGGCAACGTGTCCTGACCAGGTGTCCTGCTGTGGCCAGGACACTCGCTTGTTGAGCGTCTCCACATGAGATGGGCGGTCCCCATCGTGGTGCTGCTGAGCGTGACACTGCGCCTGGGGTATCTGCACGAGATCGGCGACAGTCCGCTCTTCGTGTCACCCGTCCTCGAGGCGGGCGACTATCTCGAGGACGCTCGGCGGTTGCCCGATGCGTCGTCGACAAGTCTCCTCGAACAGGGGCGCTCGCCTCTATACACACATCTGCTTGCCCTGGCGGCCCCGCTTGGGGCGTCGATCTGGGGCCTGCATCTGCTGCAAGCGTTGGCAGGCACGGTTACCTGCGTTCTTGTGTGGCTCATCGGTCGCCAGCTGTTTCCGCTCCATGTCGCACTGAGCGCGGCATTGGGTACGGCCGCCTACGGACCGCTGCTGTTCTATACCGGAGAACTCCTCCCGGTGACGATTTCCGCGCTCTTCGTTCTGTTCCCCATCTGGCTCCTGCTACCGCAATCAACAGCGCCGCCCTCCTGGCGCCTGTTGGCAGCCGGTCTGTCAGCGGCTCTCGCAGGGCTGCTGACGCCTGCGGCGCTTCTGCTGCTGCCCTTCCTGCTGTGTTGGGTTGGATGGCACAGAGGCTGGCGTGATGGGCTCTGGTTCGTCGCTGGGTGTACCGTGGTCCTCATCCCGATGGGCAGCTGGCTTGTCGGTGGCGATCTTGCGCCGGATGCAGGCGGATCCCTCGGGGCCAACCTGCAACTGTTCTGGCGCGGCGAGGAGAGCTCCTACGATCTGTCGCCATATGTCGTCTACAGGGACTCTTTCCTGCTGTCGGTCCTCGTGTGGAACCAGGGTGTCGCCTTTCCCTTCGGCCTCCTCGCCCCACTCGCGCTCGTCGGTATGGCTCTCTCCCTGCGCGATGCAGACAGAGCATCCCCGCAGCGACAATTGCTGCTTGGATTCGTGGTCAGCTTTGCCCTTGCTGCCATCCTGTTCGCCGTCGACGGTCGCAGTCGAGTACCCGTGATTCCCGTTTTGCTGTTATTTGCCGCCAACGGGATCTGGGCCGTTGCCGGTGGCCGGCATCGACTCGCCAGCCTGCTTGCAGTTGCCGTCCTGTTGCTGACGCTGAACGCAGGCGCAGGCCCCTTGCCGGCACCCGGTCTCACCCATGGCCACCTTTGGCGCGGCCTGTCCTATGAACACCAGGGGATGTCGGCCAATGCCATGCGCGAGTATCGACAGGCGCTCCGTCTGGACCCCAACCTGCCCGGTGCCTTGTTGAATCTGGCCGGCATCGTCAGCCTACGCGGAGATGATATCGAAGCGGAGAGCCTGTATCGCAGATATCTGGATGGCGATCCAGCCTCGATCCCCGCGCGCCGAGGCCTGGCCATGGCATTGATGGGTGACGGGCGTTCTGTGGCGGCGCTTCAAGAGTTGGAGCAGCTTGTCACTGCGGCCCCGGAACGTGCGGATCTGCATGGCAGCCTGGCCTTTGTCAGCCTTGTCGCCGGACGCCCGGATCGTGCGACCATCGCCTACCGTCGGGTTCTCTCCCTACGGCCGGATTCCGTGCTCGTACGATACCAGTTGGCACGCCTGCACAGCAGCCAGGGCCATGTCGATTCGGCGACGACACAATACCTTCTCGTGCTGGATCAGGACCCCGAACACGCGGAGGCTCAGCAGGCACTGGCCGATCTACTCATCGACCGCGCTGGAGGCCCGGAGGCGGGTGTGCAACTGGAGATGACCCCCGAACTGGCGCAGGCAGAGAGCCTTCTGGAGCATCTGATTGTAGTCGAGCCGGTGACGATCGCCGCGCGTTGGAGTCTGGGTCGGCTGCTCGCCCGTCAGGGGCGCTACGCCGAAGCGATCCAGCACTTCGAGGAGATCCTCAAAATCGCGCCTGACGAATACCGGGCCCACCTCTTTCTTGGGGGCCTGTTCCGGCACATGGGCGACAGCGAGGCAGCGGCAGAGGCGTTTCGCCGCTATGCCCGGCAGGAACAGGCCCGTCGCCTGCAGGCGACTGCACGCAAGGAGAGCGAGGAATTGGCGAAGAAGATCTTCGGTAGTATTCAGTAGGCGACGCCTACGACTTGCACCATCCCATCGCTGCGAGAATCACCCTCTATGGAGATGCGCAGGACGTAGATTCCGGGTGAGACGAGATTGCCTGAATCGTCACGGCCATCCCAGAACTTTCCCTCATACCGTCCGTTCGCTTCATCCACTGCGGCAAGCTCGCGGACCTGACGACCTGTGAGGTCATGGATCACAATGGTTACCAGACGAGGCGATCCCAGTGACAACAGACTATACGCCAGCTGCATCTCGTCGTTGATGCCGTCCCCATTGGGTGTGAATACGGGGGGATCCAACACCACCTGATCCAGTAAGCGCCCATGCAGCAGCGCCGGACTGAGCACCGTCGTCCCGGAGAGGTCGGGATCGTCCCCCGGGCCCAAGTCGCCCGTATCACCGGAATCGACGGGCTGTGTCGCTCCAGGTTCACTGGAAAGTTTGGCGGTGGCGGTGAAATTCGTGCTGTATGTCAGCACGTCACTCTTGTAACGAATGCGGACCACGGAACCATGCTCTGCGACCCGTGGAAACTGGACTTCGAAGCTCCGATCGTCTACCGACACGATACGAAATCCACCTTCGTCGATCGTGTCGGCGAGACTGCTGAACTGCCGGCGTCCCACCTCGCCCCCGGAACTATTGCGCACCTGGACCTCGTCGATCGAGGCGACACGAAGGGGTGTGCTGATTTCCAGCCGATCAAAACCGAGCAATCCCGCCGTAGGTTGGCTCGCCAGAACCGAATATTCGAGCGGTACGGAACCGATCTGATCGATCTCTCGTGGGAACACCTCCCCTACCAATGCATCGGCCAGTGGCGGCTTGAGAAGGTCGAACTCCAGGGACTCGATCACCCGAGCCGCATCGAGATCGTTGCTGTCGAACTCGATCAGCATCTGCATGTAACGCCGGGGACTTGGTGAGGTGATGGGTAACCCCGGGCCATTGGCGGCCTCCGCCGCGAAGGGGGTGCTGAATGGGCTCCAGTTGATCAGGTCCTGTTTGACGGGACCTGGATTCCACCGCCGCCCCTGACTGTCCGCCTTCGGCAATTTCCGATACTCTTCCAAACCCAACTCCAAGGAGGGATCGTCCACCGAAAGCGGAATCTCCTCGGGATCCCGTTGACCATTGAGCACGCGGGTGAACAGAAAGGGATCATCATCGGTTCCCGTTCGGGTGCGGATACGCACGGAAGAGAACCTGGGATCACCCAGAATCTGTTCCACCCAACGGAGCTGTCCCCAGACCGCAGGCTCACCTGCATCGTAGATGTCGGAGATGTACGTCGCCGTCGCCAGGTAGCCGATACCGAAGACCTCGAATTCGTCGATCTCGAAATCGATCGCCGCTGTGGAGCGTAGCCGGATATGCTGCACATACTGCGGTGGGTCCAGGATGACCTCGACAACGGCCTCCTTGTTGCCCGACTCGTCGACCAGAGGCTGACCCCAGATCGGTACGCCAGCCCCACTGAGGGAAAGTCCGTCGTTGACGAACAGCTCGAAGGCACGAATGAAGTCGCTCTGAAAAGGCGTCGCCGGCGAGGGTTGAACCGTATTGCGAGGGTAGAAGCGGATGCGCTCCACCCCGAACCGACCGCCGAGATCCATGATCACAAGAATCCCCAGGGAGTTGAGGTCCTTGCGTTCGAAGGCCTTTTGCTCACCCCCCTCGTCAGGGACCAGTAGTTCTTCCAGGGCTTGCTGCAAATCCAACCGCTTGAAGGTGCCGCTGAAGTCGAAGACGTTGGGCGAGTTGATACCACCACCGCGGGCAAGCGTGCCAGTGGCGACGTTGTCCCCTGACTGGATGCGTTGGGGCAGGATGGCCCCGACGAACTGGTCGCTGTCAAAATCGATGAGTTGGCCCGGTGCGTTGCCCTCCAGCAGCTTGTTGGCCTCCAGTAGGGACTGATACCGGGCCGCGATAGGGGTTACCGTCGCGGTACCCGAGCCCTTCCAGTCCAGATCTCCGTCCGGGCCGATCCTTACCGTCTCCAGTCCTTGTCCGGGTGCCGCCAGAAGGACGAGGGTGGCACTCGCCAGCGTCAACTGGCGCATACTTTGAGTAACTGCACCCATGATCCGCAATCCTCCTTCTATACATCCATTATCAAACTGCATCCACTATTAGATCGTGATGGCCCTGAAAAAAGTGGCGTGCTGGTGGATTGTCAATCTTGTCTGTTGGTCTCCGGCGCACTACACTTTCGGTTGCATTCCATACCAAAGACTTCATTTGGCCTAAGATTCCTGTGGAATTGTCATGACGAAAAATTTTTGCGCCATTGCCACTGTGATCCTGTGCACCTTCCCCCCAGCCAGTCTTTCGGCTCGGTCCGAGTACATCCTCGGTGGGACCGATGGCAACGCCTGGACTACCCCCATCGGTGAAGAAGGTGGGGTCTACGTCATCATCGACGGGCAGAGTGTGCGGCAGGTTGCCGTGACGACCACACCCCACGGGGTGGGGGGCGACACACTCATTCATTTTGCCAGTGACGAGTACCCGTCCAGCATCCTGCCCAGATTCTTTGACCCATCGATCAACATCGCCTTGGGCGATACGGAGTCCAAGGAGGTCGCCAAAGTCCCCTTTCTGTACGCCGGCGGTTTCGCCACGACCACGGATGGCTGCGCCGTGGTCGGGCAGCATACACCGATCACCAAGCCCATGTTCGACGGCGATGTCAGGACCGCGCAATTCCGCCGGATCACGCTGAGTGCGAATCTGTTCACAGGTGGGCGTCTGGACGCGCCACTGACGGCTTCTGCCTGGCCAGGGGCGACGGTGATCGACTTCGAAGCAGCCGTCCCGATCAACCGTATCCGTTTCTTTCCTCGCCTGAGCAGCACCGACGACGCCCTTCTCATCGATGAACTCGCCGAGCCCCGCGCCCCGATTGAGGTCTTTGGCGACGACAGCTTCGCCGACAATTTCGTTGACTCTTATGAAATCCGTCTGGGCGACAATACGGTCCGCTTCATGGCCGGACCATGTGATGCCGTGGGTTCGGCAAATGGTCTGCGTTGGATCCGGACGCGTGATACTCAGCTTGATGTGCTTCGATTCGCCGAAGAAAACCTTGATGTCGTCGTCGATCTCAACATGCCGACACGCTCCGTGCGCTGGCTCACCTTCAAGACCTTTCCCCTGCGCAACTGGGAGGTGGCCGAGTTTGAGGTCTATGGCGAGGGTTTCGTCGAAACCACGTCGTATCGCACCCAGATCCTTGACTTTGGCCAGTCGGTCAACTGGGGGAAGATTCGGTGGAGTGGCGATCTGCCGAAGGGAACACGGGTAGAGATTCGCACGCGAATGGGCAACGTCCCCGATCCGAGCCTGTACTTCGACGAAACAATCACCGGAGACTTGCTGCCTATCACGCTCAAGGAGTATGAAAGCATCATCAACCTTGTCGCTCGCTTGGATCCGCGTCCAAATGTGGATGAGTGGAGCTTCTGGTCCCCACCATACGACTTTGCCGCCGGCTTGCGCGACTCCACCGTTGGCGCACAGGCCTGGGAGGATGGCACGGCACTGCTATCCCGTGGCCCCAGTCGCTACATCCAACTGGACATCCGCCTCTTCAGCACCTTCACCCGCTCGCCGCGGATCGACCAGTTGTGGTTACAGTTCAGCGAGACACCGCTGGCACGCGAGGTCGTGGGTGAGATCTGGCCCATCGAGGTCGAATCCTTCCGGCCGACGACCTTTACTTATGTCGTACGACCGGAATTCGAGTCGAATCACCTTGGTTTCGACCGCCTGGAGATCCTGACCCATAGCCAGGTACTAAACGTCGAGTCCGTCGCGATCGACGGCGATCCAATCGATCTGGCCGACTTTCCGCCCCAGATCCTGCCCGATCGAGTGATCCTGTCCTTCCCCGAACTGCGGGGGGAGGGTGATAGCTTCAAACAGCTGGAGGTGGCTTTCGACGTCCCGGTTCTGCGCTACGGCACCGAATTCAGGAGTTGGGTCTTCAATAGCCAGGACCCGGACCTCATTCGTCAGCAGGTAGGGGCGGGGAACGCAACCTTCCGCTATTCCGGCAACGTGCTCGCCGTCGCCACGCCACTCCAGGGCGATCTGCTGGTAGATCTGGAGACGTCGAGTCCGGTCATTACGCCCAACGGTGACAGTGTCAATGACGCTCTGGTGCTCAGCTACAAGCTGCGGCAATTGACGCTCGAGAGACCGGTCATCCTGCGGATCTATGACCTTGCGGGCCGCATGGTCCGCGAATTGGAACCCCTCGCCTCCCGCAGCGGCGTTTTCGAACAGCGCTGGGACGGTCATGACGGTAGTGGCAATCTCGTGCCTCCCGGTACCTACGTATACGACGTGACCCTGAACGCCGAAAACGAGGAGCGTCGCACCGGGGTCGTATCCGTGGTGTACTGAATGCGGCCTTTTTTGTGTCGAATTTCCTTGACTTTCCCAATCGTGGGTTGTAGCGTTCAAGACCTACTTCCTTCCCCTTGCCGTCCATCTGTGGCGGCGAAGCAGAAACCAACTAAGGAGAATATGGAAATATGAAGCGATTGATCCTGAGTGCATCTCTGGTCATCGCCGTTGCGGCGGGTGCCCATAGCCCCCCCGGCGAGTTGTTCTTCGCCGCCCAGTTCCCGGATAATCTTGTCCCCACAATGGACGGAAATCTGTCCGACTGGGACATCGTACCCCTCGATCCCTATACGATCCGTAGCGATCGTTTGTATTCGCCGGTGGCTGATATCCAGCCGGTAGGTCGTGGCGAACTCGACGCCAGTGACATGGTGATCCGCCATCTGGTGGGCTGGAACGACAACAGCAATAAGATTTATGTCGCCAGCGAGGTCTTCGACGACATTCATAATACTGATCGCGAAGACGCCGCCCGGTTCAATCACGACGACGCTTGGGAGATCGAAGTCAACCCGGATCACACGGCGACGGAAGACCACAATCCTGAAGGCTTGGCCACCAACTTCAGCTACAAGTGGGCCGTTCCTCCGGTAGAGGGTCAGTACCAGTTCTACCGCCCGAATGCCGCCCTTTCGTGGCTCGTCGATGGTTCCAGTTGGGTCGATTTTGGCTGGGGTTTCACTGGTGATCAGTTCGGTGAGAGCACGTATTTCTACGAACTCGCCGTCACCCCGATCGAGGTCATGCCCAGAAGCAACGACACGACCGAAGATCAGGCGGTTGTGCACGACCTCGAAGAGGAAGAGATCATCCACATTTCGATGACCGTCGGTGACATTGATGAGGCGACGAGTGGCGACTTTGTCCTTACGAGCTATCAGGGATTCTGGACGCTTTCCCCTGAGAGCTGCTGCACAGCAACCAACGACTTCGTGATGGCTCCGGTGGAGCCCTCGATCGCCGCGCTTTCCGAAACGGCAGTCGAAGAGGTCACCTGGGGTCAGATCAAGGCTGGCTTCTGATCCAAACGGCGTTGGCGGCTCAAACCGCTCCGGCGCCACGAACTAGGCCCTCGGGTGTCTCTGTTGAGATGACCGGGGGCCTTTTTTTGTACTGCTGCCAGCTGCTACTCCTGCTTGCTGGCGGTTGTGCCTCTCCCAATACGGACAGGGAGGCTGCTCCACGCACCTTCGTCGATGTGACCCCCACTTCGGGATTTACCCGACAGCATACCGGAGGGGGCCCTGACAAGGGCTACATCGTCGAAGCGAAGGGCGGCGGAAGTGCCATCCTGGACGCCGATGGGGATGGGAATCTGGACATCTTCTGGGTCAACGGAGCCACCCTCGAAGACCCCACCGAGGGTGCGGGCAACGCTCTCTACCACAATGACGGCGATCTACGCTTTACCGATGTCGCCTCTCAGGTTGGAGTGGCCAGGGCCGGTTGGGGGATGGGAGCGGTGGCGGCGGACTATGACAATGACGGGGACAGCGATCTCTACGTGACCTGCCTTCAGGACAACACGCTGCTGCGCAACGAAGGCGGTCACTTCCTCTCGGTCGGCGCCGAGACCGGTGTGGGAACAGATCGATGGAGCACGGGTGCCGCCTTCGGTGACTATGATCTCGACGGCGATCTCGATCTATACGTTGCTGACTACGTACACTTTGATCCGGGCATGATCGAGCACCTCGGGACGAAGTGGAAAGGGATTCCAGCCTTTGTTGGTCCACTGGGACTGCTCCCCCAGGCCGACCATCTGTTCCGCAATGACGAGGGGCGCTTCATCGATGTCAGTTCAGATGCGGGTGTTGGTGCCGTCGATCCGGGGTACGGTCTTGGGGTAATCTTCCTCGACTACGACAACGATGGCGATTCCGACATATACGTCGCCAACGACTCGTCTCCGAATTTTCTCTTTCACAACGACGGTGGAACCTTTCGTGAGAGCGCTCTGATCGCCCAACTCAGCCATGGCGCCATGGGCAATGCCCAGGCGGGTATGGGCGTTGCCGTCGGCGATTACGATGCGGACGGCGCTGCAGATCTCCTCGTGACAAACTTCGAGGACGACTACAACACGCTCTACCACAATGGTGGGAATGGGAGCTTTGAGGACGTCAGCTTTGCCTCCGGGCTGGCTCAACCAAGTCTGTCCTTTGTCGGCTTCGGCGCAATCTTTCTCGACTTCGACCATGATAGCGATCTCGATATCTTTGTCGCCAACGGCCATGTCTATCCGGAGATCGACGCCTCGGGGACCAACTCGAGTTACGCCCAGAGCGATCATCTGTTCAGCGGCGATGGCGCCGGCCACTTCGAACTGTTCCTGCCAGGCGGTCGGTCGCCATTTGAGCCTCGTGTCAGCCGCGGCGCCTCTGCCGCCGACTTCGACAACGACGGGGACCTCGACCTGTTCGTGACCCATCTCAACGATCGCCCCGCACTGTACCGAAATGACGCTGCCTCGGGCAACTGGCTGGGAATTCGGTTGCTGGGGCGCAGCAGCAACCGCGCCGGCGTCGGCGCCAAGGTTGTCGTGCACAGCGGGGGCCTCCGGCAGATACGCGAAGCTGTCCGCGGCAGCAGTTTTCTCAGTTCCGAGGACCCGCGGCTTCACTTCGGATTGGGTTCTGCGTTGCTTGTAGACAGTCTGACGGTCTATTGGCCCGCCGGTGGCGTGCAACGGCTTCGGGATATCGGTACCAACCGGTATTTGTCCGTGCAGGAACCGTGATTGGCACACCGTTGACAAGCGCCCACCGATTTGCGTACTTGGGCCCAATCTCTGGGGAGTTACGCCATGTCTTATGAGAGCAATAGTCCGACTATAAACTCCAATCGCCTTGGGTTGTGGTTGCCCATGATCGTTGCCCTGGCACTGGTCACCGGGTGCGGGTACCACTACTACATGGGTCCGTTGGAGCCTGTGAGCCAGCAGGCGACGTCCATGACCATCGCTGACGACGGCAGCGTCACCTATGTGCAGGGTCGCTTCGAGGTCCGCTTGCGCCCAGTCAGCGACGAGGAGCTGAATCGACAGTTCTCTTCCCAGTCGGAGGGTGGTCCGAAGGCGACCAACCCATACACCTTCGGTGACACCGAATTTTACGAGGGGCAGAAGAAGCGACAACGTTTTGCCGTCTTCAGCCTCAACGTCAAGAACTACGAGTATCCGAAGGTCAGGATTGACCCTGCTCGTGTGCAGATACTGGCCTCGAACGGACGGGTGTACTGGAGTCTCAGCAAACAGCAGCTCAACAGCTACTACCGGGCCTACGCCATCGGCTACAGGGGCAACGCGTATTCTCAATACCGAGAGCGTCGCGACCTGCTGGCGCGGACGATGCTGGGGCTGGAGGAGGTCTTCAGTGGCCAGGAGGTAGAGGGGCTGGTCGTCTTTCCCAACCTGCATCCCGACGTCGGGCAGGTGAGCCTTGTTGTACGTGACCTCGTGCTGCGCTTTGATTACCGTGACGAACCTGTCGAGATGGTCGAGTTGACGTACGATTTCCAGCGGGATATCGGCCGTCTGTACCCTGACGGAACGGTACAGCTGTCCGCCAACGACTGATCTTCGTGGGCCGAAGGATATTGCAGCAGGTCACACACCGCCTGGCAAGCCCTGGATTTGTCATGATGGGTCTGCTTGCTGTGATCATCATGTCAGATATCATGCACGGGTTGCAGGCATCCGGTAGCGGCAAATTTACCCCCGCCAGATCTTTTGACGCTGTCACCGGCGGCGACGTGGAGATCATCGTCGGTGAAGGGAGCCCGCGCGACCGATGGCGTGGGAGCTGCCGTACGCACCCTCATGGGACGCTCCTGCGTGGGACGACTTGTGAGACGTCGCCAGCTTCCAGGGCCTGCTCACCGATCCGGAGCTGGCGGACATCGACCTGCGCCTGACGAACCTCAACGGCCCATGGGAAGATCTCGTTGAGATCGATATCCCCCAGGGGGGTTACTTTCGACCGCAATGCAGGCCGTTTGTGGGTGCATAAAGAGGTTCTCAACGCCGATGTGTTGATCAACGTTCCCGTCATGAAGATCCACAATACGGGTATCACCGTCGCTGAAAAACAACATCGATCTCTACCCGGCGACGAAGTACGGTTTTTCGCGAAGTCGCGGCGTCCCCCAGGACGGCTTCAGACATCGCTTGCTGTATTATGACGACACACCGAGGGACTGGGTGGAAGAACAGGTCGTCGATATCAATCTGGTCGCCAACGTTTCCTTCACCATCGTCGATGCGCTGATGACGTTGGAGCGAGGCAAGTCGGCACGCCGCTCCGGTGATGTGGTAACCAATCAGGTTCGCCGCAACATGATCCTTGCCAGAGTGAGCGGGTCGGTCTTGGTACCAACGACGCCGCCCTCGACCACCCCTTCATTCCCGAGGACATGACGCCGAAGCCGCAAAGAGATGGTTGGTCAGAGCCTATTTATTTCTTTGATGACCGCATCGATCTAGACGCATTTTTCAACATCGATGTCGGCGCCCGCACCGTGGCCTACGCCTTTACCTGGGTCGATGCACAAAGAGACCAGGAGGCGGAACTGTGGATCGGCTCAGACGAGGCGATGCGCGTCTGGGTCAACGAGATCGTCAAGGAAAAGGTCCGTATCCCCCTCCAGCGCGGCGAGAACAGGGTGCTGGTGAAGGCCGTGCAGGTGTTCTCTGATTTTCAGTTTGCGCTCAACATCTGCGAACCGGAGTCCGATCCCGACATCGATGGCGATCGTGTTGCCAGTCTGGCATTTCGTGGCTTGCCCATGTCGATGACGGCCGTCGACGATGCACCGGGGACTCCGGCTGCTTTTGCTCTCGCGCCCAGTTACCCGAACCCCTTCAACGCCTCCACGGTCATACCCTTCCAGATTGATCAGACGGCGGGCCAGGCGCCGGTGGTCACCCTCGAGATCATCGACACAGCCGGACAGCGCTTGCGTACGCTGGTGCATCGCGCCATGTCGCCGGGCCGCGACGATGCGGGCAGAGCAGTGGCATCCGGCCTGTTCTTCGCTCGATTGCACGTCGAGGGTGGGTCTGTGGCGAGCGGCAAACTCGTCCTGCTACGGTGAGCACACTCTTGCCTGCATCCGCCTGCAGAACCTCTCTCGTCGTCCTATTCTGCACCTTGGTCCTTGTTCTCTCCTGTGGCGGCAGAGACGAGGAAGCGGATGGGCAGGTGACCATCGAGTTCTGGACCATCGCCCTCGGCGACGCCTTCGCTGACTACATCACCGGGATGATCGATACCTACGAGACCGCCCACCCCAACGTTCGCGTGGAGTGGGTGGATGTGAGTGGTGCCGAAGTCGCCGAGAAGTTCCTTGCGGCGCTTGTAGGCGGCACGCCACCGGACCTGGCCAACCTGTACGACCTGCCACGCTTTTTTCAGTTCGACATCCTTGCCAATATGGACAGTCTCGTGTCACCGGTGGCTCGGGACCGGCGGCTCAGCATCTTCTGGCAGGGCATGGGACAATACCAGGGAACCTCCTATGCGCTGCCGTGGTACGCAGGTGTCACGATGATGTGGTACAATCGTGAGCTTTTCGAACGAGCGGGTCTCGACCCCGACCGGCCGCCGACAACGATCGATGAAATGCTGGCCTTCGGCCGCCAGATCCACGAGCGCACGGGTAAGTTTGGTGTATCCTGGCGCTTGCATCCGTCTCTGGTAGCCCCACCGTGGGCCCTGCTGCGACTCGACGGGGTCTGGCCGCTGTTCGACGAGGCCTACACACACTCCACGATCAACACCCCTGAGGCCGCCCTGGTCCTGCAGAAGTGGGTCGACGCCTACAGCGACGGTGTGTTGCCACCGGAGGCCCTCGCCGCCGCCCACCGGGATGAGGTCAACTGGTTCATCGAAGGCCGGTGTGCCATGTTGCCTTTCGCCGGCGGCTGGATCACGCGCTATTTTGACGAGTCTTTCGAACGCAAGGCGGTTCCCGTCGCCCAACCTCGCGGTGCCCTGGGCCGGGTGCCGGCGACCAATCAGGTGCTGGTCGTGCCCAGGATGTCCCCCCATAAACGTGAGGCCGTTGACTTCGGCCTGTTCGTCACCAACGACGTCAATCAACTCGAATTCTCTCGGCGCGTCGCCATTCTGCCGTCGACGAAGGCTGCCATCGCTGACCCCTACTTCCGTCGCGAACCGGAGACCTCCGAGGATCGAGCCCACATATTGTCGGCGGCGGACATTCCGAACTCCTTCGTCATGGCGCCACCAGACGTCCCGGGGTGGAGCCGCATGGAAGACGTTCTGTATGAAGAATTTGCGCGAGCCCTGGCTCGTGACCAGACGGTGGCGGCGTGCCTGTCGCGTGTGCAGCGCAAGTGGGACCACCTGTTGGCATTCCAATGACACCGTATCTGTTCGTCGGACCCGGGCTGCTTTTGCTGGCTACGTTCTTCGGTTATCCGGTACTGGATACAATCTGGCTCAGCTTCCATAAGTACAACATTTTCAATCCAGCTCAGTTCATCGGCCTGGATAATTTCCACCGCGCGTTCTCCGATGAACTCTTTCTGCGGGTGCTGGCCAACACACTGCTCTACGCCGCCATTGTTGTGCCTGCTCTTGTGGTACTCTCCTTCCTGCTGGCCCTGTTGCTCAATTCTGCTGTGCCGGGTACAAAACTTTTCCGCACCGCCTACTACATCCCCGTCGTCACCAGCATCGTCGTCGCCGGCATCATCTGGAAGTGGCTCTACAACTCCGATGGTCTGCTCAACGCGCTGTTGCAGGGCCTTGGCATCGCCGGACCCGCGTGGCTCGCCGACACCCGCGGTGTCGGCCAGGTGTTGTTGGGCGCTCTCGGCATACAGACGCAGTCGGTGTGGCTCTCAGAGCCGGCATTGGCACTGTTCTCGGTGGCCATGGTGACCGTGTGGAAGGCGTCCCCGTACTACATGATCATCTATCTCGCGGGGTTGCAGGGCATTTCCAAAGAACTGGAGGAGGCGGCACGAGTCGATGGCGCCGGACGCTGGCGGGTCGTGCGTCACGTCATCATTCCGGGCATTCGGCCGTATACGCTGGTTGTCACGATCATTGCCACCATCGCCGCCATGCGCACCTTTGGCGAGGTCTACGTCATGACGGGTGGTGGGCCATTTCATCGCACCAATCTGCTCTCGTACTACATCTACACCCTGGGATTCAAGTATCTGGAAGTCGGTTACGCCGCTGCGGTATCGCTGATTCTGCTGCTCATCATCATGCTCTTTGCGATGATCAACTTTCGCCTCTCTGGAGGGGACAATACGAATTGAACGTGAACTGGTTGAGCCAGCTACGGAAGATTCGCGTCGAGCACATTGTGCTGTACGCTGCCATGATCGCCGTTGGCACCGTACTGCTGGCGCCCTTCGCCTGGCTGCTGTCCACGGCATTGAAGGCCGAATCCGCTGATCTGTTCGCTTATCCCCCGCAGTGGATTCCCGATCCCATCGTCTGGGGCAACTTCGTCAAGGCATGGAATATCCTGCCTTTCGGACGGTACATCTTCAACACCTTCTTCATCGCCATCACCACCGTCGTGCTCAATCTGTTCTTCTGCTCCCTCACCGGCTACGCCCTGGCGCGCATGCGCTTCCGTGGGCGTCAGGTCATCCTCTATTGCGTGCTGGCAACGACGATGGTTCCCTTTCAGGTATTGTTGATCCCCCTGTTCATCGTCACTTTGCGCCTGGGGCTGGTCGACTCCTATGCGGGTGTCATCCTGCCTGTCGCGGTTAACGCTTTCGGCATCTTTCTGCTGCGCCAGGCGTTCACTACGGTGCCACAGGACATTGAAGATGCTGCGCGCATCGATGGTTGTGGCGATTTCGCGATCTATGCCAGGATCATGCTGCCTCTGATCAAACCGGCGATGGCGACGCAGGCTGCCTTCACCTTTGTCGCCCAGTGGAATGACTTTCTCTGGCCTCTCGTCGTGCTCAAGAGCCGCGATCTCTACACCCTGCAGTTGGGGCTGGCCAGTCTGCAGGGAGTGTTCGGCGTCAACTGGCGTTATATCTCTGCCGCCTCGGTCATCGCCGTTATTCCGACGGTGTTGTTTTTCCTACTCGCCCAGCGGTTTTTCACCCAGGGCCTGACGGCTGGCGCCGTCAAAGGATAGATCCCATGAACGCCGAATTTTACGCCTATCCCTGGGACCTCTCCGACGAGGGTGTCGACACAGCCGGAGCCGTCCTCGCCGACGCGACGGGCCCGGGTGGAGGGGTCCTGCTCGCCCTCAGCTATCATGTGTCCACCTACTTTGCGCCACACAATCCCGTCCGCAAGCTGTACTACGGAGAGGAGGGTGCCGTGTATTTCGCGACCGAGGAGTCGCTCTACGCCAATACCTCCATGCGCCCCCTCATCAGCGAGGTCGTCACCGGCTCCGACTATATGATGAATCTGGTTCAGGGCCTGCAGCGGCACGATCTGAGCTTCTCAGCCTGGGCCGTCTACTACTACAATCATCACCTGCCACAGGCCTTTCCGGATGTGGCCAAGCGTGATTGTTTCGGTCAGCCATGCCTGGCTCAGGTCTGCCCCGCCGCCCCGGAGGCACGCCAGTATGCCGTGGCGCTCACGCGGGACATGCTGCGGCAGGGCCCAGCGGCCATCCAGCTGGAATCACTGAGCTATTTGCCCTTTCGATATGGCTTCCGCAATCCGAAGATCCTCGTCGACATCGCGCCATATCACGAGTTTCTCATGGGCCTGTGTTTCTGCCCACATTGTCTGGCCGCCGCCGATCGCGCCGGGCTCGACGGCAAAGCCCTGCGACCAGCCGTGGCGATGTACCTCGACCGTGAGCTGCGCACCGACCCGTCTGCTGAGATCATGAATACCGAGATCTCAGAGCAGATCGAGGGGGCCTTCGATGGACGTCTGGCGGCCTTCCTGAATGTTCGCCTGGAGACGGCCTCCTCCCTCTTCGAGCAGGTCGCCGGTGTAATTCACGACGCTGGCGCCCAGGTCTCCTTTTTCGGCTCCCTCGATCCCCTGACGACGGGTCTCGACAAAGAGCGGATCCTGCGCAGCATCGACGCCGTCTACACACGGATTCCAGGGACTTGCGAGCAGACATCGCAGCAAGTATCCGCGCAGCGCCAGAGCTTGCCCGGTGTTCGGCTGCACTCGATCGCCGCACCTGGCACTTCCATGCAGGAGACGCGCGACAGGATCGCTGCCCAGGCAGCGGCGGGCGTCGACGGATTCGCATTCTATACGTATGGCCTGCTTCGTCAGACCCAGATCGACTGGATCGGCGCGAGTCGCGATGTCTGGGGCTGATCGGCACCACCGGTGGTGGCCACTCTACGTCCTTTGTCTATGGCCCCCGTCAGCGCAGGCTGCGGGAGAGACTGAGGCCGCGGCATTCCGCGCTGGTGGCGACACGGCTATCACCGTCGAGGACGAGGCTCTTCTCGTTATTCCAGCGATGTTGGCAGCCTCCAATTTCGCCTTCACCGTGGCTACCACGGCCCCTCGGGTGGAAGCCGTGCTCTACCCGATTTCCCTGCAACTTGAGGGTCGTGAGTGGTCCCAGTGGGGGGACGGAACCATCGGTCTGGACGGCCGGTTCTATTCCGCCATCGGTGACCACGGTGGCCCCGGGGGACGCAGCTACGTCTACGCCTTCGATGCGGGTACACACAAGCTCGATCTGGTCATCGACCAGCAGTCGCTGTTGGGACAACAGCCGGACAGTTGGGGTTTCGGCAAGATTCACGGGCGGCTCGATCAGTTCGATGACGGCTGGCTTTACTGGGCGACCTACTGGGGCACGGCGCCCCCACCTGGGCATACCCAGAGCGATGAGTTGTATGGCATGGCGGTCCGTGCAAATCCTCGCACGGGAGAAGGGGAGATTCTCGGCGTCCTCGACGTGCCCTTCGTCATCCCTTCCTCCATGGCCGACACCCGTCGCGGGTTGTTATATGCCCTCCCCTGTGATCGGGACTGGCAGGGCCAGGGCTTCCTGGTGTACGATCTCGCGCAACGGCGGACGATCTATCGAGGCCACGCCGACACCGAGGCCAGCCGGCGTTTCATCTTCGTCGATGAGACCGACGGCAGCGCCTGGTTTTCGGTGCGCCCCGTGCCGGGATCGCCTCAAGTCTGGTTGGCTCGCTACGACAGTGCAACCAACCAGGTAGAAGAGCAGGCGGTGCGCCTGCCTCCGGGATCTGACCCCGTACGAGCCGGCACCGAACATCTTGACCCACTGGGGCGATTCTACGGCGTCGGCAATGGCCAGCTACTGCGCTTCGATCCTGCTGGGCGCACCGTCGAGCCCGTGGGGTTATTGTGGCCAAAACGTCACGACTCGAGGGCAGACCCGGCCTCGTCATCTGTGCCTGGCGCCTACACCACCGTCCTCGAGATCAGTCCCGGCGGCCGCTACCTGTACGCCATACCCAACGCCCACGGCCTGGCCTGGCGGGATGGGGCGCCAGTCCTGCAATTCGACACCCGCACCGGTGTGTGCAAGGTGCTGGCTTTCCTCGGTCCAGTGTTTGAGCAGCGATATTCCTACCGGGTGGGGGGCACCTATTGCCTCGAGCTGAGCCCGGACGGCAGCAGTCTCTATTTCGGTACCAATGGCGAGCTGCTCGGTACCGAACCAGCCGATGAAAGCGCTTTTGGCCATCCCGCGTGCATGGTTCTTCACATTCCACCAACCGAGCGTGCCGATGACAGCATCTAGTGTTCTATCCCTCCGTGTCGTTTGCGCCGTGTCGCTGTTCTGTCTTAGCGACGTCAATGCCGAGCCGATTCCGACGGACGTGCCGCATGCCGTCATCGAACGGGGCCGCCGGAGCGATCACCGTTGACGGCCGACTCGACGAGCCGTCCTGGGCAGCTGCAACGCAGATCGACAGTTTCTCCTTTCCCTGGTGGACGGAAGGCGAACGGGAACGCACCGAGGCCCGCATGCTGTGGGATGACGAGGCGCTGTATGTCAGCTTTCGGGCCTTCGACAGTCATGTCTCCGCCGTTCACAAAAACCGCGACGATCCGGTTTCTCGCGATGATTGTGTCGAGGTTTTTATCGCCCCCGATACAGCGGATGTATCGATCTATTTCAACTTCGAGTTCAATGCCCTAAGTACGATCCTGGACCGCTCACCGCACGAGAATCGACGTTCGAATTGGAACGCCGACAGCCTGCGCGTCGCCATCGATATCCACGGCACCCTCAACCAGCAGGATGATATCGACAGTTTGTGGACGACGGAGATCGCCATACCCTTCGATACCTTTACCGGCTTCGCCCCACGCCTGCCACCGAGCGACGGCGATATCTGGCGCCTCAACCTCTATCGCACGGGGGGCGCGATCAATCTTCAGTACGCAACCTGGTCCGATACAAAAAAACCCAAACCCCAGTTCCACGCACCACCGCGGTTCGGTGTCGTGCACTTCTCGGGGAAACAGGTCGGTGCCGAGGATTAGTTGATACTTCGGGGGGGATTATTGTACTTAAGGAGACTGCCAACTGTCATACACCCAGACAAGAAGTCCTGATACCGTGTCTCACAAACTGACGTTTCGATTCTGTGCCGGCATCGGCATACTCACGGCCGCGCTGAGTCTCCTACCCGCATCGGCCCAGGATGACGGCTATCCCGAGGGGACCTTGACGCCGAATGTGGATCTCGGCCTGCAGCCGGTCGAACTCGAAGTAGCGGGCAAGTATCGTGCACAGGTTCCGAAGAACCTCGTGTTGAATCTGCCCACTGGTTTCTCCGTCAAGGTCTTTGCCGCAGGCCTGCGTGGACCACGCCTGATGGCGATTGACCCCGAAGGGGTGTTACACGTGTGCAACATGCGCGCCGGGCAGATCGTGGCGCTGCCGGATCGCAACCGCGATGGTGTAGCAGATGAGCATATCGTCGTCCTCGACGACCTGCGCGAAGCACACAGTCTCGCTTTCTATAAAGGCGACCTCTACGTCGGCGAGGAACATCAAGTCATTCGCGCCATCGACGCCGATGGTGACGGCATCTACGAGGATCGTCAGGTGTTCATCGACGATATCCCCTGGATCGGCTTCCACGATACACGCACCCTGCTGTTCGACGAAGAGCAGGGCAAGGCCTATCTGACGGTGGGTTCCCCATGTGATCTATGCCGTATGGACGAGGGCCATCAGTTCAACGGAAACAGCACGGAAGAGAAGGTTCCCTACCACCCTGATCGGGGCACGGTACTGCAGTTCAACGATGACGGCAGTGGCCGCCGCATCTTTGCCACGGGCGTGCGCAACGTGATCGGCCTGGACCTGCACCCGGTAACCAACGAATTGTGGGGTACCAACAATGGCCACGACTGGGAGGGTCGTACGATTCCGCCAGAGTGGATCGACATTTTCCGGGACGGCGATTTTCTTGGTTATCCCCTTGTACACAGCTATCAGGTTTGGAACAATTTCGCACTCCCAGGCTACGAAATCGTCCTGCCCATCACTCGCCAGGACACATTGCGGGCACAGACACAGAAGAAGCCCGCCGCTCTCGTGCCCGCCCATTGGGCGCCGATGGGTATCCACTTTTATACAGGCAGCCAGTTCCCGAAGCGGTATGCGAACGCCGCATTTGTGGCCTTTCGTGCCGGCAAAGCGAAACTCTCCTCCCATCCGGGATACAAGGTCCAGGCCCTGTTCAGCGAGCCGGACGGCTCGAATGCGGTCATGGCTGACTTCCTGACGGGATTTCAGTCCGGCACCACGCGGGATGCGGTCTGGGGTTTTCCCGTTGGGCTGATGTCAGACGACGATGGAAGTTTGTATGTGTCGAGCGACAACCGTACGCCATTGATCCTGAAGATTACGCATTCTCTTCTCGGGGGCGACTGGCAACCGGATCTTCCCCGTTCCGTCGTCCTTTCCGGCCCCATCCACATCAAGGCAACGGTGACCATCGAGCGTCTCGCCGAAGGAGGTCAACCACCGCGCGTCATCGCTGATCTGAGCGCCCTCGGTGGCCCCCAATCTTTTCCCCTGGTCTCTACCGGCACGGATACCTATGTCCTCGATACGCAACTGACGGCGGAGGCCGTCGGCGCCTGGGAGGTCCTCGTACGGGTCGAGCAGGATATCGGCGATCGTACCGAGTCGCTGCAGTTCACACAGACCATCGATATCGTGCCCCCCGCCTGGCGGCACGATCTGCCAGGCGCCCTGGTGCGTGGTGAGACTGTCGACCTGCACTCGACAGTCCACGTGGATCCTTTCGATCCGAATGGTGGACCGCCGCAGGTGACTGCGAACCTGAGTTCGATTGGTGGTCCTGATCACGTCACCCTGAGTCCGGTGAGTGACGGCGACTATCTACTCGAGACACGCCTGGATGTCGCCGCTGTAGTAGGACCACACGAGATCATCGTGCGGCTCAAACAGGAGGTCGCCGGTGTCGCCCGCTTCTTCGACTTCACGCACACTCTCATCGTCGCGCCACCTGACTTGTCCGTGCTCGACGATGTTCTGTCGCAGGGCTGGAGTTTCACGGGGTTGGACGGGGCCGAGGTGCTTGGTGCCCTCTCTGATGGACCGATCTTTAACGGCCGCGTCGCCCATGGCGTGCAGGTTGCCCCACTGAGTCTCTTCGGCAACTGGAGTATCAATCTCGTACCGGAAACTCCAGTGGACCGAGAGGGTTTTGTCGGTGTCCGCCTGGCCTTCCACCCTGGTGATGTCAATCTGCCGAGGATTCCAGTTCTGTTTCTCGTCATCGACGAGATTACCCTCGACCTGGTCCGCGATCCTTTACCGGGCCTGGCCATCGATCTGGAGCGCCGGGATTGGCAGGTCCTCGAGATCCCTTTTACCGCATTCGATCAGAACAACTTCTACGGCGCGGGGTTACGTGATCAAGTCGACGCTGTCGATGCCTTGAGACTGTACGGTAATCTGACAGGCACATTCTACTTGGATGATGTACGGGTCGTTACCAGTATCCCAGCCGCACCACCGACTCCCACAGTCGTCGCCGAACGCCATGACGACACCCACCCGTCAGCATTCGCCCTGTCGCAGAACTACCCGAATCCATTCAACAGCAACACGGTGATCAGATATGCCCTTTCCGACCCAGCCGATGTGGACCTGAAGATCTACAACACCACGGGGCAGGCTGTTGCGACGCTGGTGAGCGGCGCCCGCCCGAGTGGTGTGCACACCGTCCTCTGGGACGGCCACGCCGAGTACGGAGAGGAACTGGCGAGCGGTGTCTATTTCATGCGCCTCGCCGCCGAGACGTGGCTGGGCTCGCAGACGCAGACGCGCAAGCTGCTGCTACTGCGGTAAAGGACCCTTCAACGTCGGCGACGACCGCGGGCGCGGTCCGACGCGTCCCCCGCGCCAGATCCCCGCTCTTCACCTGTTGGCTTCCCAGGCCTCGACGGCGGCCTGCACGGTAAGCATGCCCATGGCGACACGATCATCAAAGGTGCCGAACATCCCCATTTCCGTGCCAAAAGCGATACCGTACTCGCGGGCGGCGTAGTCCATCAGGTTGAGCCCCTCACCACGCACCAGGGCGTCGAGCCAGAATACACCCGGTTGTGATTTGGTGAAGAACTTGCCCGGCAGATATTCGTCCTCGGGGAAACGGGCGCCCCAGGCGGCGATGCGCTCGATGACAGCCGTCGCAGCGTGGGCCTCCTGTTCATCCAGATCGCCAGTGCGTTGTTTGCGCGCCGACAGCCAGTAGCGGTCCTGAATACCCATCGCCTCGTGCAGATCAAAACAGATCCCCGGCTGAATCTCCGCCAGCAGACGGCGCGTCGCATGGACCTCCGCCGGCGCCCATGCTGTGTCGTGAAAGCGGTTGACATGCAGCACGTCCCCCTGAGGGCTGACGATGAGTGTGTAGGCGCGCTCCAGAGGAGCGGCACCGGCGACATCCTCATGTCCGGAGGGCACAAAGATCCGTCGCCCCTTCAGCGGCTCGACCAGGGCTGCATCGCTCTCTTTGAAACGACCCAGGAGGTTGCGCGTCGTGAAGGCGAACTCGTTGATCGTAGCAACGACAACGTCCTCCTCATCGATCACGACCTCCCCTCGCGCTCGCAGGAAACCCTCCAGATCATCCCGCGAGGCCAGGTCCGCTGGCTCACCCAGTGCCCACTCGAGAACGTGGCGATAACCGTTCATGCCCATGGGATCGCGCGTCGGGATAACCCAGACCTGATGCTCCGTCTGCAGCGCATCGATGAGTTGCACCGCAGCCGATACGCCGGCCTGTTCGGTCGAATGGCTGCCGGCGCTGATGAATATCGCCGGTTCGCGGGCGCCCCCTGCACGGACTGCCACCACAGGCGACCCGTCAGGGGCACGGGCAATCCGGCGCACCTCGTGGCCGGACGCCTCGAGGTGAGAGACCAACTTGTTATTGTTCTGAAAACTGTGCATCACTCAATCACCTGTAATTTTGCGCCCAGTGCTCCGCCCGCTGGTCCTCGTGGCGCATGCGCCACCGCAACAAGCGCTGACTCAGATCGAGCAGCTTGGCCTGATACGCCGGTTTCTGCGCGACATTTTCCAGTTCCTCCGGATCGGCCTGCAGATCGAACAGGATCGGGGGCATCTCCGGGTCGGCGAATTGCACCAGCTTGTGCTCGTGATCGCGCACCACCCACAGCAGATGCTCATCTGGATCCTCAGCACCTCGAGCCATGGCGCCCTGCCGATAATCGAACTCGTAGTGGATCTCTCGCCTCGCCTCGTAGTCCCCGCCATCACGAATCAGCGGCAACACGCTACGCCCCTGAAAGCGATCAGGAATTTCCAACCCCAGCCAGTCCATGATCGTCGGCGCCGAATCGATCGCCTGCACGAACTCCCGCCGAATCTGTCCACGTGTCGTATCGGCTGCAGCCGTCGGATCCCGTACGATCCACGGGATGCGCATACCGCCATCGTAGAACATGCCCTTGCCCGTCAGATAGTGATCGCCCAGATGTTCGGCGTGATCGGCGGAGAAGATGATCAGCGTGTCCTCCCACTGACCCGAACTCTCAAGGGCTTGAAACAGTCGCCCGAGATTGTCGTCCACCTCGGTGATCATGCCGTAGTAACAGGCACGATACTCGCGCAGATGGAGATCCTCCTGCAGCTGATCAGGTGCGAGGGCGCGCAGAAAGGGATGCGTCGGCGACTGCTCCGCCGTGCTACGGGCCGCCGGCGGCATGGTCGCCGGATCGTACATGTCGTGATACGGCGCACAGCAGATATTCGGTGGGTGAGGCTTGATATAGTTCAGACTGAGCACCCAGCCAGCCTCCTGCGTTGCACCGCGCTGCTGCACGTAGTCGATGGCACGATCGGTGACGTAGGCACATTCGGAGTGCTCGGCACGGTATTTGGCTGGAAAGTGTTGCGGCAGATGTGGGCCCGGACCTTCGGCGGGCACGTCGGGCTGGTGGATGCCCGCGTGGCTCAGCAACTCGTCAGGATACTTTTGCTCACCAAGCCAGGCGAAGTATTCTTCGCTGTCGTATTCGTGGTAGTAGACCCGCTCAAATCCCGGTAGGCAGTTGTCATACCCCAAATGGTGACGTCGCTCATCCTCCGGCGCCAGGATCTCGGGGTCGGGAGTGTAGTCGTTGTAGCCGATCAGCCCCGGGTTATGGCCGGCATCCCGAAGATGCTGCGGCAGCGATTCGTGGGCGTCACGCAGTGGCGTCATATTGTTGATCGCCCGCGCCGAACACATGTACCGGCTCGTGAAAATACACATACGCGACGGTCCACAGGGGGCGGCCTGGTTGAAGCCGTGAGTGAAGGAGACGCCTTCCCGCGCTAGACGATCGAGATTCGGTGTCTTGATCGTGTCATTGCCGAGATGGCCCAGGCAGTCGGCGCGAAATTGGTCAGCCAGGATGAACAGGACATTCATGGCCCAGCGCTTTTTCTGATCGGTGGTGGCAAGCGTCGTACCCCAACCGCAAGGCCCGCCACCTCCCTCAGCCAGGTGTTGTGATGCCAGACCATGTCGGCCAGGCGCTCCGGTTCCCCATCTGTCAGATCGCTGCGCTCCCCCGGATCCGCCTGCAGATCACAAAGCCAGCTGCCATCGGGGCCCGAGACCAGCTTCCACTTGCCCTCGCGTTGCGCAAAAGTTCCGTCGTAGTGCACCCAATGCAGCCGTTCGTGGGGCGGCGGCGCATCCTCGGAGGCCAGGACCGCTGCCAGAGATCGACCATCGATAGGCCGGTCATCGGGTAGCGGCACATCGCAGAACTCGGCCATCGTCGGCACCCAGTCCATGGCGATCGCTGGCTGCTGCCTGACCTGACCCGCCGGGATCCGTCCCGGACAACTGGCGATGCAGGGAACACGAATCCCGCCCTCCCACAAGGTCTGCTTGTGCCCGCGATACGGCCCGGCGTGTCCACCACCACCAAAAGCGCGATCTTCCGTTGAGTGCCCATGGTCGCTGAGAAAAAACACCAGCGTTCGCTGCGTCAGCCCGCGCGCCTCGACGGCGTCGAGCACTCGGCCCACGCAGCTGTCCAGAGTCGTCAGATAGGCACCGTAAAGAACACGCCGTGTGTCCTCCATACCCGAGTTTTCATAGAGTTCGCGGTCTTCGCGACGCGGTTGCACTGGATAGTGAGGGATGGCGAAGGGCAGATAGAGAAAAAATGGATTCTCCCCGGAAGCGTCGATGAAATTTGTCGCCTCCTCGACGAGTAGATCCGGTAGATATTTTCCCGGGCGCTCGTATGGTTGACCATTACGTTGAAGCACATGGCGGTTGACGCCCTCCACATAAAAAAAGTGGGAATAGGCATCCAGAGTCCCTGTCGTATGTCCGAGAAACTCGTCAAAGCCCTGGGCGTTCGGGCTCATGTCGGGTGTGGATCCAAGATGCCATTTGCCGAACATGGCCGTTCGATACCCGGCATTGCGGAACATCTCCGCTGCCGTGATTTCGTCGGGTTTCAGACCCTTGCCAGGCAACAGGCCACGCGGGTAGTCTCGCCCTGTAAGCAACGACACCCGTGACGGCATACAGATGGGGGCATTCGCATAAAAATCCGTGAACCGCACCCCCGAAGCCGCCAGCCGATCCAGATTCGGTGTCACCAGATCATCGGCGCCATAACAGCCCACATCGAGACTGCCCTGGTCATCGGACAGGATGAGAATGACATTCAACCGCTCGCTCAACAGACAACCCTTCCTTCGTGTTAGAGCCTCTTTGCTACCGGTCCAACCTATGCCCCATCAACGCACAAGTCTACCACTAACCATAACCCTTGGTTGTCGCATCTGCCTGGGAGTTCTGCTCGCTACGGCGGCATCATCGCAGTCTCTCCCGTCGCTGCGATCCTTCCCGGATGATCTGCCCTCCCACTTCGGCGTCATCGGTGTGCGGGCCCACGCAGTTGACGAAACCCTGCATGTGTCGAAGGTGCGCCGACACAGTCCGGCAGAGCGCTCAGGACTGCGCGTCGGCGACCGCATCATTGGTGCCTCCCACGTGCGTCTGACGGATGCGGATCAGTTGAGTCGGCTGGTGCAGAGCATGCCACCGGGAGACTCTCTGTTACTCCACATCCAACGCCATGGTGCAACCCTGGATCTGACCTGCCAGGTCACCGACCGCCGGCACCTGTACTTCCTGATGATGGAAGAGGAGCAGAGTAGACCACCACTCTCCGCTCGTCACCGTAACTGGAACGACACACAACAGGCTGCCGAGACGGGGGGCCGGCAGCTCGTCGAACGACAGCAAGCCGGTGGCACGGTGGACACCCTGGCTCGAGCCTTCGAGGTGGAACTGTCCAACTACGGTACGGATGGACGACTTGCCGACATCGACTTCTTGCTCCGGCAGCCACTGAAAGCAGCCGATGCGGTCCGTGACATCAGCCACTCCTTTCGCCCGGGTCTGCCACTGAGCGATTACATCCACAG
>DPVW01000487.1:15738-16099 GCA_003529325.1 Candidatus Latescibacterota bacterium | reverse complement strand
ATCCACCGGATTACCCTCGCTATCCCAGGAATCAGAAAGATAAGAAGTATTCTTCCTCGCTCATTGCTTCTTCATCATTCATTTCGGATTCCGGAACCATCACGTGGAACTCAACATCGAGCAGGAGGGTGTAGAATTTCTCCAGGGTCAAACTGTTGAACTCATACACCTCTTCGACCCGTGTGAGTGTGACGTGATCATCCGACGCCTCCCAAGTCCCTTTTATGGATGTCTTCCAGACCATCGTTTTACCAAACACATCCGTCATCAATTCTGCTAATTCGGCCTCCATATGTCCGCCTGATTCGTATTCCTCAAACCGCTCGAATTCTCCTTGGTCGATAACACCATCGCCGTTGGC
>DPVW01000487.1:4820-15359 GCA_003529325.1 Candidatus Latescibacterota bacterium | reverse complement strand
CTGGTGTTTTTCCAGGCTACGGCAGCATTTGGATTCTGCCAAGGCCTATTCAGGGAAATCTCTCGACCTATCTCTTTCCACTCAACATCTGATTGCACCGATTCCACAGGCGAGTCGAGACGATCGGTGGGTGAGTAGCCTTGGTTTCCCCCCATTGTGGACAATTCGACCGATGTATATTTAAATGTGGCTCGGACCACAATCGGCACGACTGGGTGTTACCTGTAAAATGAAATCTGGACGCTTACTCGTAGGTTCTATGAGAATATTAATTAGTATGTTTGCTCGACATTAAAGAACCTCCAGACAGGTTCGCCGTCCAAAAACGCCTCAGACTCTTCCATCGTTCCACTTCCCATTCGCCATTGAAGATATGTGTCGTAATGTTCTTTGCTTTCCCACATGCTGAAGAACTCCCATTTATTTTCGTCCTCAACATCGGTAGTACTGTGTAGCCAATGGCAGCCATCGTAGGACCGTGTGTCTGGTAAAATGTTTTCCAGAAACGACACCGCCTGCCCTCTTTTTCCCGGCTGGTTGGAAAACTGAAGATTTACGATTATTGCCATAATAAGACCTCCTTTTATACCCTTCCAATCAGAAGAGTGGGGATGGGAACAACGTAATCTAAAGATGCGGTGGTAAGATGGAAACCACTGTGACAAAGGTCCCCGTCTAACTGTCGCTGTTGGTCCGATTTCCTTGGTGCCGCCATGGTGCCACAGATGGGCTCAAATCCGACGAATCCATTTCCGCTATCGGCACAGGTTGTGCGGTGATTTTGATTTGTGTACAATGAATCCGCGTATCACACACCTCGTATCCTGCGGGATGGGACATGCGCTGATTCGGGTGAGCACCGATGTGGGGGTGCAACTTGTCTATCTATACGGTGATGCGATTCTCGGCCCTCCCACGTTCGTCGTGGGGATTCGCGACGTCCCATTTCTGAAGATGCTCGCCGAAACCGACGCCATCGTGCATACTCGCCTTCGCGTAGTGCACTCAACCGACTGCCCGACACACAACATCGTGGCTCGGATACCCGGACAGCTGCGGACGAAGTCATCGTCGTGGCTCATGCGGACTCCGTCATTCGAACAGAGGGTGCCAACGACAACATGGCTTCCGCCATCGAGGCGATGATGCTAGCCCATATCTTTGCCAAAAGCGCGCCCCAGAGCACACTGATATTTCTGGTCACGGGAAGTGAAGAATATGGACTGGTTGGCGCCAGGCACTATGTGCGACGCCGTATGCAGGAAGGGACTCACAGGGATATCCGCTGTGTCATCAACTTCGATTCCCTGACCTATGGTCCGAATCTGTGGGTCTCGACTCATGACGAGGACCTGATGGCGACAGTGCGCGCCGTCCACGAAGAGCTGCAGTTGGGGACGGATTCGATCTATGACGATACACCCTGCTGGATGAACGACGCGGCGCCCTCCAAGGATCTTCATTCTCACATCACGGGGATTAACTTCAACAGCCGTGGATACGAGACATTGGCTGCAAATCACACGCCTGCAGATGATGCGGCGAATGTACCGATGGATTGTGTCGAAAGCGCCTTCCTGACGATGCAGTCTTTCGTCGGTCGAATTGCGGGAGGCTGATCGGTGAAACGACGCGATGTCCTCAAGGGCCTGGCGCTGGCACCACTTACGAATTTGTCCGGGGTCCTCGGACCTCGGCCTTCCCACGGAGAGACGACGATGGCAGCAGGTGTGCAGCCCCAGGCGAATGCAACGCGGAGTAATCGTTCACACATTGCAGGAATGGCTCTGGCTGATCTGCGGGAACAGTATCGGAGTGATCTGTTCGACGACTATGTGCCCTTCTGGCGAACGAGTGGATTCGACTTCGAACTCGGTGGGTTCATGTGTGCGGTTTCTGATGATGGCACGCAGCTCAATACGGAAAAGAGCATGTGGTATCAGGGGAGAGGGTTGTGGACCCACTCCTTCCTCTACAATCACTTCGGCGGTGATGAGCACCTGGAGATGGCGCGACTGACGAAAGACTTTGTCGTCAAGCACGGTCGAGACACAGATGGCAACTGGGTCAGCAGCATGGACCGTGAAGGCCGAATCACCGGGGAAGCCGATCGCATGGGCTACGCAGCACTCTTCCTCGCCGAAGGGCTCCAGGAATATGCCGAGGCAGCGGGCGACGATGAGTCGATGGATCTGGCCATCGAGGTATTCTGGCAGGGGACGAAGATCTACAATGATCCAGCCAGAGATGTCGTGCAGGGATACACACCAGTCAGTTATCCCGGTATGCGCGTGGGAGGCTTCGAAATGGTGACGATCATACTGCTGAATTCACTCCTGCAAAAGAGATCTGACCCGGCGCTGGAAGCACGGATGTCGAATGCCTTGGAGAACGTTACCGAGAGGTTCTGGAATCCGGAATATCGTCTCAACAACGAAGCCCTCGATCATCACTTCAATCGGCGGGACGACGAAAACGAAGACTTCGTCTATCTGGGTCACGCCATCGAAACATTCTGGATGATCCTGCACGAAGCACTTCGGCGACAAGACCGGGCACTGTTCGATCTGGCGGCTGAACGACTCAAGCGACACATCGAAGTTGCCTGGGATGATGTGTACGGTGGATTCTTTCGTGCAATGGAGGTGAATGGTGTTCTCACCTTTGACAAGGTGCTTTGGCTCCAGGAAGAGGTCCTGATCGGTACGATGATCCTCATGGAACACACCGATCTCGAATGGCCCGCGTGGTGGTTCGATCGCACCTTCCACTATGTGCAGGATAAGTTTCCCCTGCGTCGACACGGCTATCCCATGTGGATCATGGGGGGAGATCGAAAGGTCACCTTCCAGCCGAAAACCGCACGCAAGGGCAACTTCCACCACCCCCGCCATCTAATGCTCAACCTGTTGGCACTGGATAGAATGATCGAGCGCAACGGCGCTGTGAGCAGCATGTGGCAATGAAGTGAGCTTATCGGGGACTACTGATCCTGCTGATTGCCGGTGTCAGTGGCTGTGCCACCTTGCGCAATCTCGAGCCAAGGGAGGAAACCGACGAGGCCGATACCGCACCACCGAAGCCAGCTGACTTCGCCACAGGACTGTTCGGTGCCGTCGTACTGGAGGACCCAGACGACAAGCAAGGGTAAGCTCCCTTTTATACCCGCCTGCTTTGGGGGGCGGTCCCGTTTCACGATTACCGTGAAGCGATAAGGTCGAACCCATGAGCCACAGCAGCAGGTAAGCCTCGCGGGTTCCTCAAAATCGCTATGGGAGCGCGTTATGGGCCATCACGACCATAGGGGCCTCAGCCCAACTGAGCTGGCTTTCAGGGCCTATGCATGGGTGGTTTACCTGCATGAAAGCAGTGGGTTCTTAAGGACGTCTGCTACTGCCATCTCGTTGCTGGCTACTTATTATCACCTCTCTGATCCTGACCTTTGCATCCACCACGCCCAGTAGTCGTTCCGGAGTCGTCCCCAGTTTTCGGAACGTCTCACTCTTGTCTGGCTGCGACACATGTTTCACCAAAACAGCCTTTAGACAAGCGTTAGATTTCAAGCAAAAACGGGCAGCGGCACCATAGAAGGATGATCTCTTAAGTCCCACTGCCCGTCTCATTTATAACTGGTCGGGGTGGTCGGATTCGAACCGACGACCCCCTGCTCCCAAAGCAGGCGCGCTAACCGGGCTGCGCTACACCCCGACATCCTATTTGTGATGCATAAAGAATGTACGCCGTCCACCGAATCTGTCACCACCCGGATTCGGCGCCGAGGCTCATCGAAAACTACGGCAGGTGTGACAGGCCCATCTTGAGTAAGATCGCCCATCGACTCCTGATAACTCGCCAGGAAGTGGTCTCGATTCTCCTCTCGCAGGCCCAGAAAGGCAATGACGGTAGCCAGGTCGAATGCGGGATCGCTCAAACCACCGTTGACCCAATCGATCAACACAGGATCACCCGTCGGTGTGAGGATGATGTTTCGCGCGTGCAAGTCGAGGTGGCACGGGTGCCCAGATGTGTGCTGCAGTTCCTTGTCGAGTCGCCTCACATACTCGGCGGCGCGGGTCATCCCCGGTGGCCAGGGCGCGCCCCGCTCCCTGGCGCGTTGCTCGTATCCGTAGAATCGCTCGAAGGGGGACGTTGGCGTCGGGACCTCGACCTTGGCGCAATGGAGTCGACACAGTCGTTGGGCGAGGCGCTCCCCCACCGGCGCATCGCGGACGTCGTCCACGGAGAGTGTTTGACCGGCGTGTAATCGTAGATGAGCGCCGATTCATCGGCGACGAAGTGCACGCGGGGGCCCACCCGATGGTGCCAGCGGCGCGGGTCAAGCTCACTTCGTGGTGGTGCTTTGGGCGTGTTACCGGGGCCAGGAGACGAAGTACGTATGTCTGGCCATCGTGCCCAAATCGATACAGACTCGCCGTACTCTGCCCGCCGTGAATGGGTTCGAGCTTCTTGCTGCGAGCCGCTTCGGCGCCAAGAAATGCGCTCAATATGGGCTGCGCGGCGGCCAGCATGAGATCAACCAGACTGCGCTATGCTTCGACCTTTTCGTACTGAGTTGATCTGCTGCCTCAATGTTTCTGCCGCCTGGCGTGCCGCCTCGGGAAAATCCGCGCCATCGGAAGCGAAGATGATGGAGCGTGAGGCGTTGATGAGCAGCCCCGCGCCATCGGCGCGCAAGCCGTCACTGACGGCACCTTGCAGATCCCCGCCCTGACTGCCGACACCGGGCACGAGAAAAGGAAGATCCGGGGCCAGCCGTCGCAAGCGCGCCATACTGCCTGCCTGCGTGGCGCCGACGACGATGCCGCAGTTGTTGTGGGTCTCGTCCCATTCGAGGGTTTTGCGGACGACGTGCTCGAACAACGGCGCCCCATCAAGCGACAGACGTTGAAATTCTGCCGCACCTGGATTGGATGTGTGACAGAGGACGAAGACGCCGCGATCCTCGTACTCGAGGAAGGGGGTCAGCGCATCGGTGCCCATGTACGGATTGACGACGACGGCGTCCGCACCCAACTCGACAAAAACCATGTGCGCCCAACGGTCGGCGGTACTACCAATGTCACCCACCTTGCAATCGAGCAATACAGGAACATCATCGGGCACGGCGTCGATGGTCTTTTTCAAGGCCTCGAAGCCCGGCGCGCCGAGGGCACCGTAAAACGGAAAGTTGGGCTTGAAACAGCAAGCGATGTCGGCGGTTGCCTCGATGAGACGGTGGTTGAACTTGGCGATGCCCTCAGCATCACGAGAGATGCCGGCGGGCAGCCGTTCGGGCACCGGATCGAGACCGACGCAGACCAACGACTCATGGCGTTCTACGGCGCCGGCGAGTCGCTCCTTGAACGTACTCATTCCACTATTTCTGCCGCCGTCTCTTCGGGCGCTTCTGCAGGCAGGGTGTCGGCCAGGGCGCGCGCCTCCAGAATGGAGTCGAGGAAATCGCCCGTCGGTTGTGCCTCCCCCAGCATGGAATCACCCAGCGTGGAATCGCCAGTGGTGGCTTCGCTGAACACCGCTATGGGAGGGGGAGGTGCAGGTTTCGGCCCAACGACAAAGACGACACGGCATTCGGTGAGAAAGTCCGCTTCCATACCGGCCATAAGAATGCGCGTGCCCATGTCGCGGGTGACGACGGCGTCGCTGTTGTAGAGCCCCGAAATGTCTATCGCCTGCACGAGAAAGGGCCGGGCCGTCTGCCCACCGATGCGGTCGCTGACAACAGCCTGCTGCAGGTCGCGCTCGTAAGCGACGACACCGGTGCGCACAGCGTATCCCCGGTCGACATAGCCAGCGGTGTAGATGACGCGCCCACTGTCATCGATGATACGAGGTGACAGACTCGGATTCAGAGAAGTGCCACGGGCGTCGATGACGAGCCCGGTATACGGTTTGGGTGGCACGAAGACGACGACGGAATCCGCATAGGGAAGATCCTGCGGGATGGCAGGACCGGCAGCCGTGCTGCCCGGTAACACCGCCGCTGACAGATCGCCACGCAGGTCGAGGCTTAATCCCAGACGGAAGTAGCCGTCCTCTTCGATCTGACTGCCGGGCACGACACGGGCGCCAGTAACCAGTCCCTCGACCTGGGCCCGGATCGACTCGCTGGCGACCATTGCCATGCTCACCGTGGTCCGGGCGTCGATCTGTACCCCACCGACGATCTCCAACAGCTTTCGATATGCGTCGATCTTGGCGGCACGAAAACCGAGCAGTCGTCGACGCACGGGGTGGGTGACGTCATCGTCGACGAAGCCCTCACCCGTGACGCTGACCGTGCCCGCCGTCCAATCCAACTCGCCCTCGGCGACGACACCCGTCGGTGCATCGACGACGACGACCGGTCTGATGACGGGGTCGGGCTCTTGCGCCGCGATGTGGACGGCGGCAAAGAGAAAGAAGAGCAAGAAGAGGGTGGATATGGTTGTATTTCGCATTGGATTGGACTGGACCGGAGTGGCTCTGTAAGCCGAGTTCTGTAAGTGGCAGCAGGCCGAAGCCAACGACCACCCGGTGAGCATTCATCTGGGGCGACGGTTACCCGTCGCCTCGGTGCGGCCTACCCGGGAGTATGACGAGGCGGGCCACCTCTCCTCCCCTATTTGGCCTTGCTCCGGATGAGGTTTACCGTGCCGTCTTCGTCACCGAAGACGCGGTGAGCTCTTACCTCACCATTTCACCCTTACCCACCACTCGGGTTGCCCCGGACGGCGGGCGGTTTGTTTTCTGTTGCACTGGCTGTGGGGTCACCCCCCCTGGGCGTTACCCAGCATCCTGCCCTGTGGAGCTCGGACTTTCCTCGAGCAAGCGGTCCGTAGCAAACGAGTCTGCCACAGATCCGCAAGTCCCGCGCTCACCCGAGCCACTCCGGTCAATTCTTCGAAGACTCGTCGTCCCAGGCCATGATGGCGCCACAACTCTCACAGATGACGATCTCCTCAGAGCGGCGAACGATGGTTTTTATCTGCGCCGGCAACTGTCGGTAGCAGGCGCCACATGAACCCTTGCGCACGGGGGCAACGGTCAGACCGCGACCCCCTCTGGTGTTTTCGTAGCTGCGCAGCAGACTACCATCGACTCCCTTGATGGCAGCCTGACGCTGGGATTCGACGCCGTCTACCTCTCCCTGAAGCGAGTCGAGTTTGGCCTGCAGTTCGTCGATACGAGCCTGCTGTTCCTGCTGCAGGTCGCCAACATCCTGTGTTTCCAACTCGACCTTTTCGCGAATGCCATCCCCGGACTCGATGATCTCGAGGATCTCACCTTCATACTCTGACATCTTGTTCTTGCAGGCTTCGACTTCCAGCTGGAGTGCGTCATACTCCTTGTTCGTCTTCACCTCCGAGAATCGCGCCTCGAGCTTCTTGAGTTGCTCACGAGCGCTGTCGAGTTCACGCTCGAGATGACGCCGTCGACGCTCGAGCTCTTCCAGACGATCCGTGAGTTCTTTCAGGCCATCTTCGGCACGTGTGATCTCAGCTTGTCTACGCGAGATCTCCGCCGGGTATTTGCTTTTGGCCTCTTCGAGGGACTTCAACTCAAGATCGACGTCCTGTACCTTGAGTAACTTCTGCAGACCTTCCTTGAGGGACACCGAGGTCTTTTCTCCGTCGCTGGGGATTCGAAAGGGCCTGAAACAAGAAAAATGCACCGCAGGCGGTGCACCTTCTCTATAAAGTAGGGTCGACCTCAGATGTGGGCAACCCTATGTGGCTCAGTCATGTGCAGCCCGGCACAATCGTCGTGCCGCAGCCGCCACATGGGCGGGAGTGAGGCCATATTTTTCCAACAGGTCGTCATTCGGGGCGGACTCGCCGAAGGTATCCTGGATGCCGACGCGGGCCATGGGCGTCGGTGCATTTTCGGCGAGAATTTCGGCGACGGCACCACCGAGCCCGCCGATGATCGTGTGATCTTCCGTCGCCACCACGCAACCTGTCTTCTGCGCTGCCGCAACGATACTCGCCGTATCGATGGGCTTGATGGTGGGCACATGCAGCACGTGGGCGGAGAGACCCTCCGAGTGCAACAGATCCGCCGCCTGCAGAGCGCGCACGGTCTGCACGCCCGTGCTGACGATGGTCACGTCGTCACCCTCGCGCACGACATACGCCTTGCCAATCTCGAAGTTGTGGTCGTCGGCAAAGATCGTAGGGTGTGGGTCGCGGGTGAGACGCACGTAGACCGGACCCTCCCAGTCGTTGGCGGCGAGCATGGCCAGCCGTGTCTCCACGCCATCTGCCGGCGACAGCACGGTGATGTTCGGCATGGCCCGCATGATGGCGATGTCTGAGACCTCCTGATGCGTTTTCCCCGTCATGCCGGTGAGCAGGCCCGTATACGCGGAGCCGATCTTGACGTTGAGATTTGGCTGCGCGACAACGACACGCAACTGGTCGAGATCGCGGTTGACGAGGAAGACGGCGAAGCTGGACAACCACGGGATCAAGCCACAGGAGGCCATACCTGCGGCGACACCCATCATGTTCTGTTCGGCGATACCCATCTCGAGAAAATGCTGCGGCCGCTGTCTAGAGACGATGTCGGCCTTGGTGGAGTTCGCCAGGTCGGCGTCAAGAACGTAGGTCCGCGGATCCTTGTCGATGAGCTCCACGAGGGTGTTGCCGAAGACATCCCGTTGGGCGAGTAGCTGATCGGTGACGGTGAGGTCTGCCATCAGAGTGCTGCCTCCTGCGCTGCCAGTTCCTGACGGGCGAGGCGCAGATCCTCATCGGTGACGGGGCGGGAGTGCCAACTGTAGTCGCCCTCCATGTAGGAGATGCCTTTGCCCTTCACGGTGCGTGCGATGATCAGCGTCGGGGCGCCACGCCTGGCGCGGGCGTCGATGCCCGCCGCATGGATCTGCTCCAGGTCGTGACCATCGATCAGTTCGGTGTGCCAGCCGAAAGCCTGCCAGCGGGCAGCGGGGTCCTGTTGTGGGGGCAGGCGATCGTCACTGTCATAACCGGCCTCGGTGGGCCAGCCATATTGCTGCAGACCATTCCAGTCGAGGATGCAAGTTAGATTGTCGAGGCCATATCGTGCGGCGATGAAGGCGGCCTCCCAGATCTGCCCCTCCTGCGAATCGCCATCACCGACGACGACCCACGTATGGTACTGCCTGCCCTGCAGACGGGCTGCCAGCGCCATGCCGATCCCCGGAGACAGTCCCTGGCCCAGCGAACCTGTCGACATGTCGAGACCGGGCAATGTCGTCATGTCGGGGTGTCCCTGGAGACGGGAGTCGATGGCGTCGAATGTCTGCAGCTCCTCTTCCGGGAAGTAACCGCGCAAGGCGAGGGCTGCATACAATCCGATGGAACAGTGACCCTTGGACAGAATGAAGCGATCACGATCAGGGTCCTGAGGGCGTTGGGGATCGATGTTCATGACCTCGAAGTACAACGCTGTGAGGATCTCAGCGGCAGACATGGGTCCCCCAAGGTGGCCGGCCCCGGCGTGATGGACGGACTCGACAACGTGGCGTCGAAGTTTGATCGCCGTGCCGCGCAACTCGCGCAGACGTGCGGCGGAGAGTTTGCCAGCAGCGCTCATGTGGGTTCGTTCTCCTCGGTTGGGCGCCACGGAATAGCGACTCCCAGACTCGTTCCCGCCTGTTCCAGCAATTCGAGGTCTTCGGCACCTATGGCGATGCCATCTCGGCGGTAGGCGCGCTCGTTGCGCTCTTCGATCGTACCAGGTGTCGTCGCTTCGTCGTAGCCGGGCAGGGGATCCATCTCCCGGCGTACGCCGCTGACGAGATCATCGACGCCAGAGCGTACCTCGTCGGCATCGGTAAACAATCCCAGATTCATCACGATGATCAAACCGCGGAACTGGCACGGGGCCAGCGCTCGGTAACGGCGCGCGCCTCGGCGTTGTTCTGACCGACAAAACAGCCCCCCAGGGCCGTGGCGATCCCGGTGTAGCCCATGGACTTGAAGAAGGCGGCAGGGATCAGACTCTGCAGTGCGTCGAACTCAGGTCCCCGTTGATAGTCGGCCAGGATACAGGTCGCCGCATCAAGGATGAGTGGCGGTTCCTGAGCGCCGGGCAAACCAAAGCAGATCGGCGGATTGCCCCAGAAGGCGGCCTGCTTGCTGGGGTTGCCGCCGCCTTCGCCGAATTTACCCGGATGCGAGCCCTGCACGGAAAATGCGGTGCAGCCAGTCGCCATGGCACGCCGCACGTAGTGACCGGCGGAGCCGTAGTGACCGTGATGACAGGTGGCGCCGATGGCGACACCGCGGGCTCTGGCTTTGTCGATCGCCGCTTCGGTGGCCTGCATCATCGGCGCACATCCCAAGCCGCCATCGCCACTGACAAGAATCGCCGCCTCTGTCTCCAACAATACCCGCAGATCCGGATCGGGGTTGGTCCGTCCTTCCTGCAGTGATCGGCAGTATCGCGGCAGGGCATGGTTGCCATGAGATCGAACGCCGCGAAGATCGGAGTCGGTGAGCAGTTCAGCCAGCAACTCGGCGTGGTCACGGCGCAATCCGGCGGCCTGCAAACATT
>DPVW01000487.1:3497-4451 GCA_003529325.1 Candidatus Latescibacterota bacterium | reverse complement strand
TCATGCTCTCACTCAGGGATCGCCGCGAGTGCGTCCTGGATCCGTTGGCGCAATTCGTCGTTGGTGTCGCCCACTTCGACCAGTGCCTGCCGCAGACTCTGATGGGCGTCGTCATGTCGCTGCAGACTCAGGTAGGTGACGCCGAGAAAAAAACGAACTCCGGGATCGCCGGGGGACAGGACCAGAGCCCGCTCGAAGTAGGGCAAGGCTTCCAAACTGCGTCCCAAGGCGTTGAGGATACCGCCCGTGTTGATCAGAGCGATGCCGAATTCGGGGTCGACCGCCAGGGCCCGTTGGAAGAAGTCGAGGGCGGCGAGTCCCTTGCCCTTGCGGCTGAGCATGCCGCCGATCTCATTCAGCAGCCAGGTGTTGTATGACTCCAGACGGGTGGCCCGGGCAAAGAGAACGAGTGCCTCGGGTGGAAAATCGTAGTACAGAAAGAACCCCCCGAGACGGGCGTGGTTGACGGCGACATCGGGTGCATTGACGATGGCGCCGCGCAACTTCTGCATCGTTTCGAGCACCCCAGAGGAACCATCGCCGACATTCTGCAGATGGGTCTGCAAGGCCAGACAGGAGTCGGCGATCGCCCCTTGTCCAAGCTGGCTGGCCACGGTGGCGGCGCGCACGTGGGTATCGACGAATCCCGGGTCGAGTTTTCCGGCAAGCAGAAAGGAGGCCAGTGCCATTTCGGTCTGTTCCAGTCCAAGCTGGGCGCGGCCGAGCAGAAAACTGAGGGTTGCGTCATCGGGCAACAGTGCCATTGCGGTGCGAATCTCAACCTCCGCCTTGTCATGCTGAGAGGTGTGCAGATAGGCATCGCCGAGGCGGTGGTGGCTGGCCACCTGGTCGGCATCGAGTCTGGCCGCTTGCTCCAGGTAGGGGATGGCCTCTTCGAATCTGCTGAGTCTGGTGTGGATTCCCCCCAGATTCGCCCAACCTTCGGTAAACTCC
>DPVW01000487.1:0-3170 GCA_003529325.1 Candidatus Latescibacterota bacterium | reverse complement strand
CGGGCGAGCCGCACCGCGGTCTGCAGGGCGCTGATGGCCTCGTCGAAGCGCCTCTGCGTTGCGTAGGCGGATGCCATCAGGTTGTACAACAAGATGCGTGTCGAATCCTGCTCGAGGCCCAGTTCGCAGACGACGATGACGGAGTCGAGTCTGCCAGCCTTCATGTGCGCCTCGATTGCCGGCAGATACTGCAATTCCCATGTGGCGACGGGATCATCCTGGGTGGGGGCACTGATGGCGATAGGATCGACTTCGATGTCCTCCTCTTCGGCGCAGCCCCACAAGCAGGCAGTGCCGACAACAGCGATCGACAACAGCAGGTGGCAGCAGGAGATCGGCACTGTTTTCAAAAGATGAATCTCGTCTGGTGGGCGGTGGGAGGAGAAAACTGATCGCCGCACAGTGATGGCGCAAGAGCGAGATCTATTGACGAAATCGACATGCGGGCGAGATTTTCTGTCGTCACCCACACACCCAAGCATCCAATGGAATGATGAATGCACCTGACCATTCGTAGAATCTCTCCCTGTCTGTCCCTGGTGGGGCTCGCCGCTCTTCTCCTCTCCGGCCCGGCGTCGTCGTCAACGCGCCTCGTGCCCGAATTGGCTGCCCGGCAGTTACGTTTCCTCGTCTCGGGGACGACACCTGCCAAGGTTCGCAGGGAAATCGACTGGATCGTCGGCATGGGATCACGCGTACCCGGGTATGCCGGCGCCGAACAAGCCCACAAGCATGTGCGCAACAAGATGCAGACTCTCCGACTACACGACGTGCGCACCGATACGTTTGCCGTGGAGATGCCGATAGACACCGGCGAAGGCGAGATTCTCGTCTCCGGGACCATGGGCGAACAACTACGGATCTGGAGTCTGTGGCCCAATGGCGTACGGACATCGACAGTCCCGCCAGCGGGTGTTGGCGGGACTTTGGTCTACGGTGGTGGGGGGACGTGGAAAGAGCTCGAGGGCAAACCGGTGCAGGACAGCATCCTGTTGCTCGATTTCGCCAGCGGCCAACAGTGGACGAATGCCGCCAGCCTGGGGGCGCGGGCGATCCTGTTTTTTGACAATGGTGGCGTCAGCCGTAAACAAGCGGCCGCCAAGTTTCTCTCGGTGCCGATCGATATGCCACGATTCTGGGTCGAACCCGAGGTCGCCGATCTGTTGCTGCGTCGCATCGCCGAGGAAGAGCAGAAGGGGACCTACCCCAGCGCGCGAGTTAAGGCACGCTTGGATTGGCGCACGGTGCCGGCTTACAACGTGTACGGTTGGCTTCCTGGTATCGACGAGCCCATGCCGGAAGGTGCTGGCGGGCTCAAGAAAAAGTGGAAGGATCAGGTCCTCGTGATCCAGGCCTACTACGATGCCACGTCCGTGGTGCCAGGGATCGCACCGGGCGCCGAAAGTGCGGCGGGTATCGTCGCCATGCTACAGATGGCAGAAATACTGGTCCGCCACCGTCCCGATTACACGATCCTGTTGCTGGCAACATCGGCACACTTTGCTGGCAGACAGGGCATCAACGACTTCCTCCACCGACACCGGCAGAAGAGCGATCTCATCGACTTCGACCTGATGTTGTCTCTGGATCTGTCCAGCCACACAGATCGCACGGTCACTCTCGGTGCCGGCACGTATTACACCCCGGGATGGGAGGCGGAAGAGGACGCGCAGGCGACGCTGGCACCGTTCTCTTTCCGCCTGAGCCAGGCGGTTCAGGAGATTTTCAAGGACAGCCTGCGCCATACCGACGGCGTGTCAGCAAGCGACAGTACTCGACAGAGACTGGTGCCTGTACCCCTGGCGTTGGACGCCGAGGCCGTCACCTTCCTCGGCGGGCACGGCTTGGCGGTGGTCTCCGCCAACGACGCGCGGCAATTCTGTGATACCCCGCTTGATACCGCCGATCGGGTGGATTTCGAGAGCCTGGCGGTGCAGATCCAAACGGTGACGGCAATGGTCATGTGGGCGGGTAAAGACCCCTTTTTGATGGGACCTGCGCGGCACGAACTCCAGGACCATGGCGAGACTGTGGCGGGTAACATTCGCCATGCTGCCGGCAACTCGGGGTCAGAGCAGATTCTGGCGCCGGACGCCCTGGTCACGTACCAGCAACCGGGCCCCAACTCGGTGGCCGGTGTGCGCAGTTTGGTGGTAGACCGAACCGATTCCGCTGGACGATTCCGTTTCGATATCATCGGCAGTCGACAACCGAACCGCATCGAGGCGTATCAGATCGATGCCGAGACTGGCGCCATCAATCTGGCAGCGGACCGAGGACCGGAGGGTGACAGAGACGATCCGGTCCTATTCGAGTGCCAGCCTCTGAGCTTCATCGAGAGTGCCAGCGATCGGTCCGTTGTCGATGACATCACGCTCCTGCAAGTGGCCGACGGCGGCGAGGTCGAGACGCAGCGATGGGGTGGGGAGAGCGCCGCTGGGGCAACCGTCGTCTACGCGCCGCCCGGTAGTCGCGTCAAAATACAGATGAGTTCGAGTGACTTCGATGTGCCCTACCAACTCGTGAGTGCCCCGGCACAGTGGCTGCAAGAATCGGATTCGGCGGCACTGATCGAGGCAGCCACCATAGAACACGGTTATGCCGTCGATCAGGGCGTGCTGCTGCATCCATCCCTTGCGGCCTTGCGCGACATGTGGATTCAGGATGGCAGACGCATGCGCCAACTCGCCGACTGGGGCATACGCAGTGATGCGTTCATGGTCGTTCACCAGAACAACCGCCAGCTGTTGCTCGATGCCACCGCGCACCTCGAGGCGCGACGATACGCAGAATACGATGCCAGTGTACGCCAGGCGTGGGGTCTACAGGCTCGCAGCTACGAGGAGATCAAGGCTGTGGCGCAGGACACGGTATTCAGCGTCATGTACTATCTGGCGCTGCTGCTGTCATAGCTGCTGTTGTTATAGATGAGGCAGAGCTGATGGTGGGCGATACTGGATTTGAACCAGTGACCTCCGGTATGTGAAACCGGCGCTCTAACCAACTGAGCTAATCGCCCTCAGCCAAAACAAGAAATGGTGGGCCCACCAGGACTCGAACCTGGGACCAATACATTATGAGTGTACTGCTCTAACCAACTGAGCTACAGGCCCTTAGTAAATTCCTCACGTTCTATAACAACTAATCCGTACATTCCATTGTTAATTGTC
>DPVW01000403.1 GCA_003529325.1 Candidatus Latescibacterota bacterium | reverse complement strand
TGGGCGATACTGGAATTGAACCAGCGACCTCCTGCATGTCAAGCAGGCACTCTAACCATCTGAGCTAATCGCCCATTTCCACGAACCGAAAGAATTTACCTATGACAACGGGAGACGGCAAGAGTATGTCCACCACGTATCGGGTTGGCCTCGTGGGTTGCGGCCGCATGGGCACAACAATCGACGACGAGGTGCGCGATCGGCCGAATTCAAAGCTGTTCTTGCCCTATTCCCACGCCGCCGCCGTGGTCGCCTGTGAGCGCACGGAACTGGTCGCCGTCTGTGACCCCGTCGCCGAAAAGGCCGAGACCGCACGCAGTCGGTATGGGGCGCAGACCGCCTACGATGATCCGGAGAAGATGATCACCAACGAGGGTTTGGACATGGTCTGTATCGCCACCCGGCCGTCACCGCACGCACCCGTCACAATCTTCGCCGCCGAGAATGGGGTGCGTGCCATCTACTGCGAAAAGCCACTGTGCAATTCCATGGCGGAGGCCGATGCCATGGCCGCTGCCATCCACACGCACGGCGCAAAGTTCAATTACGGCACACAGCGTCGGTATGTGCGCCTGTATCGCAATCTGCGGGAGATGATCGTCGCCGGGCAGATCGGCGACTTGCAGGCCGTGATCGCCCATTGTGGCGCCTCCGCTGCGCAGTGGGGGCATACACACGCCGCCGACATGCTGCTGTTCCTCGCCGGCGATGGTCCCGTCGACTGGGTGCAGGGCAGCGCCAGGTTTGAGGAGACGGACTGGGATGGGAACCGGTTGACGGTGGACCCACCCATCGAGGCGGGGACGGTACGCTTCGCCGACGGTGTCACAGGCAGCTTCGTGCCCGCTGGCGGTTATGAGTTCGAGGTCAGTGGTACAGAAGGCAAGCTGCGCACCCTGTCGAATGGCATGGGCTACACCTGGCGTCGCCAGGGCGAATACGACGAGTTGCACGAAGCCCAGGGCCCCGAGGTGCCGATCGAAAGTGGTACGTTGCGTGCCATCGAGGATCTCGTGCGGGCGTTGGACGAGGATGCCGACACGCAAGGTGGCATCGATGTCGCTTGCCGTAGTCAGGAGATCATCCTCGGTCTGGTGGTCTCCCACCGTGCCGATGGCGCCCGAGTGACCCTACCACTGGCGGATCGGAGCATGTCCATCTGCCCCGACCACTATTAGGTCCGTATCCTTGAATCTCACCATCGTCAGCTACGCCAAGGGCAAGACGGGCCACGAACAAGCAGAGGCCGAATATCTGCGGCGTCTGTCCGGGCACGGGAGTGTGGCTGTCGAGGTGGTCAGAAATTGGCAGCAGAAAGATGGGTTGCCGCAGCGACAACTGGGCAACACGTATGCGATCAGTCTATACGTGGAGGGCCGCTCGTATACGTCTACGGCCTTGTCAGAACATGTGGGAGAATTGCTGCAGCGGGGTCACTCGCACCTCGTGTTCGCCATCGGTGGCGCCGACGGCATGCCATCCGGGGCGCTGGTCCCTATCCAGCCTCACCTTCTCCCACGGTCTTGCCCGTCTGCTGTTGCTGGAAGCGTTGTATCGGTCCTTCGATATTCTGCGTGGCGGTAACTACCACAAGTAGCGGAGCCGAAGCAACCTTAGAAGTAGCTCATCAACTTTTCCCACATACTCATTCGTCCCACCGAGGCTGCCGCCACGAGGTCGACTCGAGCCAGCAGGCGTTCATCGAGGCTGAGTTGCAGTGTGCCGAGGGTATCTCCCTCAACTACGGGAGCCTCGTATAGTTTGGGGAGTTCGATCTCGCGCTTGATGCGCCGATGCTGCTCCGGCGTAAGAACGGCGACGACGGTGTCGGCGAGCACGGCAGTCACCTCGGGCTCCAGACCCCAGTCCAGTGGTACGGCGCCGATGGTCTCACCGGCGACAGCGATGGGACCTTTGACGAAATGATTGAAACCCCAACTGAGCAGCCGCGAGGTCTCACGCTCTCGATGTTTGTCGCTGCGAGCGCCCATGATGACGGAGATGAGGCGCATGTCCTGCCGCCGGGCGGTGGCCACAAGGTTGTGGCCGGCTCGCTGCGTATACCCCGTTTTCAGACCGTCCAGCCCGCGATACCGGCCGAGGAGTTTGTTGGTCGTGTAGAGATCAAATTCGCCATTGCGGAAGGGGCGGATTCGCGTCGACGACCACTCCAGGATCTGCGGATAATGCAACAGGGCCTGAGCCATGGCAGCCAGGTCGCATACCGTCGTCCGGTTGCCTTCGGCAGCGGGCGTATCGTCGAGACCGTGAACGTTGACGACATGTGTGGAGTCGAGTCCGAGTTGCCCGGCCTTGTCATTCATCAGGGCGACGAAACCATCTACCGAGCCGCCGATGTGTTCGGCGACGGCGACACAGGCGTCGTTCGCCGAAGAGATGACGATGGCGGCCATCAATTCGCTGAGGGGGAAGACCTCTCCCTGCTTCAAAAAAACCTGTGACCCCCCCATACGGCTTGCCCAGGCGGAGGTGTACACCGAATCGTCCATGCTGTACCGATCTTCAGCCACAGCATCCATCACGACGAGTTGCAGCAGGAGTTTCTGCGTGCTTGCCGGTGACCGTCGTACGTCGGTATTGTGTTCGAACAGGACGGCGCCGGTTTCGGCTTCAATCAACAGTGCGGCGGCGTACGGTGGATCTTCTCCGGGATCGTACTGCGCGGCAACTGCGGTCGTGACGATGGCGAAAGTGGTTGACAGGACAGACCACGAACGCCAAAGGTTGCTCAACAGCATCGAGCCTCCGTTGGGATCGTATCGGGAGTGTAGCTTCTGAAGGGAACCAAGCGGGTACTGGACAGCGAGGAACAAATAAAATAACAGACGTACAGACACACAGCAAACCAAAGCAGGAGATCGATGTGACCCATAGAGTGTTCATCGCAGGGCTGGTCCACGAGACGCATACATTTCTGGCGCACAGGACCGACCTGTCGGGGTTCGAATCCCTGGTCTGGGTCCGTGGTCAGCAGTTGCTGGACCGATGCAACGGTGACGCGTCGCCCATGGGTGGCGCCCTGGAAGTGGCTGCTGCCAACCACTGGCAAGTGATCGCCTCCCGTTACGGTGCGGCCATGCCCTCCGGCACCATCATCGACGACGTCCTCGAGGGTTGGTGGGGGGAGGTGGCCACGGATCTCGACGGGGCGCTTGCTGCTGGTGGCCTTGACGGTGTGCTCCTCATTCTGCACGGCGCCATGGTCTTCACCTCCTACCCCGACGGAGAGGGGGAGGTGTTGCGCCGGGTGCGCGAGCACTTGTGCGAGCGTCTGGGAGAGGTCGGTGCCGGCATTCCCATTGCCGCTGATCTCGACCTGCATGCAAACACCAGCGACGCCATGGCGAGGCATGCGTCAGTGTTGACAGCCTATCGGCAGAATCCGCACACAGACGCCCGCGAGGCGGGTGTGCGGGCAGCACAATTTCTACAGCGGTTGATGAGTTCAGGGGAAGGGACGGCGATCGCGCGGATCGCGCCACCGACGATTTATTCACCACGTGGCACCGGCACCGATGCGGAGCCGATGATCAGTCTGCAGCGGCTGGCGCGAAGACTCGAAGTCGAACATCCCGAGTTGCTCGAGGTCTGCGTCCTCGGTGGCTTCGCGTATGCCGATATCGACTGCGCCGGTGTTAGTTTTCTGGCAACGACGACGGCAGAGGTCGACGCTGCCCGCGCCCTGTTGCAGCCACTGGCGGAGTTGGCGCTGGATCGCTGCGACGAGGGCAATCCACTGGACCCACCTATCGACGGTGTCATGCAGCAGATTCTGGCATCGGGGCAACCAGGACCGATCGGCTTGATCGAGCCTTCAGACAATATCGGTGGTGGCACACCCGGCGATGGCACGGGCATCCTCGACGCGATGCTTCGTTTCAACATCGATAACGCCACCGTGATTCTCAACGATCCGCAGGCGGCCGCCGCCTGTCACGCCTGCAGTATCGGTGATCGGTTGACCCTGCCCATGGGTGGCCGACTCGATCGATTCCACGGCGATCCGGTCACACTCGAGGTGGTTGTAGAGAATCTGACGGATGGACGTTTCGATCTCGAAAATGAACGCTCCCACCTGGCGTCGCTGGTGGGGAGGCACGTGGACATGGGGACATGTGCCGTGGTGCGTGCCGGCGGTCTTCGCCTTCTGCTGACGACACACAAAACGCCGCCGATGGATCTCGGACAGCTGCGCAGTCAGGGGATCGTGCCTGAGCAGCTCTATATGGTAGGAATCAAGGCCGCCGTATCGCACAAGGCTGCCTATGATCCGATTCTGTCGGCGTCGTTTTATGTCGACACGCCCGGGCTCGGCTCCAGTGATCTTCGACGCTTTCCATACCAGCACTTGCGCCGGCCCATGCGCCCGCTGGACGACTGACGGGCATCGGCGCTATTTTCTTCGAAAATTCGCAACTTTCTGAGATCCAAGAGAATGAGATGATGATGACAGATCTGTTGGCGGCAAATCTGACGTACCGTGGGGAAGAGTTGGAGGGGGCTGACGACGCGCTGGGCGAATTGCGTCGGTCGGATGACATCGCTCAAGATCATGCCGCACTGCAGGCCCGTATGGAGGAGGACGGCTACCTGTTCCTGCCGGGGCTCCTGGACCGGGACGAAGTGCTGGAGGCACGTCAGGAAGTGTTGAGCCGACTCGCCGCCGAGGACATCGTCGACGACGAAAACCATCCACTCATGGATGGTGTCGTGCGGCCGGATCGCACCAATACCTTTGCGCCGAATCTGGCCAAGGACAATCCACCACTGATGAAAGTGCTCTATGACGGTCCGATGATGGCCTTCTACGAGCTGTTTCTAGGCGGAGCCGTGCGCCACTTCGACTATACATGGTTCAGGGCAAAGACACCCGGAACGGGGACGGCGACAACGCCACATTACGATGTCGTTTACATGGGCAGGGGGACAAAGAATCTGTGGACCTCCTGGACACCCCTTGGTGATGTGCCATTAGACCACGGCGGCCTGATCGTGTTGGAGGGCTCCCATCGCCAGGTGGAACTACGTCGCACCTATGGGGCAACGGACGTCGACAAATTCTGTGAGAATGAGGGGGATGCAGCCCGCATCGTCGCCACTGCGCGCGACGAAGGCCGAGAGCTGACAGCGGAGGAACGAACCGTCATTCATTGGAATTCGAGTGGCCAATATTCCAATGATGCCATCGCCACCCGTCGCGAACTCGGTGGTCGCTGGTTGACGGCCGAATATGCCGCCGGCGATCTGCTTGTCTTCAGCATGTTCACCATGCACGCCAGCTCAGACAACCGCTCCAACCGCATTCGCCTGTCCTCCGACTCGCGCTATCAACTCGCCTCGCAACCGGTGGACGAACGCTGGATCGGCGACGATCCACCGATCCACGGGATCCGTGCCAAACGCGGTATGATCTGTTAGGGCGCAACTCGGTGCATCTCAGTCAGGCGGCTGCTCAAGCGCCGAGTCGGGAATGGGTGGTCACGGTCCCGAATACGGCAAGATTCTGCGTCTCGGTGTTGTCCAGATGCGACGGTAACTCAACGAACCATTCCCTGCGGAAATTTGAACCGGACGGGCACCTCACGGTTGATCACAGAGGGCGGTGGATCTGGTGCCTCCCAAGTCGGGAATGGGAGGGGCCAGCCTCCTTGGGGAGACCCAGGGCATCCCAGAGATCCAAACGTTCACGACGCTCCGCCTGATCATTCCCTGGGGGACGTGCTGCTGACGGCACTTTGCCAGACAACCGCCGGGCGCCGTC
>DPVW01000043.1 GCA_003529325.1 Candidatus Latescibacterota bacterium | reverse complement strand
ATGCCGCGATCGACGATGGGCGTGCCGTCCGCTAATGCGTCGACGATCCGGTAGCTGTAAATGTTGCCGTTGCCGCCGGAAGCGACGATCTCGCGTTGACCGTCACCATCCAGCACGTGGGCGGCACTGGCGCCGGTGAACAGATCTCCGATTGCTTTTTCATCACCGAGGACGAGAGGTGAACCGTCGCCGGCGTGCTGCCTGCTATGGGACGAGGAAAGTCGGTCATGTCATGCTCCCTGCGTCGCGGCCCGTTGTTGCCCCAATTCCGTTCGGCGTTCGATAAATTCCTGGGACGGTGGCTTCAGGATGGTGCGTTTGCGATCATCCGCTCCTGTCCACCCATCGGCGTCGGACGGGTGGAAGAACTTTTCTTCGGCACAGTATGTTTCGTCCCGCGGCGTGTATTTGTAGAACAGGGTGGTGCGCGTGCTCGGTGCCGTCCACGGTAGGGTGACGTGGCTGAGGGCCTCGGTGAAGATGATGGCGGTACCGGCCGGCGCGGGAATACTGGTCACCATCGGATGCACCCCTTTGGATAACTCGCGCCATGCCTCCGGGACCGGAGCGTGCGACTTGTGCGAACCGGGCAGGCAGCCGAACCCACCACCGTTGCAGACCGTATCCTCCAGTTCGTAGGCCACGGAAACAAGGCCGTTCCTGAAGACGCCCGTATCGGGATCGCGGTCGGAATAGATGGAGAGCAACTCGTGAGGCTGCTGGGGATGCAACAACCTGCCGTTGCCACCGTGGATCCCACCGCCGGCCAGATCCTTGTTGAACACCCCGTGAGTGTGCACGTTGATATGGTCGATGCGGAAGGCAGGTAGTCCATCCGGGGGTGTTCCACCATAGATTTCGTCCAAGAGGGAGGATACTACGGGCACGTCGAGCAGGTCGAAGAATTCCTGAGACCAGAAACCACCGTTTACCTTCAGTTGCGAATACAGGTCCGCCTCGTGTTCGTCGACCGTGGCTTTGAGCGCCGTCACCTGTTCGGGCGTCAGGGCGTTCTCGACGGTGAGAAACCCCCACGTGTCGAACGCGAACCGTTGTTCCTCATTCATAGCTACACTCCTTCCGCTTTTCGTCCGTCTGTGCCTGGGTTCGTTTCAGGCTGTATACAGCGCATATAATCTGGCGTTATCCATATATACTTTGACCTTGACGCCCCCCCGCCCCACCGACACCATTTTCTCCTCCAGTAGTCCCGCCTGGCTTCCGCCGCCAGGACCTGTCGCGGTTTTCCAGGTGACCTGCCACTCCGTCTCGTTTCCCGAAAAGAGCAGGCAATCCTCCCTGCTGTAGCCGTCCAGAACCCGATCGAACGGATCGACCAGTTCCACCTGTACCGACCCGCCGCTGGCGTCGGCGTTGATCCATAGCTGATCGAGCTCGGGCAGTGATTTGGTGGTGACCATCCCCTGCCCCGGCGCGTGTAGACCGACCAGTCTATCCCTCTGAATCTTGGCCAGATTGATGCCCCTTTGATGCGGGGATCCATCCCGCGGCTCCTCGCCGTGCAGACAGTTCGAGCAGCCGTGATAGATCCAGATCTCGTCATCGTAGACGAACGGGGCGTTCGGCGGATAGACGTTGCCGCAATCATGGCTTCCGGGCGGGCCGCAGACGAGGATGGGTTCGCGGTTGCCTGCCCGATGCCAATTCCGCCCATCCCTACTGTAGGTGAGCTGAACATCCATCTGGTTCATCCACTCGGGCATCCACTCCTCGATCTGGTTGCGTGCCAGCCAGCCCTCGTTGAGGGTGTGGAAAATGGAAAGGAAGCCGATGCGGAAATCCCGGTAGGCCAGTGAGCTCATGCCGTAGAACTCATGGTCCTGCGGCGGATCGTCCCCGTCCGGCGCGACGATACTCTGGCGCGGCGTCCAGTTTTCGAAATCATCGCTTTCGGCCATGCAGATTATGCGCACGTTGGGGCGCCCGCGCAGGTAGACGACATAGCGGTGGATTCTCGGATCCCAGTAGGCGACGATCTGCGTATCAGTCCCTTCGGGAATGACCGGGTTGCGCCAGCCCCTTGGCACGTTGAAGTGAACGCCGTCGGCTGAATAGGCCACGCAGACCGGCTGGGTGATGCCGGCGAATATCATGTCACCGCTCTGAAACATGAAGAGCATTTTGTAGCGCTTGGCCGGATCCGTTTCGACCGGATCCTTCATCACGCTCGCCCCCGCTCCCCACCGGATGATCGGGTGCACCAGATTGTTCTCTTTGCTGCCGCCGTCCTCGAACAGACCTAGAACCGGCTTCTCCCAATGGATGCCGTCCTCGGAGAAGGCGTACGCCAACCCGTCGCCCTCGTCGGACCAGTCGTCGCTGTACTTCCTGCCGGCCCCGTACCACATCTTGAACAGGCTCTCTTCTACATCGTAGATGACGTTGATGTAGGATCCCTGGACCCACTCCTTCTCCCATGGTTGATCCATCTTGATCAACGGTTTTGGAGACACCTTGGAGGCGGGCGTGACCGACTTCACGACTCTCTCGAGATCCTGGATGTGTGTATCGTCGATAAACAGGTAGGCGGACTTCTCTGTCACTTCTGAGTTCACGCTCGTTCCCTTCTCTTGTCGTGCTGTCCGGCCATCCGAACCTTCACAGGGCGACGGTCGTGCCGCCCTCCTTCAGCGAACGCGTCGCGACCTCGAGTATGGGCACGACGCGAAGACCATTCTCGCCGTCGGTTAGCGGCCTCTTAGGTGGCGATGCAGTCTACGAAATGGGCGCCCTGCCGTAGCGGCTCGGTGTATTCCACTTTCGGGATCAGCACGTCGTCGGCCCGCTGGATGAGCTTAAACTTGCCGAAGGAATC
>DPVW01000114.1:7277-13515 GCA_003529325.1 Candidatus Latescibacterota bacterium | reverse complement strand
CCAGATGCCGAATGGACTGACCCCCTTGCTGAAATGCTCGACTGGCGTCGTGCCACCTTCCGCGTTGTCGAAATTGGCCTGGTCAGCGTTGCACGAAGATCCCCAGGGGTACTCGTTGCGGCCATCGCCGAGGGCGGTCCGTTCCCATTCAGACTCCGTCGGCAGACGTTTGCCAATCCAGTCCGCATAGGCCTTAGCATCCTCCCAAGAGACATTGACGACAGGGTGGTCAGCCATGCGCGCGTCGGGGAAGGTATTAAAACGCCAATGACTGGGTGACCGGTGACAGCGACAAATTCCTATACTGCAGATTCGTCACCTCCGTCTTGTCCATATAGAAAGCACTGATATGAACCAGGTGCTCGTGATCTCCTCGCGCCGAGTAGAAACCGTCGATACAGTGGGCATGAGGCGAAGCAACTTGCGTCGGTAGTCCATGAAGATTTGGATCCACAGCACAGCGACGATGAGGATTCCTACACTCGCTGTCCAATCACCCATATTGTCCGACCTTTCCGTCCCTTGATCTGAAATCAGACCATGACACTACAAATCGCCAAAAAGGTAGTTCTCGGCGTCGCCGCCTGCATGTTCTTCTATGCTGTCGGCGTTGGCCTCATCTACGCGCTGTTCAGTGACAACCTCCCCGATATCGACACCCTTGAGACATTTCAGCCAAAGCGAGTAACCCACGTCTATTCCGGGGACGGTCGCCTCCTGCTTGACTTTAAGGAGGAGAACCGCGAACTCATTCGCGAATTCGATGAGATCCCGCGGGCCATGAAGGACGCCCTCATCTCTATCGAAGACCGGCGATTCTTCAGCCACTGGGGTATCGACCTGCGCCGCATATTCGGCGCTGCCAAAGAAAATCTGTGGCGCCTCAATCCTACTGGCCAGGGCGCCAGCACCCTCACCCAGCAACTGGCGCGCAATCTCTACAAGAAAGTCGGTCGCCAGAGCGCCAACGAGACGATTCAGGAGGTGCGAGCCACCTACGCTCGCAAGGTTCGCGAGATGATCACCGCCGTGTACATCGAGCGCCTCTACACGAAGCGGGAAATCCTCGTGATGTATCTCAACACGGTGTTTTTTGGCCACGACGCTCATGGCCTCAAATCCGCGGCACGGCTGTACTTCGACAAGGAAGTCGCAGATCTCGCCGTCGAGGAGTGTGCGTTGATCGCCGGCCTGCTGAAAGCACCCAATACCTACAGCCCCTTCAACAATCCAGACAGGGCCAAGACCAGGCGTAACATTGTCTTGAAGGAGATGGTGGGCGCTTCGAAACTGGGTGCCGCCGACTATCGTCGCCTCGCGGCGGAACCGGTTCGTGTTCATCGTGGACAGCGGGCCGAGACCTACGGCCTGGCGCCCTACTTCGTCGAGTACGTACGACGGCAACTCGAGAAGCGTTACGGCAAGTCACTGTATCGCGACGGCTATGCGGTGCACACCACGGTCAACGCACAGATGCAACAGATCGCTGAGCGGCAGTTCAACATTCAGTTAAGTGCGGTGCAGGCCGTGGTGGACAAGCATGTGGCGAGGATGGATACCACCGAATTGCCAACATCTGTGAGCACCCTCATACAGGGCGCTTTTGTGGCGCTAGACCCGAAGTCAGGGGAAATCCTGGCCATGATCGGCGGCCGCGATGTCCAAGGCGATTCATACAATCGTGCCTACCAGGCAACACGCCAGGCGGGATCCTCCTTCAAACCCTTCGTCTACACCGCGGCGCTCGACAACGGCCGCTTCCCCATCGACGTACTCGACGACAACGCCATCACGATCGCCGAACGAGACGGCAGTGTCTGGACACCCGAGAACTATGACAAGCAGTTCAGGGGTCTTATGACCCTGCGCGACGGGTTCAAGTCGTCACGAAACATCATCGCCTTGAAGCTGGCCACGGACGTGACGGCCGGGCGGATCAGCCAGTATGCCCATACCATGGGCATCAACACACCTATCAGCGAGGTGCCATCCATCGGCATCGGCTCAAGCGATGTGAAGTTGTTGGAGATGGTCTCCGCGTACGCCGTATTCCCCAACCATGGAATCCATGTGGAACCAACGGCGGTCCGCCGAGTGCTGGACGCCGACGGCAACACCATCGAAGAATCCTCGACGAAGCGCAGGGAGGCACTGCGACCGGCGGTGGCGGTGGTGATGACGGATATGATGCGTTCCGTGATGGACGAAGTCCGTGGCACAGGCCGCGGGGCCCGCACCAGATATGGCTTCCGCTCGCCCGCGGCGGGCAAGACGGGCACAACGAACGATTACCGAGATGCCTGGTTTATCGGCTTCACCCCCGACTTGGTCGCCGGCGTATGGGTTGGCGCCGACGATCAGCGCGTCAGCCTCGCCGGACAATCCGGTGCCACCGCAGCTCTGCCGTTGTGGGCCAAATTTATGAAAGAGGTCTACGAAAAAGTCGAACCGTATAAGGACCGACGGCGCATTGACTTCGAATATCCGGAGGATCTGGTCGAATATCGCGCCGTGTGCAACGACACACATTCCCTGGCTACACGGTACTGCCCGAATCAAGGCCGCGATCTGTTCATCCTCCACGGCCCCATGCCCGCTTCCTGCCCACTCCACGGGATCACTGACAGCGACAGTAGCCAGCGGCGACGACGCCTCTAGTTCTAGTGCCCCGCGGGGCACTCGTCTACTACTCTTCGAGTTTGAACTTCGTCGGTTTGCGGCGTTTCTCGCGCTCGCGATACTCATCGACCTTCTTCTGCAACTCGCAGAGTTCCTTTCCAACTCTTCGATCTCTTTCTGCAGAACCACCACCTGTTCCTTGGTATCCTTCGTCGCATTCTGCGCAGCTTCGATCTTGGACTCGCACTCACGGATCTCCGCTTTGGCAAGATCCGCTTTGGGCTTGAGACCGGCCGAACCCTTGAGGTAAGTCGATGACGATAAATACAAGGAAGCCCACGGCGATGCAGATAAATACCCAGGCCATATTCCCGTCCTATCGCAGTTCCTGAATGATCTTCGTCATGCGCGCGACGAAATCGGCCGCCATGTTGCCCATGAACGCTCCGAACGATTCCGTGCTCTCGTCGTATCCGCCATCTCACCGAGCCGCGCTTTCTCTGCCTCCAGAGAATCCTCACGAGCCGTAAGGCTCGCCATGTCGGCAATCAGACTATCGCCAACTGCGGCTTGGGTATCCAGACGGGCTTCGTACAGCCTCCGATACGCCTCCACCTACGTTGTCATACGTCCGAGCTTATCCTCCGGATCGATGAAATCGTTCGACAATCTGGTGGAATCGTAGTCTCCCGCGCAGAATCTCCGCCAGTTCCTGTGGAGATTTGACGGTCTCGGTAAAAAACAACATCGCCAGCAGTGCCGCCGTAAAGGAGACGAACATGCCGACGATGAGTAAGGGCACCAGGAGGAACTTCACTTGTCAGCCGCTTCCTCTTTCGCATCCTCAGGGAGCAAAAAACACAAAAAACAGGCCGCCTACAATCATCCCCGACAAACCCATCTCGATGGCGCGGTGGTCGGCGGCAACCGAAGCTTGATCGATGCCTTTGGCTCCACCCAACCAATCCGCCGTCGCCGGTGCTCGGCCTTCATGCATCCGACCTGTCACCCGCTGCACCCAGTGGACATTGTGGTCTGCGTCTTCAAGTCGCAGGAACACTTCCATGCGTGCATCCCGGCTTTTGCTGTCATCGAACATATTCCACGCAGAGCCGGCCGGAGCATAGACGACCCGGGCATCGGCGAGGCGGTAATGCATCTGATGGGCGGCGGTGGAATCGGCCAGGACACGCACACCCCGTTCCAACAAGAGTTGCGCGAGCAGACCCTCCACGACCCAGTTGCCGTCGTCACTGCGACTGTCCACGATCCGCAGGGTGGTGCCACGGGCCAATGGCAGAGAAACCAGCGCCTGCCGCAGTACCGGTTCCAGTCCAGCTCGGGCCAATTCGAGGTCCGTGCTGGCAAGACGTGTCCTATTGGCGCGCTCTTCACGGGCGGCGACCTGCACCAAGATTGTGCCCAGAGGTACGGCTCCCATGCGGTCCGCTGGCTGAAAGGAGCCCGCGAAGGCGAATGGCCCAGTTGTCAGAGGCGTCAACTCCAGTTCTACGGAGATACTCTCACCTGGCTTCAGATCCAACTCGCCGACCACGAGAACCTTGACGCTGCCCTTCTCTTCATCGGCCTCCAGGCGCGCGCCTCCAGTCTGACTTGGCTCGGTCGATGCCAGACGCGCCCCGGTAATCCCCGCTGCGACGGTCGCCATCAACGACTTGGCCTGTATGGCCGCTGTGGACTGGTTCTGCCAGCGCAGATGGAGTTGGGTTTCCTCACCTCGGAGGAGGTCGTCCTCAGGCAGGTCGACTTCGAACGTGGGCACCGCACCCACGTCAATGATGGCTGCCGCCAGTGGGGAAGCCTGCAGACCGGCACCTACGACGCTGACCGGCACGGACAACACCCCGGTCACCTCACGACGCAGACGTACTCGTTGCAGCGCCTCGACGGCGCCGTCGGTATCGGCTTGTGTGACGACTGGAGACCCCACAGCAAGCATTTCTTCGGGCCAGTCCATCACGAGGGAATCGATCGATCGCTCTTCCCTCTCCCCCTGGGAAGCGGTGAACCGTAGTTCAACCGACTCCCCCGGGTACACCCGCGCGGGTGCGATCTGGAGGGTGACATCCAGCGGCGGCAGAATGGCAACCGTGGCACTGGCGTGATGAGCGAGGGTGGTATCGGTGTCCACATTGGTCGCCAGCCGCAGATCGACTGAAAGAGGTCTGGCTGGCGTCAGTAGACGCACGTGGATGGTGTCCGCCAATTGACCGCCCACTGCATTTTCACCGTAATCGAGGCGAAAACTGGAGGCCTCCACATGGGCTTGTCCTCGCCCGGACTGAACATCGACGAATCGAGCCCCGCCAGCCATGCTAGAGAGCCGGACGTGCAAGCCGACGATGGCCTCGCCATCCCCCGGGAAATAATCGATGATGAGTCGCGTCGTCTGCTCTACACCGGGACCTGCGACGGCGTCGGCAAAGCGGGCGGTAAAGGAGGAACGTGCATCGCTTGGGCGAACCAGGGTTCCCAAGGCCAGGCACAGGACGAGGAGCCGCGGAGTGCTCCAGAAAAAATCGGTCAAAATGGGCTGAAATCCTTTGGGCACTTGAAGTTGCGACGATCCTAGGGTAACGGCCAAGGTGCCGGACTGTCAAGCTGCCGAATGGATCGTCCAGTGGCAGCTTTAGCCCACGATCCAGCTTGACGGAGTCGCAGATAGGCGGGTAGCTTCTCTCAAGAACTGGTTGATATCACGGAAAGTTCCACGAATTTCCAGCGGAGGATCGAGTGCTCTGGGCTGCCATTCCGACTGCGATCGCCGGAATCGTCATCACCTTCTTCGTCCTCCCCCTCGTGCTTACGGTCCGGGTCGGGCGTACGGGAGAGGATGAATCCCTCGATCTGGTCGCTGGCATCGGTGCCTGGTTGGGGCTGTTGGGCCTCATTGCAAGGCGACAGGCCAGTGCTGCAGCCTGGGAGATCGGTCCGCGGTTGTGCGGATACTCTCTGGGGATTTGGTACACACTCGGTGGCGACAAGGCGGTCGGCATGGACCCCACTGACGAACCCATTCCTGCAACCACAGAACAGACCGAGCCGGCAATCCCCCCTCCTCTCTGGCAGCGAGTCTCGCAGAAGTGGAGCACCTTCAGGCCTCTGGTGCAGCCGGCGTGGCGGCTGGTGCGCTCCGTGCCGGGTGTCATCTCGATCCGGAAAATACGGGCCCGAGGTCGTGTGGGTCTCGCCGATCCCGCCACCACGGGGCAGATGCAGGGCCTGCTCCACGCCCTGCAAGGGGCGTTGCCGAATCGAGTCGAGCTGGACGTGGCATCCGATTTCGTACAGCAGGGTGCACGCGGAGAGTTGGCTGTCCGCATCCATTTTCGCCTAGGTCTGCTACTCGCCTTTGCGTCCCGGTTTGCCGTAACAGCTGCCTGGCGCTGGGCTTTGCAGCGCTTCAGCTTGTGGCGTTCCACACGGGCCGGAGCGGCGGCGTGAAGCACCATTCACACGCTGGTCTGGATCTTCTGAATCTATTGAAGGAAGGGAGCCGATGGCATCGTCGGTGGACTCACTGATCGAGCGCGTCCTGGGTGAACTGAACAGGATCGTGCAGACGCGGACAGTAGTTGGCGAGCCGGTGACGGCGGGT
>DPVW01000114.1:2813-6974 GCA_003529325.1 Candidatus Latescibacterota bacterium | reverse complement strand
GGCGAGCCGGTGACGGCGGGATCGGTGACGCTGATCCCCCTGTCAAAGATCTCCCTTGGTTTCGCCGCCGGAGGCGCTGCGGAGGGTAGCGGGCACAGTGGTACCGGTGGCGGCGCCACGGTGGAGCCCATCGGCTTTGTCGTCGTTGACGGGGACGGCAAGGTGCAGGTGATGACGTTAAAGGAGAAGGAGATCAGCTGGGGACAGTTGGTCGAACTCGTTCCGGGTGCCGTATCCAAGGTCAAGGGCTTCGTCGAGCGGCGTCGAGCGGATGGCGAGCAAGATGCAGATGCAGATGCAGATGCAGACGGGGACGACGACTAGATCACGCAGGATCGTGAGGGAAAATCCGCAACAACCCATCCAACAACAGATGGGTGTACCAGCCAACTACGGCGGCACCGATAAAACAGAGCCGCAGTGATGTAAAGATATCGGATACGGCCGGATTTTCGATCGACCATCCCTCCCACCACATCAGCACACCACACGAAAAGACCGACAACAACAGCGGCACGAAGCGACCGTGTGTCCAGCCACGATGGTGGTCAACCAGAGGCAGAAGGGCCAACATCGCCACGATTGTGGCTTCGAGCCATTGACCCGACCACGCCAGATAGAGCAGGATGAGCAGGACGCCCCGATAAAACCAGCGGCGGGGTACGGAATCGGTGTCGACGTCAGGGAACAGGGAGAAAAACACGACCGTCGCCGACATGCCCCACCAGATGGGATGGCTGACACCTGGAATCAGACCAAGGGTATTGGCCCCGGTGGTTGTCACCACCGCCACCACTGCGCCGCCTGTCAGGTGGCCACGAGCCCTCAAGCAGTGGCTGTAGCCGGCTGGCGCCCGGTCTCCTGCTGGCGATAGAGTTGGCCGCAGGCGGCACCAATGTCACCGCCCCGGCTTTCACGCAGGGTCACCGTATGGTCGGTGTTGTCGCGCAGTCGCCGCAGAAATTCATCGATGCGTCGCCTGGGAGGCCGGCGAAACGTCATCCCCGTGGCCTGACCCTCATCCCCTAACTCGTTGTACGGAATAATGTTGATCTTGCTGGGAATCTCCCGGGTCAGCTCTGCCAAGCGATGGGCATCCTCGTCGCTGTCAGTCACCCCGTCCATCAACACATACTCGAAGGTGACGCGCCGCCCTTTCTTGTCGAAGTACTCGCGCGCCGCAGTCAGTAACTCGGCAATGGGCCACTTGCGGTTGATGGGCATCAGACGCTCGCGCACCTCGTCGGTCGTGGCGTTGAGAGAAATGGCGAGGCCCACATTGAGATCATCAGCCGCCAATTGACGAATCCCGGGGAGATATCCGGCGGTCGAGACCGTGATGCGACGGCCGCCGATGGTCGGACCATCGGCATGGCGGATGATGCGCAACGCCCGGGTGACCTCGTTGTAATTGAGCAGCGGCTCACCCATACCCATCATGACGACGTTCGTCACCCGCTCTCCCCGTTGCGTGGCGGCGGCGTGCAACTGCAACAGTTGATCGACGATCTCGCCGGCCCCCAGATTGCGCCGAAATCCCATACGGCCGGTGGCGCAGAATTTACAGTCGAGAGCACATCCGACCTGCGACGACAAACACGCCGTGCGCCGGTCGCCATCAACGATGAGCACGGATTCGATCTGGCCAGCGGTTGCTTCAAAGAGGAACTTCGCAGCCATGCCGGTTGCAGAATCGCGCCGCTCGAGCAGACGCAGGTTACCGACGATGGCACCAGCCTCTCGCAGGGCCGCTCGAAACGCCTTTGGGAGGTTGGACATGGCCTCGAAATCACACACGCCCTGTTCATGAATCCAACGGAACAGCTGATCCCCACGATAGGCGGGCCCACCCAACTCTATCGCCAAGGCGCGCAGCTGCTCCGGCAACAATCCTTTGAGGTCAGTGGGCGCGCGCGCGTCGCCGGCGACGATGGGAGAAGCAGAGGCCACGGATATTCCTAATCTCTTGACGAAAAACCGACGTAGGTGTATAATAATAAACACTTTGCGAAACATCGACAAGACCTGACAAAGACCTGATTTGGGCAACCGAGGGCTGTGTCGCGCCTCAATCTGACCCTCTTCTAACTCGTCGGCCCCCATCGCCATGCGTCTTCCACCCCGTTCCACGATCGCTTTCTGGGGTCTACTCACCAGCCTCATCGTCGTCACGTTCATACGTACGGACCTGCGGGCCCGTCCGTGGGTGACTACAGCCGAATCGGAGCCGTCGACACAAGAGGCTGCCGCCGTAATCGTACCACTACCCGCTGTGGCGGCCGACAAACCTGCCCCGTCCATTTCGGTTTCGCAGATCCGCCATCAGGTCGCCGACACACTCGGTCGTGATGGTTCGATCTATCTGACACTGAAATCACACGCCCTCCCCGAACTCGAGATCGCTCGCCTTGGCCAGGCATTGGCCGGCGTCTTCGACGCGCAACGGGAGACACGACCGGGGGATGTCATCGTCATGGTCCTCGACAGCCTGCGCTCCGTCGTGAGCTTCGAATACACCCCCTTTCGCGAGCCAGAAATGCCCGTGGTCATCGAACGGGTCGGCGACAGACTCCAAGCGCGCCGTGACACGATCGAGCTGACGAATCGTATTTGGGCGATCGAGGTCGTCATCGAAGACAACCTGTCCAATGCCATCGCAGAAGCCGGCGAGGGGGATGCCCTGACGGACTTCGTCGTCGACTACGTGTTCGGATCCGTCATCGATTTTCATCGGGACCCACGTCGTGGAGACCGCCTGGGACTCGTCTTCACGAGAAGATATCTCGGCAGCCGCTTCATTCGTTATGGCCCGGTCCTGCTGGCGCGCTATGAAGGCCAGGTGACCTCTCAACTGGGTATCCAGTACAAGGATCCCATTGGCATAGCTGAGTACTACGACGCCAACGGCACATCCCTTGAGCGGCTGTTCCTGCTCAAACCGATGCAATTCCGTCGCATCAGTTCAAAATTCAACCGAAAGCGCTTTCACCCGATTCTCAAGCGCAACATGCCCCACCTGGGCACCGACTATGCGGCGGCGCCTGGAACGGACGTGTGGGCGACAGCGCGAGGGTTGGTCACCGTCGCCGGTCGCAACGGCGGGTACGGCAAGATGGTGGAAATCGAACATCCGAATGGCTACCGGACCCGATATGCACACCTGAGCCGCATCCTGGTCCGCAAGGGACAGCGGATCCGCAAACGGGACCTGGTCGGCCAGGTCGGTTCCACCGGGCGCGCCACGGGCCCCCACCTGCACTACGAACTGATTCACAATGGTAGCCAGATCGACCCCAGGTCGGTAAACCGGGGAGATGAGCCACGGCGACTGGCCTCATCCTACCGCGAGGCCTTCGAACAACGCAAGAGATATCTCGCAAGCCTGCTCGACGACTCGCGTCACGCACCGCCTCAAGTTGTCGCCGATGCCGCCAGACGTCCCCCCGCTGCGCTCACAGCCCCTTGACAGCCCCACCAACGTGCGTTGACTATAGCCCGATGGAAGACGGATTTCTGCAAGATATCGAAGCCCTCGCCGAGCGTGACGGACGCTTCAGTGGTGCGGCGTATCTCTTCGTCTACGACGCGCTGCAGCACACCGTCGAGAAACTGGGCAAGGTGTCGATGCCCCGGGAGCAACGGCACGTGTCCGGCCGAGATCTGCTCTATGGCATCAGCGAGCATGCCCTCGATCAATTCGGACCATTGACCCGCACCGTCTTCGATCACTGGGGCATCCGCGCGACACGCGACTTTGGTGAGATCGTCTTTAATCTGGTCAACGACAATCTCATGACCACGACAGAGGACGATCGCATCGAGGATTTCATCGATGTCTTCAACTTTGATGAGGAACTCGACTGGAAGAGGCGCTGCTCGGAATTTCGTCGCTCCACAACGCCAACCCCCAAGTGATCCCTGTGTCCATCGCCTACTTCGACTGCTTCTCCGGGGTCAGCGGGGACATGATGCTCGGCGCCCTTGTTGACGCAGGGCTGCCGCTCGCCGACCTCCAGGCCGATATCGACGGCCTTGCGGTTGGTGCCCGTCTGCGAGCCTCATCCGTTGACCGTTGTGGCATGCAGGCGACGTATGTGCAGGTCGAGATCGACTCACAGTCGATGACACCGGCCCGGGAACAGCACATGCACGTCCATGGCC
>DPVW01000114.1:432-2475 GCA_003529325.1 Candidatus Latescibacterota bacterium | reverse complement strand
CGCACGACGCCGGGCACACACACACCCATACGCACACCCATCTGCGTGACATTCTCGCCATCATCGAGAACAGTTCGCTGACGCCAGAGACGAAAGCAACGGCCAGCCGTGTTTTTCAACGCCTCACCGAAGCCGAAGCCGAGGTCCATGGTGCCGAAGTCGATGATGTGGGCCTGCACGAAGTAGGCAGCCTGGACGCCATCGTCGATATCACGGGAGTCATCGCCGGCTTGCACCGGCTGGGCGTGACCGAGGTCCAGTCCTCCCCTCTGCACGTCGGCACGGGAACCGTAAACTGCGCCCACGGCCGCTATCCGGTCCCCGTTCCGGGAGTGCTTGCGCTCTGCCGCGGCGTGCCTCTCGTACAGACGGACATCGGTGCCGAACTCGTGACGCCAACCGGGGCGGCGCTGATCACAACCCTGGCTCAGAGTTTCGGGCCGGCTCCCCAGATGAGCGTCGATCAGATCGGCCATGGCGCCGGTGGTCGCAATCTGGAAACGACGCCAAATCTGGTGCGTCTAAGACTGGGCCAACCGACCGTTGCCGATGGCAGTCGTTGTGTGCTGCTGGAAGCGAACGTGGACGACATGAGCCCGGAGGTCTACGGCTATCTCTTCGAACGGCTGCTGGAGTCCGGCGCCCGCGATGTCTATGTAACGCCGGTGCTGATGAAGAAGAATCGACCCGGCCACCTACTCAGTGTCCTCGTCGATCCCGGCCAGGTGCAGAGTGTAGCCGACATTGTGCTGGCGGAAACCACCAGTCTTGGCGTCCGCTATCACGACGTTGAACGACGCATGCTGGCACGCTCGGTCAAGTCCGTGCATACCGAGTTCGGTGACATCAAAGTTAAGCTCGCCCATGTCAACGGCAATCTGCGGGCGGCACCTGAGTATGAAGATTGCGCTCACCTGGCACGCAGCCAGAAGGTCCCGTTTCAGACAGTCTACGATGCCGCTCTCGCCGCTGCACGTCAGGAGATGGACCCATGACGATGAACAGGACTCTGCACTCGCTGGGCGTTGCGTCGCTGTTGGTGATCGGTCTCTCCTGTTGGCCGGCAGCCGGTCAGCAGGAGACTGTGCCGGCACCCGACGCCACGGCGCCTGCCGCCGCGCTCTATCTGATCGCTCAGGGTGACCTCGACGAACTCGACTGTATTCTCGCATTGCCTCCTGCAGAAGCACATGGACAACAACGCTTCGCCCTGGGGGATGCACATGGATTCGTCCATGTCTACGAGCAGCGGGGTCCTGCGTACGACGAAGTCTGGATCAGCGATTATTTCGAAAGTGCCGTCGCCGGGCTGTTTCTCGCCGACATCAATCTCGACGGGTTGCTTGAGATCGTGGCCTATACGGAGAATGGCCGGATCTACTACCTCGATAGCGCTGACTACCATACGCTGTGGACGAACCCGCCAGCGGATTTCCAGAGTATGACGGCGATGACGCTGCACAATGTGGACGAAGACGAGCAGGTCGAACTGATCTTCGTCGCCGACGGGCGCCTGCACATCTACGACGGAAGAGACCAGTTTGAAGAGTGGCGAAGCGATCAGGACAACATCACCGCCACCGAGATCCTGCTCGGCGATGTCGACGGCGATGGTCTCGAGGAAATCGTCCTCAATGACGGCTTCGTCTTCGACGCGCTGTACCGTGATCTCGAGTGGCAATCCTCCCAGTCTTTCGGCGAGCGCATGAGGCTGCTCGACATCGACGATGACACGATCCCGGAAATCATCGGCGAATTCCAGGGCCGCTTCCTGCGGATCTTCGACGTCGATCAGCGGCGTATGAAAGCCGCCCGTCGTTAGCGAGATAAGGACCCGAACAACCCAGGTTGACCGTGGGACAGGGCTGGCCTTTCGTACCTGACCAATATCAGCCTACCAGGACAGACACCGACAGGAGAACGAAAAGAGATGGCACGCCCTGTAACACTTTTCACCGGCCAATGGGCCGATCTCGATACCGAGACGATATGTCAGAAGGCTGTGGAGTTCGGCTACGATGGTCTCGAACTCGCCTGCTGGGG
>DPVW01000114.1:0-136 GCA_003529325.1 Candidatus Latescibacterota bacterium | reverse complement strand
TGGTCTCGAACTCGCCTGCTGGGGTGATCACTTTGAGGTCGCCAATGCCGACGAGGCGTATTGCCAGGCCAAGCGTGCCACCCTCGAAAAGCACAATCTGCAGTTATTCTCGATCTCCGCCCACCTGGTCGGTCAG
>DPVW01000197.1 GCA_003529325.1 Candidatus Latescibacterota bacterium | reverse complement strand
ACCCTCCGTGTTCATCTTCCTGTCGAAACTGCTCGCGCCCCTCGTCTACCCCCTCGGATGGGCGGTGACGTTGTGGGTCGTCGGGGGTGTGCTCCACTATCGAGGACGGCGTCGGACCGGACGACGGTGCATTCACGGCGGCATCGTGGTTGTGATCCTGTTCAGCAATGCCTTCGTGGGTGATTGGCTGCTCGGCTCGCTGGAAAATGACTATGCCCCGGCACCCGTCGACAGTTACCCCGTGGTCGATGCCATCGTCGTGCTGGGTGGTACGACGTCGCCGCCATTGCCGCCGCGTCTGCAGGTCGATGTTGGCGGCGCCTTTGACCGTCTGCTACATGGCATGCGCCTGCTGCGCTCGGGGCGAGCCCCCAATCTTGTTCTCAGTGGCGGCGTGATCAGTTATCTGACTGGTTCGGAGGTATCGGAGGCAGAGCGCCTGGCAGCGTTGGCCGGCGAATACGGCATCCTCCCGGAGCAGTTGCTGTTGGAGGTCGACTCGCGCAATACGTACGAAAATGGCCTGTTCACCGCACGTCTCCTACGCGCCAGGGGTTGGCATCGAGTTCTGCTGGTGACCTCGGCATCCCATATGCGTCGCAGCGTCGGCATCTTCGAGCATCAGGGGTTGGATGTCATCGCTGCGCCGACGGATTTTTCCGTCGTCGACAAGCCACTGTCGCCCATGCGCTTCATGCCGGATGTCAAAGCACTGCTCTCCTCACACCGGGCGACGAAGGAGTACGTGGGGATTTTCGTTTACTGGCTGCGTGATTATCTCTAGTGCTGCAGCTCCATCTCGTGACCTTGCGAGAAACCGTGCGCCAGTTCGTCGCAGCGTTCATTGTCGGGATTTCCCGCATGGCCCTTGGTGTAGCGCCACTCGACAGACCGGTTGTTGATCTCATCCAATTCGCGCCACAAGTCCTGATTGAGGACCGGTTTCTTGGCGGCCGTCATCCAGCCCCGGCGCTTCCAGTTGTGGATCCATTCCGTGATCCCCTTGCGCAGATACTCGCTGTCGGTGACCATCACGATCCGGCCTTCGAATCCTTCGGCAGTGGCTGCCTTGAGACCTTCCATGGCGGAGAGGATCTCCATGCGATTGTTGGTGGTATCGGCTACGGGACCACCGAGTTCACGCACCCGACCATCGGGATATCGCATGCGTGTCGCCCAGCCGCCGGGACCGGGGTTTCCGGAGCAGGCGCCGTCACTGTAAATCACAAGGGCATCTTCTTGCGCGTCACTTGTGGCAGTCACAAAAGTTCTCACAGGTGGGATATTGGTGCTGTGCGGAGGGGGAATTACATTATACGGTTTGTCAGAATCTCGTCAAAGATGGACGGCTGAGTGAGTGAATCCAAGAGTGAAGATCCGCGCGACCTGGTCGTGATTGGAGGTGGTCCCGGCGGATATTCGGCGGCGATTCGTGCCGCCCAACTGAAGATGCAGGTCACCCTTGTGGAGGCGGAGCCCAATCTCGGGGGGGTCTGTCTCAACTGGGGGTGTATTCCGACCAAGGCGCTGCTGCGTCAGGCGGAGGTCTTGCGACTGCTGCAGCGCGCCGACGAGTTCGGCCTGCGCGTGGACGGAGAGGTGAGCTACGACTGGGACGCCGTCATCGCGCGCAGTCGGCGGGTTGCGGGGGAGTTGGCGACGGGTGTCGCCGGTCTGATGAAGAAGAATCGAATCAGAGTCGTGCACGGGCGCGGGCGTCTGACACCGTCACGAGCGGTGGAGGTACGTCCCGCAGGCGGAGGCCAACCACAGACGCTGCAGTGCCGACACGTGCTGTTGGCTACCGGCGGCCGACCGCGATCTCTGCCCGGTATTGATATCGATGGGGAGCGTGTGATCAGCAGCCGGGAGGGGATGGCGCTGAGCACACGCCCGCAAAGTCTTGTCATCATTGGGGCGGGGGCGATCGGCGTTGAATTTGCCTCGTTCTACAGTGCTTTCGGTACGTCTGTCGCATTGCTGGAGGCGGAAGATCAGGTCCTGCCGCGGGAAGATCCGGAGGTGGCGCAGCTTCTTCGGGTAGCCCTCGAGCGCGACGGTGTCACCGTGCACACCGGCGTCCAGGTGATGGGTGTGGAGACCGGACCTCGGCGGAAAACGGCGACAGTGCAGTTGCGAGCTGACGGTGGTGAGCTCGAGTTGAAGGCCGAAAGAGTGCTCATGGCGGTGGGTATCACGGGCAATACGGAAGACCTCGGTCTCGAGGCGCTGGGACTGCGCGCGGTGCGTGGCGCCCTGTCAGTGGATGGTCGCTATGCAACCAAGCTGCCCAATGTTTATGCCATCGGTGACCTGATCGGACCACCGCAGCTGGCACATGCCGCTGCCGCCGAAGGCATTGCCGCAGTGGAATTCATGGCGGGCCGGCGGACCCGACCGCTCGATGCGAATATCCCCAGTTGTACCTACAGTCATCCGCAAGTGGCCAGCATCGGCCTTACCGAGGCCGCCGCAAAGGCGCAGGGACTCAAGGTGAAGGTGGGGCGGTTTCCCCTGGCGGCGAGTGGCCGGGCGCGGGCCTCCGGCGATGTGGAGCGCGGTGGCCTGATCAAGCTCGTTTTCGGCGCCCGTTACGGTGACATTCTCGGCGCCGCCATCATCGGGCCTGAGGCGACGGAGCTGATTGGTGAGGTCGGGTTGGCTATCACTTTGGAGGCCACCTGGGAAGAGTTGGCGCACACGGTACACGCCCATCCGACACTGTCGGAAGGGGTGATGGAAGCAGCGGCTGCCGCTTTTGGCGAGTCGATCAATACACACGGAGAGATATGCAGCATATCCAACAATACCTGACGGATCTGAAGACGACGCTCGACGCGCTGGATCCGGCACAGATCAAAGCTGTGCGGGACAGGGTCGCCGCTGTCCGGGAGCGTGGTGGTCAGCTATTCCTTTGTGGCAATGGGGGTAGTGCAGCCACGGCGAGTCACCTGGCCAACGATCTGGGCAAAGGGGCAAGTTATGGGCGGCAGGGGCCGCGATTCCGCGTCATCGCGCTGACCGACAATATTCCATGGATAACGGCTCTGGCCAATGACGTTGGTTACGAGGTGATCTTTTCTGAGCAACTGCGCAATCTCGGGCAGTCAGGCGATCTGCTGCTCGCCATTTCCGGCTCCGGCAACAGCGCCAACATCATCGAAGCTGTAGGTGTCGCCAAGGAGATCGGCATGGAGGTCATCGGCTGGACGGGGTTCGGTGGGGGCAAACTCGCTGGCGCCGCCGATCTGGCCATCATCGCCGACAGCCACCACATGGGCCGTGTCGAAGATGTGCACACGATCCTGATGCACCTGGTCTGCTATTACTTCATGGAAGAAGAAGGCGAGGCGTGATACCTGTAGACGGCAACATCAAGCGCCCACAACCCCCACCACTCAACCAGGTTCTGCCTGCAGAACCGCTGTTGCTCATGACCGCCGGCCCCGTGCCAGTGCCGGCTGAGGTGGCGCACGCGGGCAGTCTCGTCATCAACCACGTGGGTGAGACGATGGCGATGGTGGTGCGGCATATCCGTGAGATGTCGCGCTACGTATTTCAGACGACGGACGATAGGATCTACGGCGTTTCCGGGCCTGCGTCGGCGGCCATGGAAATGGCCGTCAGCAATCTGCTGTGGCCGGGACGCCGGGTTCTGGTGTTGCGCAATGGACTGTTCAGTGGTCGTTTTGCCGAGATGGCGGAAGGTGTGGGGGCGGATGTCACCATCCTTGAGGATCCGGATGGGCGTCCCGTATCGGCACCCCTTGTCGCAGCCGCGCTGAAGGCGGCCAGTTATGATGTCATCACCATGGTACAGGGAGAGACTTCCTCCGGCGTCTACACCAGTGATCTGGCCGAGATCGTGCAACTCGCCAACGACCACGGGGCGCTGAGCGTCGTCGATGCGGTTTGCACACTGAGTACCATGCCACTGAAGAAAGACGAATGGGGGATCGACGTCGTCGTCACGGGAAGTCAGAAGGGCCTGTCCTCCTTGCCAGGGGTATCGCTGATCTCGTTCTCAGATCGTGCCTGGGAGGTGGCGGCACAACGTACTGCGCTGCGGCCGCACTGGTGTCTCGACGTGCTACGGGCCGAAAAGTTCTGGGGCGGCCACCAGTACCACTACACCGCCCCGGTGCCAGCCCTGCTCGCCCTGCACGAAGCGCTGCGATTGATTATCGAGGAGACCCTGGAATTGCGCTTCAAGCGGCACCTGCATAGTTCCCTGTCCTTGCAGAAGGGGGTGGAGGCGATGGGTCTCAGACTCTATGCTCCCCCTGCGTATCGCCTGAACTCCGTGCTCAGTATCGAGGTCCCCGAGGGGATCGATGATGCGCGGGCGCGCAAATACATGACCGATCGCTTCAAGGTGCTCATCGCAGACTCTTTCGGTATCAGCGCTGTGCGCATCGGCCAGATGGGGGAGCAGTGCCGGGCACCAAATCTGTTCCGCACACTTCACGCTCTCGGTGTCTCCTTCGCGCGGCAGGGGGTGGACGTGGACCCCAGTGCCGGCATGGTGGCGTTAGAGACCCACCTGGCAGACTACGCCCAGGACGTGCTGTAAGCCGAAAATCACTCCGAGGAGACAAGATGAGCGAGTTGGATTTTCCGACGTACGAAAAGATCGGGCTGCGGACGCTGATCAATTGCAAGGGGACCTATACGATCATCAGTGGCTCCGTCATGTTGCCTGAAGCAAGGGCGGCGATGGTGGAGGCGTCCAAACGATATATCCACCTCGATGAACTCGCCGAGGCGGTAGGCGCGCGGATCGCGGAGTTGATGGACTGCGAATGGGGCCTGGTCACCAATGGTTGTGCTGCCGCATTGTGTCAGATCACAGCCGCCTGCGTCGCCGGTTCCGACCCGGAGAAGATGATCCGTCTCCCCGACACGACGGGGATGAAGAATGAGGTCATCGTGCAGAAACGACACCGCCACACCTACGACCACGCCGTGCGTATGGTGGGCGTGCGCCTCGTCGAAGTAGAGAGCATGGAGGAGTTGACCGCGGCAGTCGGCGAGAATACCGCCATGTTGCTGATGTTTGGCGACGCCGCCGAACGGGGCGAGATCTCAATCGCCGACATGGCCAGCCTCGGCAATGCCCACGGGATTCCCTCTTTCGTCGATGCTGCTGCCGAACGACCGGACGTGCCCAATCCCTATCTGGCCGATGGTGTCAGTGCCGTGGGCTACAGTGGTGGCAAGTGTCTTCGCGGGCCACAGTCCTCGGGATTGGTTCTCGGCAACAAAAGTCTGCTACAAGCGGCCTTCCTCAACGGCGCCCCACACCATGCGCTGGCGCGACCCATGAAAGCCAGCAAAGAGGAGGTGATGGGCCAGTTGGCCGCCGTGGAAATGTGGGTTCGACGGGACCACGAAGCGGAGTGGAAGGAGTGGGAGCGCCGCCTGGAGTTTATCGGTGATGCGGTGAAGGATCTCGATTCGGTTGCCCTCGAGATCCGTCAACCAGGGCGTTCCAATGTTGCCCCCGTACTCGGAATCGAGTGGAGTGCGGACCGCCTTGGAATCGACGGCGCCGGTGTCGCTGCCGGGCTGTCACAGGGCGAGCCCCGTATCGAGGTCTTTCACGGCGACAACAGCATCTCCGTCAATCCATATATGATGGAAGAGGGTGAGGAACAGACCGTGGCGCCACGTCTGCGCGAAATTCTGACAAACCACAAGTAGGATGGGTAAGGAACAAGAGATGAATCTGAGTGGAGAGTGGCAACTCGAGCTGAAGTTTCTAGTCGGTGTCGCCTCGCATTCGTTGCAGTTGGAACAGGACGGCACCGAAGTGCGAGGTCGTTACCGCAGTCAGTATGGCGAACAGGACATCACCGGTAGCGTCAGTGACGATGGCACCCTAGACCTGCGCACCGGCGTGCACTACCAAGCCTGTGGTGCGGGTTACACATTTCAAGGCCGTGTCGACAGCGATACCATGACAGGGCAAGTCGACCTGGGCGAATACTGGACCGCCAGCTGGCGCGCCCAGCGACACTCCTAGGAAGGCAGGCCTGCCTGAGCGGCCAGATAGGCGGTGATCGCTGCGTCGTAGCGTGATGTCAGGCCATACACTTCGATGGCGAGGCGCATACTATAGGCAGGGTCGATATGACCGTCGTCGGCACGCAGACGTTCGATCGTCTCCGGGTATTGTGAGGGCGAGCTGACGACATAGATAGAGCGGTGGTTCTTGGCGGAAGAACGCAACATCGTCGGGCCACCAATGTCGATATTCTCAATCGCTTCGGGGAGGCTGCAATCCGGCTTCGAGATCGCTGCTTCGAAGGGATAGAGGTTGACACAGACCAGTTCGAAAGGGTCGATTCCATGCTCCGTCAGCGTCGCCATATGCTCGTCGTTGTCACGCACACCAAGCAGCCCGCCGTGAATCTTCGGATGCAGGGTTTTGACCCGCCCGTCCATGATCTCCGGAAATCCCGTCACGTCAGCCACGTCAGTCACCGACAGTCCCGCATCGCGCATGGCGCGGGCCGTGCCCCCGGTACTGACGAGTTCCACGCCGATCTCCTGCAGCGACTGGGCGAATTCGATCAGACCGCTGCGGTCGTAGGTGCTGATGAGTGCTCTTTTAAGTTTCACCGACCCTTGATACATCTACCCTTCTCCCTGTGCGCGGACCGACAACGAACTTCCGATGCCAGAGCGTAGCCATTGCGTCAACTACCGACAACCGGACGTCTCCGATGTCGATGCTGGCGCCCTGCAGATCCTGCGTCGCCTGACTGAGGCAGGGCATTACGCCGTGCTCGCCGGGGGCTGCGTGCGCGACCTGTTGCTGGGGCGCCTTCCCGGAGACTGGGATATCGCCTCAGATGCGAATCCTGAGCAGGTGGCGTCCCTCTTCGAGCGCACCGTCCCCGTAGGGGAGCGCTTCGGCATCACCAGCGTTCTACTTGGTGGCGATTCGTACGAGATTGCTCGATTTCGACGGGAGGGTCCGTATACCGACGGGCGACGCCCCGATCACGTAGAACCCGCCGAACCGCGCCAGGATGCCGAGCGTCGCGACTTCACCATCAACGGGATGTTCTTTGACCCTGAGGGTGATGGACTCATCGACTATGTCGACGGACGCCGTGATCTGGCGACCGGTGTGGTCCGTGCCATCGGCGATCCTGCGGCACGGTTCGCCGAGGACGGTCTACGAACCCTGCGTGCCATACGCTTCGCTGCACGACTCGGTTTCCGAATCGATGAGCTCACCTGGACGGCGCTGTTGGCGGCGGCACCGACCATCGACCGCATCAGCGGCGAACGCATCCGCGACGAGTTGACGCGAATCTGGACGGAAGGTCAGGCGGCGCGGGGGCTGGATCTGCTCTTCGACAGCGGCCTGCTGCAGCGCGTGCTGCCCGAGGTGGCGGCGATGAAGGGGGTTGCACAACCGGCTGAATATCATCCGGAAGGTGATGTGTGGGTGCACGTACGGATGATGATGGAGGCCGTCGACGCCCTCGACGAGCCAAGTCCGACCCTCGCCTGGGGTATTCTGCTGCACGACATCGGCAAGCCACCGACATTCCAACCGGCGGGAGTTGAGTCCTCACGTATCCGCTTCAACGGTCACGATGCCAAGGGGGCGGAAATGGTCGTGCAGATCGCCAGCCGACTGCGGATGTCAAACCGTGATCGTGACCGCATTCGTGATCTCACGGCGCACCATATGCGCTTCCGCAATGTCAGGCAGATGCGTCCTAGCAAGTTGAAGCGCTTCCTACGGGAGGAGTTTTTCCCTGAACTACTCGAGCTGCACCACATCGACTGCCAGTCCAGCCACGGGTTGCTCGACCTGTATGAATTCTGTCGCGAGTCCCTCGCTGGGCATGAGAACGACTCTCCGGCGCTACGGCCTGCGCCCCTGTTGACGGGACAGGAACTGCTCGATGTCGGCTACCGTCCCGGACCACGATTCGGGCAGATCGTGCGTTGGCTGGAGGACGAGCAGTTGGAGGAACGGCTGACGACAAAAGAGCAGGCCCTCGAGGCGGTGCTCGGACACTGGGCGATGGACTGAAGTGTCGCTCAGCTGAGACCGCTGCGCAGCACGTCGACGACGGGCTTGTGGGAGGCGGGGGACATCAGATATAGTCCCGACCAGCCGTCGGCACGGATGTGTCGGATCTGCTCGGCGGCGATTTCTTGACCGATGCGGACTTGATTCTGCACGTCATCGCTGGCAGCCAGTCTCTGCATCACGTCGTCCGGGACGACGACGCCAGGTACATCCCGCATGCGCAAGGCGTGGTCCAAGCCACGCAGGATCAACACCCCCACCAGAACCGGGACGTCTTCGAGAAACGGTCTGATCGCCTCCAGGGGTTCCCAGCGGAATGCGGGTTGTGTCATCACGTAGTCGGCGCCGGCGTCGATCTTACGCTGCAGTTTGTCGAGTTCCCTTTTGCCCTCGAGTGCTTCCGGCTCGAAGCCGGTACCGATGGTGAACCGAGTGCGCGGATCGCGGTGTTTGCCAAGAGGCTGGTCGCCGAAGTCCACGCCTGCATTCAGGTGCATGTGTGCGAGGCCGATCATATCCACTGAATCGAGATCGAAGACAGCCGTGGACGGTGGATAGGTGGGTGCCATCTTCGGCGGATCGCCGGTGATGAAGACGGCGTTGTGGATGCGGTTTGCCCAATAGCCGATGAGGCGAGCCTGGACGCCCATGACGTTGAGGTCACGTGCGGTGAAGTGGGCGATCAACTCGAGAGCATCACCAGTCGCATCCGTCCAGCCCAATCCCTGCCGAACCAGCTGGATGAAGTCACCCGGGGGCATCAACGGAATGCCACGCGATCCGTCGGTTATGTCGAGTGCATCCGCGAGTCCCGAGGCGGCCAATTCACGAACGAAATCGATCTTCGCCTGTAGCAGTTTTGGCGCCGTTCCACGGGATGGCAACATCTCGACACTGACAGCGAATTCTCTGTCGACAATCTTGCGTGAGAAAGCCCCATTGTGGCGTTTCACCTTGCCATCCGTGGGAGGCCATTCCGTTTGCTGTGCGATGGCGACCGTCGCCTGCCCGCCGCCGGAACGACTGTGCAGGTAGTTGTTCATCTCCCACACGTGAGAGGGATGGATCTCGCAGCAACCGCCGACGAGTTGCGCACCCCGTTGCGACATGGTGCGCGCCAACTGTCCCATAAATTCTGGATTTACGCGGGTCATATAGCGGTTGCCGATATGTTGAAATCCGCCAACGTTGGGCATCGCCGAAAGCAACAGATCTCCATCGGCGATGGTGGCGGTCGCCGTCGCTGAGTGGACGAACGCCTCCGCATCCCAAGGAGCGCAACAGTTGATGCCCACCACATGAGCTCCTCCCGCGGCGGCGACGGTGATGAGTTCTTCAGGGGCGACATTCCAGGCGCCACCGTCACGGTTAAGGGCCATTTGGGCGATGATGGGTAACCCCGGATCGAGCCGTGCCACCTCTGCCAGCACGCCACGCAATAGCTCGACAGAACGGAAGGTCTCCAACAACAGGGCGTCGACGCCTCCCTCCACGAGAGCCCGCAATTGTGCTGCGTAGATATCGGTTAAAGACTCGGGGGACTCGTCACCGGCCGGTGTAGGCCCGACGGAACCCAAAACGAAGTAATCGTCAACCCCGCAGCCGTTGGTGCGAGCAAATTCGTCGATGGTTTCTCGTGCGACACTGACCCCGGCGCTGCTGAGTTCACCCGAGCGACCTGCCATCCCATACCCGGCGAGGCAGGCGTCGTTGGCGCCAAAGGTATTCGTCGTCAGGCAGCGGCTACCGGCGTTGAGATAGGCCAGATACGCATCGCGGATGATCTCGGGACGATCGGCGTTGAAGGCCTCGTAGACGTGGTTTGTTTCGGATAGGCGACCGGTGAGTTCGAAGATGTAAGAACCCAGTGCACCATCGGCGAGCAGGGTGCCGGCTCGCATGGCATCGAGAATTTGACTCATTGATATTGGGGTCTCTCCACATTGCTCCTACTGTGTTCCGAACATACATTGCCCTCCTTTCGGAACGCAACCTATTACTCTGTTAAGAGTAATGTCCTCCCCCGCGGGTTGAATTGTGTGAGCGAGCCCCCTCTGCAGAGCGGCGTCAGCACCGGCGTCACGGGTCGCACGATCGTCGCCGTGCGTCCTGGGGATGACGGCATGGAGGCTGTCACCCGCAGTGATCCAGTCACCGTCGAGGAACCCCTCGAAATCCGCATAGATGATGAGCCGCTGGCGGTCGTGATGCGGACACCGGGAAATGACTTTGACCTGGTTGCTGGCTTTCTGCTGACCGAGGGCATCGTCGTCGATCCCGCTCATCTTGGAGCTCTGACATACTGTGCCACGGCAACTCCACCAAACGAGCGCAACGTCGTCGACGTGCGATTGGCACCCGCTGCTCGGTTCGACGCTGACAAGCTGCGGCGAAACTTCTATGCCACATCCAGTTGTGGCGTCTGTGGCAAAGCCAGCATCGACCAGGTCAAGATGCAGTCGCAGCGACAGGCGACACAATTCACTGTCACCGAGCAGGTATTGGCGGACTTGCCTGACTCGCTTCGTCAGGCGCAGGCACAATTCGAGCGAACTGGATCGCTGCATGCAGCGGGATTGTTCGATGCCACGGGCCGGATGCTCGCCCTGCGCGAGGATGTGGGACGACACAACGCCGTCGACAAGCTTGTTGGCTCCTTTGTGCTCGATGGCGAGTGGCCGCCATCTGCATCTGTGCTGATGGTCAGTGGTCGCACGAGTTTCGAGATCGTGCAGAAGGCGTTGCTCGCGGGACTCGGGTTCATCGCTTCCGTCTCAGGTCCATCGAGTCTCGCCGTTGATCTGGCCGAGGAAGGGGGGTTGACGCTGGTCGGCTTCCTGCGCCACGGCAGCTACAATCTGTATACTCACACCGGGCGTTTGTTGCGTTGCCCCGCCCAGCCTACCACCACACCCACCAGGAGATAGATCGATGGCCAAGAAGGCTGCCCCGAAACCCCGACTGCGACTGTGCGCTGCTGCGTGGACCATGACGAACTACCCTTCCGCCAAGCGTCAATGGTCGGCAGACACGAAGGTACGCAAGGCGAAGGAGGCAGGATTCGAAGGCTTCAGCGCCGGTGCCCAAGAAGAGATTGTCAAGGCATGCCGCAAGTATGGTATGGAACTGGTGGGCGGCGTCGATGCCGGCAAGGTGAGCGACGCAAAGCCGAAGATGAAGGCCTTTGCCGACGCTGGGGCTACCCATGTAAATGTGCAGCTGTGCGATCATGACACGCCGACCGAAAAGGCACTGCCTGTCGCCCACGCCGTGATGCAGGCGGGGGATCAGTTTGGCATCAAGCCCGCCATCGAGTGGCATCGAGACACCTGTACCGAGACACCGGAGAAGGGTCTGGCCCTGGCCAAGGCGTACGAGAAGAAGTATGGAACGAAACTGCGTACGAACTTCGATCACTCGCACCCGGCGATCATCAAGCAGGTGCGCCCCGCGGACTTTGCCAAACGCCTCATCTACCGCCCGGATCTGTTGCGTATGGGTGATCTCATGCACCTGCGAACCTTCACCGGCAGCCACTGTCAGACGCCGATCACGAATGGTCGAGGCAAACTGGATGGGGATTTTGTCACCTGGCGAGACAACTTCTGTCGACCTCTGCTGGAATCATGGTTGAAGGGGGCCCGACGAGGACGTGAGTTGTGGGCAGTCGTCGAACTGGGGCCACAGGGTTCAGGCTACGCGTTGGAATGTTTCCCCGATGTCTGGCAGGACGCCTGTGTGGCGCGCGAAGAGATCGCCAAGATCTGGACCCGTCTGCTCCGCAAGTACAAGTAACCGGGACAGGAGCCATCGTGGCCGTCAAACGTATTGCCGCCATCATCACCGCGTACTACCCCTATTCCCATGCCGATGTCATCGTCACCAAGTTTCTGCGCGGCTTTCCTACCGATGAGGGACTACAGCAGCCGCAGGTAGAAATCGCCTCGTTCTATCTGGATCAGATCCACGAGCGTGATGTGGGGCGCGAGCTGGCTGCTGAATATGACATTCCCATCTTCCAGAGTATCGCGAAGGCACTGACGCTGGGTGGCAAGGAATTGGCAGTAGATGGTGTGCTCATTATCGGCGAGCACGGAGACTACGCCTGGAACGAGAAGGAGCAACACCTCTATCCGCGCCGCTTCTTTCTTGAGCAGGTATGTGGTGTCTTTGCCACCTCCGGCCGCTCAGTTCCCGTGTTCAGTGACAAACACCTGTCGTGGAGTTGGGAGCAGGCGCGATGGATGTGCGATCGTACGCGCGAACTGGGAGCGCCATTCATGGCTGGTTCGTCGCTGCCGGTCAGCTATCGCCAGCCCTGGCTGGAATACGAACTCGACACCGGGTTGAGCGAGGCAGTGTCGGTAGCCTATGGCGGACTCGACTCCTATGGTTTTCATGCGTTGGAAACCTTGCAGTGCATGGTCGAGCGTCGGGCGGGCGGCGAGACAGGCGTGCGCTCCGTGCAGTGTCTGGAGGGGGCTGCCGTCTGGGCGGCAGGAGAGGCGGGACGTTGGCCGCGGGATCTGTTCGAGGCAGCAGTCGATCGGATCGAGGCGAAGAAGGAGGGGGACCCCCGAGAGGTCTGTGAAAATCCCGCCGTCTACCTGGTGGAGTACACCGACGGGTTGAAGACGGCGACCTTTCTCCTGAATGGGTTTGCCAGCGGCTGGGCTTTTGCCGGGCGGCGGTCAAATGGTGAAGTCGATGCAGCGGAGTTCTTCCTCGCCGGGGATCCGCATCCTCATTTCAGTTACCTGGGACTCAACGCGCAGCAACTGTTTCTGAGTGGTGAGGTCGTATACCCCGTGGAGCGAACGTTACTCGTCAGTGGTGTTCTCGAGGCACTACTAGACTCCCGGCACCGTGGACATGTGCTACTGGAGACTCCGCACCTCAGCGTCAACTACAGGTCGTACAGCACGCCGCCACACAGACCCTCCGGCCCCCGGCCCAAGGGGTCAGCGACGGAACCCTTTCGTCCTGAGGAGCAAGCTCGTCGACAAAAAAAGTGACGCCCCTATCTCGTCTTTGTCCCGGGAGGGACTCGAACTCGACAAGGGCGCCACAGGCGGGTACCAATCAGAGCTGTCTATGG